>JAJDTN010000098.1 GCA_022827165.1 Candidatus Latescibacterota bacterium
GGCATTCCGCCGAGGTGCTCCAGGAACTGCGAGACGGTGTCGCATTCCTGCCGACCGACTCACTTCTCGAGAGAGCCCTGGCCCTCACGGGATTCGTGGCCGCGTGGGCGCCTTTGAAGGGAGGCGATCAGGCCCTGGCCAACATCCGCAAGTTCGTGGACCTCGCCCGCCAGCTGGCCGGCACCTCCCTCGACGAGTTCGTGGCCTACGTCCGGCGCCGGCGGGACGAGCTGCAGGCCCGGGAAGGCCAGGCCGTCCTCGACCAGTCCGAGGCCGTGCGGCTGCTGACCGTGCACGGAGCCAAGGGCCTGCAGTTCCCCATCGTCTTCGTGCCGGAGGCGCACCTGCCATCGCGTGTGACCTACGAGGCGGTCCGGTGGCGCACCGAGGAAGGGATCTCGCTGACCCTCGAGAAGGAGATCGGGTCGGACGAGACGAGCCGCAGACGCCCGGGGTTCTACTCCTATCTGCTGAGTCGAGACGAGGCGGAAGAGGCGGCCGAGCACAAACGTCTGTTCTACGTCGCAGCCACCAGGGCGGCCGACGCGCTGTACATCAGCGGCGATGATCCTCCACGGTCTGATGGATGGCTCGCAGCCGCCCACAGTGCCCTCGGCGCGGAAGCGGGAGGAGTGGAGATCCGCCCACCCATTCCCGTGGACCTCGATGCCATCGCTCGCAAGGCGGCGCCAGGGGCGGTCCTGATCCCTCCGGAGGACGAGGAAGAGGACTTCGTGGCCCCGCTGGTGGCCCGCCCGCCGGTGATCCCCCTGCGCTCCAGCACACCCGTGACCTCCCTGAGATTGGAAGAGCCTTCCCGCGGCGATTTCCACCACGGCGACGGTCTCGGCCTTGTCCGCGGCAGCCTTGCCCACAATGCCATCGAGGAGTGGTTCAGGACCGGACAGCGGCCCCGCCTGGACGAACTGATCCACAGGGTGGACAGTGGTCTGGGCGAGCAGGCCGTGCGCCGGGTTGTCGCAGACGTCGACGGTATGCTGGACATCTTCGACAGCAGCCCGCTGGCGGTCACCCTGCGCGACGGGGGCACTCGCGCCTACTTCGAGCTGCCCTTTTCGTGGGACTGGGATGGCGTGCCGGTGCACGGCACCATCGACGTGGCCTATGAGACCGGCGGCACCTGGCATGTCCTCGACTTCAAGACCGACGATCTGCGGGGCCGCTCGCTGGCCGATGCTTCGCAAGCCTATCTGCCTCAGCTCGCCCTCTACGCCTCCGCCCTGGAGCGGGCCGGCGGCGGATCCCCGGTCCCGGGGCTGATGTTCCTGCGAACCGGCGATGTGTACCTCCCGCCGCCGGCGGATCTGGCGGCGGCGCTGGCAGCCGTTCGCGACAGCATCGATCACGGGGGCCTGCTCGATACCCAGGGACACGATCGCGATCATGGCACTTGAACCGATGCTGTACGAAATGCACATGCACACCCCGCTCTGCAAACACGCACGCGGCGAACCGGAAGAGTATGCCGAAGTGGCCCTGCGTCGGGGTCTGAAGGGGATCGTGGTCACCGACCACAACCCCACGAACGACGGCTGGTCGCCGGAGACGCGGATGGGCGTGGACGAACTGGACGACTACGTGGCCATGGTCGAGCGCGCCCGCAAAGCCTGGGCCGGCCAGGTCGATGTCCGCCTTGGCATGGAGAGCGATTACGTGCCCGGCATGGAGCCCTGGCTGGAGAAGCTGCACGGCATGGCCGCATTCCACCACGTGCTCGGTTCGGTCCATCCCCACCTTCCTCAATACCTCCACCGCTTCTACCAGGGGGATGTGGACGCCTATATCGGCACCTATTTCGAGCATCTGGCCCGGGCCGCTGAGACCGGCCTGTTCGACACCATCGCCCATCCCGACCTGGTCAAGAATTTCGCCCCGTCGGACTGGCGCCCGGAGCGAGCCATGGACCATATCCTCCCCTGTCTCGACCGCATCGCCGCCACCGGTGTGGCCATGGAGCTGAACACCTCGGGCCGCAACAAGGCTTATGCCGAGATGCACCCGGGACCGGCCATGTTGGCGGAGATGGCGGGGCTCCGCATTCCGGTGGTCATCGGCGCGGACGCCCACGACCCCCACCGGGTCGGCGACGGTCACATCGACGCCCTCGGCCTGCTCCAGGAGGCCGGATACAGCCATGTCAGCATGTTTCTCCACCGACGGCGCCAGGACCTGCCCATCGACCGGGTGCAAGCCAGTCTGAAGGCGGCCGAGCAGACCGCGGCGGAGGGACGCCCCCCATGACCCGGTTCGTCTGAGGTGGAGGGGCCGCGTTAGGATCTGTGCAGGGCAGGGAGTATCGTTCCCCCCATGCGAGCACTGATCCTGGGAGCGGGACGGGGCCGCCGCCTCAAGGCCCTCACCGACGAGCAGCCGAAGCCGTATGCCCCCATCGGCGGCCGGCGGATCCTCGACTGGCTGCTGCAGGCCCTGGGCGAGGCCGGCGTCAGCGACTGCGTCTTCATCGGCGGCTACCGCATCGACCAGGTCCGCGGCGACTACCCGCACCTGACCTTCCGCCACAATCCCGACTGGGAGAGCACCAACATCCTCGCCTCCCTCATGTGCGCCGAGGACCACATGGACGGCGGCTTCCTCGTCACCTACGCCGACATCCTCTACCGGGCCGCGGTGGTGCGCCGCGCCATCGACCATCCCGGCGATGCCGTGCTCTGCGTCGACACCCGCTGGCGCGAGCGCTACGCCGACCGCAGCCAGCACCCCGAGGACGACGCCGAGAAGGTCATCGCCGAGGGCGACCGGGTGCTGAAGATCAGCCGCGGGCTGCCCTCATCCGAGGCCTGCGGCGAGTACATCGGCGTGGCCCGGTTCTCCGCCGCCGGCGCCGCCGCCCTGCGACGCCACTACCACCGGGTGCAGGCGCGCTTCAACGGGCAGGTCTGGAAGGACGGATCCACCTTCCGCCAGGCCTATCTGATTCATCTCTACCAGCACATGCTCGAACAGGGAGAGAGGTTCCACATGGTGACCACCGGAGGCGAGTACGCCGAAGTCGATACCGAGGAGGACTACGCCCTGGCCAACCAGAGCTGGCCGCGGAGGTACGGCTGATGCCGTCCCTCGTAGAGCGCTGCGGCACCCTCTTTCCCACGTCTGTGGTCGGTTCCCTGCCCAGGCCGGGATACGTGCGCGAGATCGTCGTCGACGGCCGCCGGGACAAGGGCTGGCAGCGCCGCCTCGACGCCGGCGTGGCCTACGCCGTCTCGGTGCAGGAGGCGGCCGGCCTCGACGTGATCTCCGACGGCGAGTGGCGGCGGGCCTCCTACATCGGCATCATCGCCGAGCTGGCGGACGGCTTCGAGGTGAGCCAGACCGAGGACGGACGTCCGTGGACCGTGGTCACCGGAGCCGTGGCCGTCCGCGACCAGGGGGTGATAGCCGCCGAGGTCAAGCACCTGCGCTCGCTGACCGACCGCCTGATCAAGGTCGCCCTGCCGTCGCCCGCCCTGCTCGCCGAGCGCATGTGGGACGAGGACCTCTCGAGCGATGCCTACGCCACACCCCGTTCCTTCGCCGAGGCCGTGGCCCCGATCCTGCAGCGCGAGGCCGAACTTGTGGTCGAGGCCGGGGCCGACATCGTGCAGGTCGACGACCCCCACCTGTGCCTGCTCGTCGATCCCGAGGTCCGCGCCCACTACGACGACGACGACTGGGGCGCCGACGAGGAGGCCGCCTTCTCCGTGGACATGGACAACGAGGTCCTCGTGGGCATCGCCGGCGAGGCCGTGCGCGCCGTGCACCTCTGCCGGCGCGCCGGCGCCCGAGTCCGCGGCGAGGCCTACCACAGCGGCGACTACGCCGCCATCGTCCCCGCCCTGGAGCAGCTCGACACCGACCACCTGACCCTGGAGTTCACCAACCCCGGCGCCGGCGCCGTGGAGGTCCTGGAGCAGTTGCCCGACCACCTGGAGATCGGCCTCGGCTGCGTCAGCGTCCACCCCGGCGAGATCGACGACGCCGACCAGATCGTCGACCGCGTCGAGCAGGCCGTAGAGGTGATCGGCGCCGAGCGCATCGTCCTCAACCCCGACTGCGGCTTCGCCCCGGGGTCCGCGGCGCGGGTGGATCTGGACGAGGTGTATCGGAAGTTGCAGTACCAGGCGGAGGCGGCGCAGCGGTTGAGGGGGATCTACGGGTAGGGACTTAGCAGGTAGTGTACGTCTACTCCCGTTGGACGGAACGAAGGACTGTGGTGCAAGCGCCGGTGGGCCCTGGAGGCGGAGTTATGAACACACGGAACAGAACGATTCGCTTGACGCCTCAGCTGATGCCCACTCCTCGTCGGCAATAGTGGCAGATGTCCATCCCTGGCCATCACTCTCTCATGCTTCCAGCCCTCAAGGCACTTGCCGATGGCAAGGAAGCGTCCCTATCGGAAGTACGTGCGCGCATCGCCGACGACGAAGGCCTAACATCAGAGGATGTTGCGGAGAGGGTTCCAAGTGGCTCGTTTGTGTTTGCGAGCCGAGTGAGTTGGGCCTTACTCGGCATTGAGCGAGCCGGTCTCGTGGAGCGGGTTCGCCGCGCTGTCTACAGGCTGACCGTGCAAGGAGAACAACTCCTGTCACGTAGTCCTGCGCGAATTGACGAGGATGTTCTTCGTAGCTATCCGGCGTTCGTCGAATGGAAGGAACGAGTAGGTGCACGCTCAATGCAAAGCGACAGGCCCCAACAAGGTGATGGCACCTCGGAAACGCCTGAGGAACAGTTGGACAGAGTCGCCCGCGAACTGCGCGAGATTCTGGAGGCCGAAATACTCGACCGAGTTCGCAGTGCGGCACCCGCGTTTCTGGAGCAGGTCGTCGTCGAGCTGCTGATCAAGATGAACTATGGAGGCGGGAATGCCGAGATGGGTCGTGTAACCGGACGTTCCGGGGATGGCGGAATCGACGGCACGATCAGGGAAGACCCCCTTGGCTTGGACGAGGTCTATCTACAAGCGAAGAAGTACGCGGAGGGTAGTAGTGTGGGCGAGGGCGATCTGCGCAATTTCGCTGGTGCGATAGATGCGGCGGGCACGACCAAGGGTGTGTTCGTCACCACCGCCGCATTCACAAGAGCTGCAAGGGAATACGTGGCGCGGAGTCCGAAGCGCATCGTCCTCATCGATGGAGAAGAACTAGCGCGCCTCATGGTCCAGCATGATATCGGGGTGCGCACCCGGGTCCGCCACGAGATCAAGCGCATCGACGAGGACTACTTTGAGGAGAACTATTCTGCTGAGGCGGGGCAGTAATCGGGTGTCCGCTTAGTGGGTATTGCCCCTTGCCGTTCAGCTTCACAACATCGACAGGTATTCCCCACTGAGGGAGAATTCGGGATTCGTCCCCTGCGGCAGGCGCCACAGCCGCACCATTCCGAAATCCAGGAGCATTGCCGCTAGGCGCCGTGGCGCCGGCCAGGCATGAAGGCGCGTGCTATCTCGCCATATGAGCACTCCACCGTATCAGGCCGCTGGTGACAGCCGCTCGACCTTGATTTCATCGGCACGTCTCATCGCTTGGGCCAAGTCGTAGGCAACCTGGAGCCGCAGCCACGTCTCGGCGCCGCCCCCGAAGGCCTTGTCGAGCCGGATGGCCATCTCGGGCGAGATGCCCGCATTACAGTTCACAATGTCTGAGAGCTGCTTGCGGCTGACGCTCAGGCGCTGGGCCGCTTCCGTGACATTCAGCCCCAAGGGCTCCAGGCAATCGTGCCGCACCGAAAGCCCTGGATGGGGTGGGTTCTTCATCGGCATCGCTCACTCCTCCTAGTGGTAGTCGGTCAAGTCCACGTCGCTGGCGTGCCCACCTTCAAACCGAAAGATGACACGCCAATTGCCCGACACCGTAACCGACCAGAAACCTGCGAGGTCGCCCTTGAGGGGGTGCAACCGGAAACCAGGCAGGTCCATGTTGCCGACCTCCGACGCCTCTTCAAGGCGCGCGAGTATGCGTTCGATCTTGTCCGTATGGTCCGGTTGTACCCTCCGCCGGTCTCCCTTGTGGAACAGGAGCCGGAGACCCTTGTGGCGGAAGCTTCGGATCATATGTGAAGTGTAACCACTCACCTACCATTGTCAAGGGCCGGCCCCCTCGGGCAACCGCCGCACCCACACCTTCACCTGGGCCTGCGTCGGCACCCTGCCCTGCGAGCCCTCCGCTCGCAGCCTCTCCCACAACTCCTCGGCCCTCCAGCCGCGCAGGCTCTCCAGGGAGGTGAACCCCGCCGCCGCCAGGCGGTTGCCGTACTCCGTCCCGATCCCCTGATGCAGGTACAGCGCCACCACCCGCCGCAGATCCGCTGCGCTGGAATCATCCAGCATCGCCTCGACCGCGGCCCAGCGGCGTTCGCTTCTCCAGCCCGTCAGCTGCGTCAGGTGTGACACGCCGGCCGCCTTCAGGGCCTGCCGCTGCTCCGGACCAATGGCCGCGGCGTCGGCCACCCTCGGCGTTCGCGAGGTGACGACCACGCGGTCGACGGCGAGATAACCGGTCACCGAGACGACCACGGCCACGGCGATGGCAGCCGCCCGCGCCAGCCTCCCCGCAACGGGCCCCTGCTGAGAGAAACAGCCGAAGGGGGGCGCCAGCCGGTGCCAGACCAGCAGCCGGTACACGGTGGCGCACCCCAGGGCGAAGGGCGGGAAGCCGAGAAATCCCAACAAGGGCATCTCGAAGAGCTTGAGCTCGTCGAAGAAGGGGACGGTGTAGATCCACTTCGCCCGGGCCCAGTAGTTGAAGAACTCCCAGAACCCTCCGGCGATGGCCCCGGCCAGCAGCATGCGCAGGGTGGGTCCGTACTCGCCGCGCTCCCACTGCCGCAGCCAGCCGTCCACGCCGCGGCGGTAGACCACCGGCGCCAGGATCAGGGGCGCGACACCCCAGATCAGCGGGTAGAACCGCGTGGGGTCGAGCAGGCACAGCGCCAGGCTGACGGCGCCTGCCGCCTGCAGCGCGAGCAGGGACCGCGGACCGAAGCGCAGGGGACGGAGGCCCAGGGCCGCGGCGACGCCTCGTGCGCCGAGCCAGTGATCGATCCAGAACACGCCCGGCAGCACCGTGCCGAAGGCCAGGACCGTTCCCGCCAGGCGCGCGGCGTCCACATCGGTGACCATCACGTAGTGCCAGTTCCGCAGGCGCAGGTTGGCCAACTCGAAGGCGAACCAGAGCACGGCGGACCACGCCATGAGCAGGGCGAAGGAGCCAGCCCCGAGGCGTGCGATGAGGGAGCGGCCCTCGACCCGGGCGATGAGCTGGTCGAAGGTGTAGAGGAGGCCGGCCCAAGCGAAGAGGAAGAAGAAGGTGGCCACCGGCTCCACGCCGAGAGCGGCGAGGCCGTAGAAGCCGGCCATCCAGGCCACGCCGAGGGTCACCGCCACTGGCGCCTCATGCGCTCAGCGCAGCACCTTCTTGCGGCGCGTGGCGCGGCACGCTACACCTGAAGGGCGACCGGGCGGGCGATTGGAGTGTGCGTGTGTCCGGCAAACTGGCGCGTGGTGTTCCGGTTCGAGGACGGCGAGGCCGTGGACGTGGATCTGATCGACTATCACTGACTGGGAAGGAGCCCCCACTGATGAGCAAGGACGATAGCCGACGCGCGCAGCCCATGCTGAACCCGCCGCATCTGGGCGAACTGATCCGTGAGAGCATGGAAGAGACCGGATGGAACGTCACGGATACGGCCGTCCACCTCGGTTGCGACCGCGGGACCCTGTCGCGCGTGCTGAACGGAAAGGCGGGGGTCTCTGCGAACATGGCGCTGGCGCTGGAAGGGATCGGTTGGGGCACCGCCGAGCACTGGATGCGGATGCAGGCGAGCTACGAACTCGCGCAGGCCCGGCGGAACCAGGCGGCGACTGCGCGGACGGTGGAAGAGATTGCATGAAGCTTCGCGCGGCGAATGAATGACCACAGCGCGCGCCCGGTGCTTTACTGCATGCGGCGTCACCAGGAGACCCCTTGCCGACTCTGGCGCCGTGGCTGTCCCCGAGGCCGGAACGTCCGCCCGCCCTGTGCAAGTCCTTCCGGGGCTCTATGGGTCGAACGTGAGGAGATTGTGTCGCGGATCGTAGTTCATGGTCCAGGTGTGTAGAACATCTCTTCCCAAGAGGGAAGGAGCATCTCTGAGATCCACGTTGTCCTGTGGAACAACCAAGTCGATGGTCCTCTCGATCGAGAAGCCGGAGACAATGGCCCCTTCAGAAGAGCATCGTGACCGGGTCAGGATTGATGAATCGGATCACCGACCGCTCCGGGGGAGTCCCCTGATCTGTCAATCCCTCCAATACCTCATCGAGAGTTTGGCCAGATGCTCTAACGGCCCCCTCGAACACTCCGACCCACTCGCCGCTGTAATCCTCAAGGATTGTTGCGTCATCAGACAGCACCCTCGCCGACTCCTGAAACGACCGGAGTTCCTCCGCGACGTTTGGGCCTGATGTGACACTCGCCATGATCGTGTCTCCCGCGTAAGGGTGGTGATGGACACCCGCGTTTCGCCAAGACGGGTTTCCCCGGCCAAAGCTCATCTTTCCGGGATTCTGCATTCGAGATTCAATGCTGTCAAGAAACCTGAAACCCCTCGGCGATCTCGGCGGCTCCCCCGGCGGCGCCGGTAGCTGCCAGCCGAAGTCCGCCCATCTCTTGGGGATGGCGCATGGCGGCTCAGCACTGCTCACCCTCCCTGGAAACCGGTGTGAATGCGCTCTCAGCTTGGCACATTGACGCGATCACGGGCCAGACGCCGGCAGAGGTTGCATAGACCTTCGCGCGGCGAGGCCACCGGTACTCGGTAGCCTCAACACCTATCGCAGCGGCCCCCGGCTCGAATCCGCCAGCGGCACCGGCGCCGACAGCCTCACCAGGTCGGGCAGGTCGATCTCCTCCAGCAGTCCGAAGCAGAGCAGGGGCGCGTCCGCCGCGTAGGACGAGGGCCACTCCACGAGCCGCTCAAGGGAGTCGATCTGTCCGCTGGTGACGATCCCGGCGAAGCGCCGCGGCTGCAGGGCCGCCGCCAGCAAGCACAGGACCGGCGCCGTCCGGCCCGCGGCGCGCAGGTGCAGCTCGCCGGGGTAGTGCCGCGACGCCCAGTCGGCCACGGCCAGCAGCTGCCCGGCCATGATGCCCAGGGACCGCTCGCCGGCGCTGGCCAGGAGCATGTGGAACTGGAAGGCGCAGGCGTTCTCCCCGGCGCCGAAGAGGTCGACGGCCAGCACCCGGCGCCGCTCCTCCAGGGCCTCCCGCGCCAGGGCCGCCGACCCGCCGCGCCCCCCGTCGCTGAGGACGATCTCCGTGCCCTTCGCCCTTCCCCCCGGCTCCACCGCGGTCACCGGCACCGACCAGGGGCCGACGCGCAGCGCCCCGTCGCTTGTGGCCAATCCACCCCGGGGGCCGCGCCTGCCCAGGGCGCCCTCCGCCTCGTACCGGCCCAGGTGCAGGACCCGCGCCAGCCTTCGGCGGGTCACCGCCGCGGAGGCCGGACCCGCCTTCTCGCGACGGCGGCGGATGCGCTGCAGATGGCCCTGCGCCAGCGAGTAGAGGGTGGCGTTGTCGGCGGGCAGCCCCACGTTCAGCTCGCTCTCCGGCAGCAGCTCCTCCTCGTAGGGCAGGTCGTCGTCCGGCGTGTCCAGGCCCCAGTGCTTGTTGAGGAAGCGGTAGAGCTGGCCGCGGTTGTCGCTCTCGTAGTTGTGGGTGCCGGGGTCGAGGTTGTCGTGCAGCTCGATGTGGCCGCCGGCGCCAAGGGTCTCGAAGACGGCACGGGCCGGCCGGAACACGGAGAGTTTGGTGCGCCGGGTCTGGAAGCAGCAGTCGTCCTCGCGGTTGTAGATGAGCAGCGTCGGCCGCGGCGCGAACATGCCGGTGAGGACGTCGTAGTCTGCGGCCGTGCACAGGTCGGTGGGGCACTGCTCCAGGTCGCCCATGTCGGCGGCGCAGCGGCAGCGCTGCCACACGGGCGAGTGGCCGGCCACGGGCACGGGAACGGTGACGCGCTCGTCGAGGGCGGAGAGGACCGCCGTCTGCCAGCCGCCGCCGGAGAGGCCGGTCATGGCCACCCGCTCCGGGTCGGCGTGGCGGTGGGCGAGGAGCACGTCGAGGCCGCGCTTCATGAGCAGGTAGAACACGCCGACGCCGGCGACGCCGCAGAAGTCGAGGAGGCTGATGCGCATGTGGTCGCTGTCGGAGCGCAACTCCCCCATGCCGATGAACTCGGTGTTGAGGGCCAGCATGCCGCGCTTGGCCAGGTTGATGCAGCGCGCCTGCTTGTAGTCCATCGCCTTGCCGCCGGCGTGGTGCCCGTTGGGGTTGAGGACGGCGGGCACTTGGCCCTGCAGACCGGTGGGCTCGTAGAGCAGGGCGGGAACCCACAGGCCGGGGTAGCCCTCGTAGCGCAGCTTGCGGATGCGGTAGCCGGGGCCGGCGTCGATCACGCCGCGCCACTCGACGCGGGGTTGCTCTTCGAGGACGCCGGCGGGATGGCCGCGCAGGAACAGCTCGAGGACGGCGGCGCGGGCCTTGGTGGCGCGGCGCTTCCAGGCCGCCGCCGAGGACGGCCTCTGCAGGCGCGGCAGCCGCTCGTCGAGGAAGGCGAGTAGCTCCCGGCTCGCGGTGCGCTTGCCGAGGAGGCGGCGGGACAGGGTGTGTTCCATCTGCATCACTCCGGTGGGGGCGGGCCGAAGGCTAGGCCCGCCGGCTGGGCCCGGCAAAGAGAAAGGCGCCGGCGGAAACCCACCGGCGCCTGGATACCTCTGGTCTTGCTTCCTGAAGAGACTCAGCTGGAGCGCTTGAGCACCGGAAGGCCGTTGCGGCTCTCGGCGACCTGGTAGCCCTCGGGCACCTCGTCGAGGGCGCCCTCGCGGGCCTCCTTGGCGAAGAAGAAGATGTTCTGCGTGTTCCCGTTCTTCAGGGTCGTGGTCTTCTGGTGGAGGATGTAGGACGTTCCCTTCGAGTTCTTGAACGAAAACGGCATGGGCGAGAGCTCCTCTCGTCGGTTTGGGTGGGATCGATGCGCCAAAAGTACCCAAGATCGCCGAAACCTGCCACGTCCAAGACGACCTTGACATGCCCCGAACCGCTCGGCTACATACCGCCCCAATGGCCCCCGTGACCGACGAACCGAACGTCATCCCCGCCGGCGAGAACCCCTTCGGCGGCGTCATTCCCGAGCCCGGCGCCCTCGACCGCGATCCGGCCCGCTTCGCCGCCCGGCTCGAGGCCTCCATGGCCCACTGGCGCGACAAGGGATACCGCGTCGTCTGGCTCGAGATCTCCATCGACCGGGCCGATCTGATCCCCGTGGCCGCGTCGGCCGGCTTCGCCTTCCATCATTCCAACGACGACAGCCTGATGATGACGGCGCGCCTCGAAGAGGACGCCTTCATCCCCGCCCACGCCTCGCACTACATAGGCGTCGGCGGCGTGGCCATCAACGACCGCGACGAGCTGCTCGTGGTCAGCGAGCGGTATCACCGCACCCCCCGCCGCCGCGGGAGCTACAAGCTGCCCGGCGGCGCCCTGCACGAAGGGGAGCACCTCGTGGAGGGCATCGTCCGCGAGGTCTTCGAGGAGACGGGGGTGAGCACCGAGTTCGACGCCCTCGTCTGCTTCCGCCACTGGCACGGCTACCGCTACGGCAAGTCCGACATCTACTTCGTCTGCCGCCTGCGGCCCCTCGACGAGCGCATCACCATCCAGGAGGAGGAGATCGCCGAGAGCCGCTGGATGCCTGTGCAGGATTACTTCGACGCCGAGGGCGTGAGCGACTTCAACAAGACGATCGTGCGCGCCGCCCGCGACAGCGCCGGCATCCGCCCCACCGAGATCGAAGGCTACGGCGATCCGGCGCGGTTCGAGTTCTTCATGCCCCACCCCGGCCGGTAGCTTGGCCGACGTCGTCCAGCTCACCGGCGCCGACTTCGACGAGGCGATCGCCTTCCTCGACGGCGTCTTCGGCGAGCACCGCCCCCACGACTTCGCCACCCTCCTGCCGTCGATCTACCAGCCCTCCGACGAGCTCATGTCCTGCAACCACGCCCTGCGCGTGGACGGGCGGATCCGCGCCATCGTCGGCCTCTTCCCCATCGACTGGCAGGTCGGCGGCCGCCTGCTGAAGGTCGGCGGCATCGGCGGCGTCTCCACGCACCCCGGCGACCGCGGCAAGGGCTACATGGGGGTTCTCATGCGCCACTGCGTGGAGCGCATGAAGGCCGAGGGCTTCCACCTCTCCTGGCTCGGCGGGCAGCGCCAGCGCTACGGCTACTTCGGGTTCGAGAAGTGCGGCCGGACGATCTCCGTCGACCTGGGGCCGGCCAACCTGCGCCATGCCTGTCCGGCGCCGGCGGAACTGCGCTTCGAGGCTTTGGAGCCGGGCCACTCCGGCCGCCTGGAACAGGCCTGGCGGATGCACCAGGCTCAGCGCGTCCACTGCCGGCGCCGCAAGCCCTGGTTCCACCGCTACCTGCGCGCCTGGTACAACCGCCCGCACGCGGCCCTCGACGCCTCCGGCGAGATCGCCGGTTACCTGGTGGCCACCCCCGACGGCGACCAGGTCGTCGAGCTGGTCGGCCGCGACGAGGAGACGGCCCTGGCCATGGCTCCCGCCTGGGTGCAGGCCCGCGATGCCGGCTCCGTGCGCTTCTCCCTGCCGCCGGAGCAGCAAGGCCTGGTGCGGCGGCTGGCCGCCGTGGGGGAATCGGTGAGCGTGGCCTCCTCGGGCAACTGGCAGGTCTTCGACTGGGCGGCCACGGTGGAGGCCCTGATGGGGGTCTGCGACAGCCTGCCCGAGGGCGAGGCCGACGTCGGCATCGAGGGTTACGGTACCTTGAGGATGCGTGTGCGGGACGGCCGTCCCGAGTGCCGGCGGGATGATGCTTCAGACGGAGACAACTGGGACCCGGCGATGGCGATGCGCGCCCTTTTCGGCCCGCTGGCGGCGGACCAGGTGACGGCGGTGCCCCCGGCCCTGGGCGCCTTGCAGGGCTGGTGCCCGCTCCCCCTCGGCTGGCTGCGCCCGGACGGAGTCTAGGGCCCGGCTCCACCCGGGACCCACCGCTCTGGCAGGGGTCCCGCCTCTCTTCAGGCCAGCCCCACCCTCAGCGAATCCCCACCTTCTCCAGCACCTCCGGGTTGACCACGTGCTCCGGCCGGCGGCCCTGGAGCACGTCGACGATCCCCTGGGCGCCCAGCTCGGCCATGCGGATCCGCGCCGCCACCGTGTTGGAGCCGCCGTGGGGCGTCGCCACCACCTGCTCGAGGGCGACGAGGCGGGCGGAATCCCCGGCGGGCGGTTCCGTGGCCTGGCAGTCGAGACCGGCGCCGGCCAGGTGACCGGCCTCCAGGGCCGCGATCAGGGCCGGTTCGTCGACGAGCCCGCCCCTGGCGGTGTTGATCAGCCAGCTCCCCGGCTTCATGCGGTCCAGGAAGCCGGCGTCGACGATACGGGCGTTCTCCTGCGACATGGGCAGGTGCAGGCTGATGGCGTCGGAGCCGGCCAGCAGGCCGTCGAGATCGACCGGCTCGGCGCCGATCTTGCGCAGCTCTTCGGGATCGACCCAGGGGTCGTGGACCAGGACCCGCATGCGGAACCCGAGGGCCCGGCGAACCACCTCGGCTCCGATGCGCCCGCAGCCCAGCAGGCCGAGGGTCATGGCCGCCAGGTCCTCGCCCATGGCGGCCTCGTAGCCGCCGGCCTTCACGTGGCGGTCGCCGGTGGAGATGCCGCGCACCGCGGCCAGCAGCAGGCCCATGGTCAGATCGGCCACGGCGTCGGCCATGACCCCGGGCGTGTAGGTGACGACGATCCCCCGCCGGGTGCAGTAGTCGACGTCGACCCGGTCGTAGCCGACGCCGTTGCGGGAGACGACCTTGAGCCGGTCGGCGTGGGCCATGGTCGACTCGTCCAGGCGCTCCGCCCCGGCGAGGATGGCGTCGACGCCGGCCAGCGAAGCGCGCGTGTCGTCGTCGAGCCAGTCGGGCGCGCCGTAGCGGTGCTCCCAGTCGATGCCGGCGGCGTCGAAGACCTCCGCCGATGGCCGGCGGCCGGCGATGTCGAGGTTGACGGTGATGACGGCCCGGGGCCTGCCCATGGATGGTCGCTCCTATATTTGATCGCGAGAATCGAGCGGCTGAATAAGGCCCGCCCGTCAGCTCCGCGCCACCACCCGCCACCCCGGAGGAGAGTTGATGCTGCACCCGACGGACGATCTGCGGATCGCCGGGATCAAGCCCCTGATCCCGCCGGCGATCCTCATGGAGGAGCTGCCGGTCTCGGAGCCGGCCTCGGCCACGGTGAGCCGCTGCCGCGAGGAGGTCCGCGCCGCTCTCGATGGCCGGGACGACCGCCTGGTGGTGGTCGCCGGTCCGTGCTCGATCCACGAGCCCGAATCCGCCCACGAGTACGCCGACCGCCTGATCGAGGCCGCCGGCCCCCTCGCCGGCGACCTGCTCGTCCTCATGCGCGTCTACTTCGAGAAACCGCGCACCACCGTGGGCTGGAAGGGCCTGATCAACGATCCCGGTCTCGACGACACCTTCCGCATCAACGAGGGCCTGCGCACCGCCCGCAAGCTGCTCCTCGACCTGGCCGACCGCGGCCTCGGCGCCGGCACCGAGTTCCTCGACACCATCACGCCCCAGTTCATCGCCGACCTCGTCTCCTGGGGGGCCATCGGCGCCCGCACCACCGAGAGCCAGGTCCACCGCGAGCTGGCCTCGGGCCTGTCCATGCCGGTGGGCTTCAAGAACGGCACCGGCGGCAGCACCCAGCTGGCCATCGACGCCATCAAGGCCGCCCGGGGGGCCCACCACTTCCTCTCCGTCACCAAGCAGGGGATCTCGGCGATCGTGGCCACCAGCGGCAACGACGCCTGCCACGTGATCCTGCGCGGCGCCGGCTCCGGCCCCAACTACGACCGCGCCACCGTCGACGCCCTGGCCGCGCGCCTCGACGAGGAAGATCTGCCCCACCGGGTGATGATCGACTGCAGCCACGGCAACAGCGACAAGGACCACCTGCGGCAGGCGGCCGTCGCCGAGGAAGTGGCGGCCCAGATCTCCGGCGGATCGGACCACCTCTTCGGCGTCATGATGGAGAGCCACCTGGTGGAGGGCCGCCAGGACCTGGTGCCGGGGCAGGCCCCGGTCTTCGGTCAGAGCATCACCGACGCCTGCATCTCCTGGGAGCAGACGGCGCAGGTCCTGGAGCTGCTGGCCGGGGCGGTACGCCAGCGCCGCGCCGGCCGGTCCGGGTGACCGGCCCCCCGGCCGAAGCGCCGTCCAGCCCCTACCTGCAGGTGGGGCTCCTCTTCGTCTGCGAGGCCCTCACCCGCACCTCCGCCGTCATCCTGCTGACCACCATGGGGCTGGCGGGCAGCCGCCTGACGCCCGACCCCTCGCTGACGACGCTGCCCCTGGCGCTGGTGCCGGTGGCCACCACCCTGACCACCATCCCGGCCGCCCACTGGATGCGCCGCCACGGCCGCCGCACCGGCTTCCTCACCGGCGGCGCCCTCGGCGTGGCCGGGGCCCTGGTGGCCGCGGCGGCGGCCTGGCGCGGGGAGTTCCTCCTGCTCTGCGCCGGCGCCCTGCTCATCGGCACGGTCAACGGCTTCGCCACCTACTACCGGTTCGCCGCGGCCGAGGTCTCGCCGCCGGCGTTCCGCAGCCGCGCCATCTCGCTGGTCATGGCCGGCGGCGTGATCGCCGCGGTGGCCGGTTCCACGATGGCCGCCGAGACCCGGTTCCTCTGGGAGGGCCGCGAGTTCGCCGGCTCCTTCGGCTGCATCGTCATCCTGCAGGCGCTGATCCTGCTCGTCATGTCCTGCACCCGCCTGCCGCCGCCGACGCCGCGCTCCGAGTCGACCGGCGGCCGGCCCCTGACCCGCATCGCCGCCCATCCCACCTTCCGCATGGCCCTCCTCGGCGCCGTGGCCAGCTGGGGTCTCATGTCCCTGCTGATGAACGCCACGCCCCTGTCGATGGAGCGCCACCACCACGCCTTCCACGACACGGCGCGGGTGATCCAGTGGCACGTCCTCGGCATGTACGTGCCCTCCTTCTTCACCGGCAGCATCGTGCAGCGCGTCGGCGAGCGCCCCGTCATGTTCGCCGGCATCCTGTTGATCGGGGCCTCCGCCCTCGTCAACCTCGGCGGCACCGAGGTGGCCTGGTACATGGCCGGCCTGACCCTGCTCGGCGTGGGCTGGAACTTCCTCTTCGTCTCGTGCACGAGCCTGCTCACCGGCACCTACTCCGGCGAGGGCGAGAAGACGCGGGTGCAGTCGGCCAACGATTTCCTGATCTTTGCCACCATGATCCTGTCCTCGTTCTCGTCCGGGGCCCTGGAGGCGCGCATCGGCTGGTACCAGCTGAACCTGGCCGCCGTGGTGGCGACCGCCCTGGTGGCGGCGACCCTGGCGGGGCTGGCGTGGCGCGAGCGGCGGCTGGCCGGAGAGGAGGCGCGGCATGCGGTATCGGAGTCTCGGTAGAGACGGTCCCCGGGTCCCGGTGATCGGCCTGGGCGCCTGGCCGATCGGGGGCGGCATGGGGCGGATGGAAGAGGCGGAGGCGGTCCGCACCGTGCGCGGCGCCATCGACGCCGGCGTCACCCTGGTGGACACGGCCCAGGCCTACGGCCCGAGCGAGTCGATCGTCGGCAGGGCCCTGCGCGACGGCTACCGCGAGCGCTGCTTCCTGGCCACCAAGGTCAGCGGCGACTACTCCCCGGCCGCGGTTCGCGCTGCCATGGAGAACTCCCTGCGCGCCCTCGGCGTCGACCACGTCGACCTCTACCAGGTGCACTCCTGGCGCGGCGAGCGCGACCCCATCGAGGCGACGATGGCCGCCATGGCCCGCCTCCAGGAGGAGGGCAAGACCCGCTACCTCGGCGTCTCCAACTTCAACGCCGCGCAGATGGAAGCCGCAGCTTCCGCCGCCCCCTTCGTCTCCAGTCAGCCCTGCTACAACATGCTCCACCGGCAGATCGAGGCGGACGACCTGCCGTGGTGCGAGGCCAACGGCGTCGGCAATCTCGCCCACAGTCCGCTGGCCAAGGGCCTGCTCACCGGCCGCTACGCCCCCGGCCACGTCTTCCCCGACGACGACGAGCGCTCCACGTCCTCCCGCTTTCAGGGGGAGAGCTTCGCCCGCTGCTGCGCCGTGGCCGGGCGCCTGGGCGAGGTCGCCGCGGACAAGGGCCTCACCCTGGTGCAGATGGCCATCGCCTGGTGCCTGCGCCAGCCGGCGGTCAGCTGCGTCCTCGTCGGCGCCAAGAGCCTGGAGCAGGTGCAGGAGCACCTCGGCGCCGCGGAGGTCACCTTCGACGCCGGCGAGTTCGCCCGCATCGATGCCATCCTGCAGGAGGCCCCCTGAGCTCTCCCCCGGCCGTGGACGGATCCCTGCGAGTGCGGGCCGCCCGCCCCGAAGACCTGGAGTCCCTGGTCGACTTCAACTGCCGCCTGGCGCGGGAGACCGAGGACCACGAGCTGGACCCGGCGACGGTGCGCCGCGGCCTCTCCAGGCTCTTCGCCAACCCCGCCGCCGGCTTCTACACCGTCGCCGAGCAGGAGGGCCGCGTCGTCGGCTGCCTGCTGATCACCTTCGAGTGGTCGGACTGGCGCGACGGCTGGCTGTGGTGGATCCAGAGCGTCTACGTCGAGGCGGCGGCCCGGCGGCGGGGCGTCTTCCGGCGGCTCTTCGAGCACGTCCGCGAGAAGGCGGAGACCGACGGCGACGTGCGCGGCCTGCGGCTCTACGTCGAGCGCGGGAACGGCCGCGCCCAGGCGACCTACGCCTCCATGGGCATGGCCGAAGCGCCCTATAAGCTCTTCGAGCGCTACTTCCCGTGAGCCCTTGCCGCGATTCAGCCCCGTCCGCTTATTCGATCTGTTCCTGCCACCAACGGATGGCGGCGTAGCTCAGCTGGTTAGAGCATCGGAATCATAATCCGAGTGTCCGGGGTTCGAGTCCCTGCGCCGCTACCAGATGCCCAGTGCCGACAAGCCCCCGACGATCGACCGCCGGGGGCTTGTTGCGTTGGGGCCCATTGTTGGCTGAGCCCATGACCCTGCGTGCACAGAGGCCGGGGGATCACCCAGGGGACCGGGTCCGCGGCAAGGTGGCCGCCGGGGCGCTGATCGCCCTGGCCCTTGCCGGCTGCGGCTCCGAGCCGGAACGGCCCAGCGGTCCTGACTCCGATGGGACTGAAGGCCCCGTCACCCTGGCCCTTGCCGATTCGGCCCTGCAGGCGGCCGTGGACGAGTCCGGCGCTGGCGTCGAGGTGGTCTCCCTGAGCGCCGAGGACCGGGGCATCGCCGACCTCGGCGGCATCGAGCAGCTCACCCGGCTCGAGGCCCTGGACCTGTCCCACAACGAGATCACCGACATCTCCCCCCTGGCTGGCCTCCGCCAGCTGCGCTTCCTCGATCTGGAGAGCAACCGCATCGAGGACGTGTCGCCGCTGGCCTCCCTGAAGCGGCTGCAGGTGCTGCTGCTGGCGGACAACGCGGTGCGGGACGTGTCGGCCCTCGCGGGACTGGACAGCCTGCAGAGCCTGGGTCTGACCGGGAATCCTCTGAGCGGCGCGGAGACGACGGGGCTCCTGGACGGGTTGCGCGAGCGGGGCGTGACCGTGGACTTCGAGGCCCCGGGGGAGCCGGGCGCGAGCGATGACGATAGTGTCCCACCCTTGAAGGAGACGCAGTTGCTGTTCTCCTCGACGCGGGGCACGGGGTTCGAGGCCCACCCCGAGCTGTTCTCCCTGGACCTGGAGACGGGAGAAGTGGTGAATCTGTCCGCCGAGCTGGCCCTGGCGCCGCTTGCGGACGGCTCGCTGCCGGAAACCGTGACGGTGCGGCTGATCGACGGCCGGCAACCGGCCCGGTCCCCCGACGGGTCGAGGGTGGTCTTTTCTTCCTACAGGGATGCCAACAACGAGATCTACGTGATGCGAGCCGATGGCAGCCGGCCCGAGAACCTCACTCGCCACGAGGCGTCGGACGGGGCCCCCTGCTGGTCCCCCGACGGGCGCCGAATCGCCTTCACCTCGGATCGCCACGGTGAACGGGAGAGGCCCCCGGGAAGTGGCCACTACAACAGCGATGTCTTCATCATGAATGCCGACGGCTCGGGCGTGCGGCAACTGACCTTCGATCCCGTGGATGCCTGGGATCCGGCCTGGTCCCCCGACGGCCTCTCCATCGTCTACACCAGCTGGCGGGATGCCCCCCGGCCCCCGGCGATCTACCGCATCGACCTGGCCAGCGGCGCCGACCGGCGCCTCTCCGGCGACCATTGGGTGTCGGACCCTTCCTGGTCCCCCGACGGCGCCTCGATCGCCTTCGTGCAGAACTTCAATCGCACCAGCCACGTTTGGGTGATGGCCGCCGACGGCAGCGGCGCCCGGCAGGTGACCTTCGCCGAGGCCCGGGTCTGGAGCCCAACCTGGTCCCCCGACGGCACCCGCATCGCTTTCGGACTCGAGGACCGGGATGCCGACGTGGGATACGACATCTACGTCGTCCCGGTAGAGGGCGGCGCCGAGGAGCGGATCACCGATCACCCGGGCTGGGACAGCGACCCGAACTGGACCCCCTTCTGAGAGGGATGCCATGAAGATCACGGGAATCAAGTCGATGCGGATCCAGGGGGTGCCCTGGACCTGGACCCTGGTCAAGGTGGAGACCGACGAGGGGGTCTGCGGCATCGGCGAGGCGCAGCTGCCCATCGGCGTGGAAGATGTCCTGCGGCGCATCGAGCCGATCATCGCCGGCCAGGACCCGCGCCAGGTGGTCCCGCTGGCGCAGAGGATCTACCGGTCCCTGTCCGGCGCCGGGTCCACCGGCGGCAGCATCGTCCTCGCCCTGTCGGGGGTGGAACTGGCCCTCTGGGACCTTCTCGGCAAGATCACGGGGCTGCCCCTGTGGCAGCTGCTCGGGGGCAAGTACCGCGACCGGGTGCGGATCTACGCCGACACCGGCCGTCCCGGCGACCGGTCCCCCGAGGCCTACGGGGACGCCGTCCTCGAGCGGGTGGAGGCGGGCTACTCGGTGGTCAAGGTGGACATCGACAACAGCGCGCCGCCGGAGTACCGCACCGACGCCTACAACCGCGCCCTCTCCCGGCGCGAGGTCGACTACATGAGCGCCGTGAGCCACGCCGCGTTCGAGGCCCTGCCCGACCACGCCGAGCTGTGCCTCGACCTGCACTGGTGCTACCAGACGGCCGACGCCCTGAGGGTGGCCCGCCGGCTGGAGGACATCGACATCCTCTGGCTCGAGGACCCGACCCCGCCCGAGGACCTGGACGCCCTGAAGTACGTCACCGACCACACCTCGGTGCCGATCGCCTGCGGCGAGAACCACTGGATGAGCCACGGCCTGCGGCCGATGATCGAGCGCCGGGCCGCCGACATCATCACCCCCGACATCCCCCGCTTCGGCGGCATCCAGGAGGCCCGCAAGGTGGCCGAGCTGTGCGAGCAGCACTACCTCGGCTTCGCCCCCCACAACATCTGCACGCCCGTGGGCACGGTCGCCTCCGCCCACGTCTGCGCCAACGCCCCCAACTTCCTCGCCCTCGAGCACCACGGCCTCGACTGCCCCTGGTGGGACGACATCGCCGCCGACTGGGGCGGCCCCGTCGTCGAGGGGGGTCACATCACCCTGCCGGACCGTCCGGGGATCGGGGTGGAACTGAACGAGGAGTTGCTGCGGGCCCACCTCGCCGAGGGCGAGACCTGGTGGGACTGAAGGGCTGAGGCCGCCCGGCCTCTACGAGCCGTCCACCCAGTGCCGGAAGAGGGGCTTCACCTCCTCCGGCAGCCCCGCGAAGACCCCGGCCGGCACCAGGGGCACGCGGTTTTCCGACAGGCCCCCGGCCGTGAGCCGGTCGCGCTCGTCGGACTCGGGCCGGAGGGAGTCCAGGTTCAGCCACCAGGGGGCGAAGCGGATCGGCATGGCCACCCGCGGCTCGCCGGTCTCGTTGGGGCTGATGGCGTGCCACAGGCGGCTGTCCATGACCAGCACCGATCCCGCCGCACCCTCCACCGAGATCTCCTCCGGATGGGGCCGGTCCGCATCGATGTCGACGCCCCCCGTGGGGTTGTCGTCGCGCCGGTGCGACCCGGGCACCACCCGGGTGCCGGTCTCGGCGGTGAAGGGCGTGAGCATCCAGATCGTCGTCAGGTGCATCACGGCGTCGGGGTAGGGGGACGGCACGTGGCCGGCGTTGTTCTGATTGAAGGGCCAGTCGGCGTGCCAGCCGCCGCGCGGATTGCCCGGCCAGGTGACCATGCAGGTGGTGTACGAAACGCGCACGTGCTCGCCCAGGAGCGCCTTGCACACCCCCATCAGACGGGGCTCGACCAGGTAGGGGGCGAAGGACTGATCGACGTTGATCGTGCCCGAGACCTTGTCCACGTAACTGCGCGGGTCGTCGAGCTTGTGCTCCTCCACCGAGGCCCGCAGGCTGGCGCAGACCTCGTCGACGGCGCCGGCGGGGATCACCTCTTCGAGCACGCAGAACCCGTCCTCGGCGAGACGGTCCAGGTAAGGTTGGATTTCTGGCATGGAGATCTCCGGGGGCTGAATGGCCGCGGCTGGGCGGCCTGACAGGATAGAAGCCTGTCCGGCTGCCGGCAACGGGAGGCAAGACGATGGCCGGTGGCCTCTCGCCCGGCCCCCGGGGAGGCGCACTTGCAGCGCCGCCGTGTCGCCCGGAGGTCACAAGGCCGTCACCCAGGGCACCCAACCCGGCCTCCGCGGGCACGGCCCGGGCCAGCCCCCTCGGCTGCCGATCTCCTGCCGCCGCAGGAGGTTGGCGCCAACCTGGCGACACGGCGGCGGCCTGGCACGCCCGCTGCTTCGGCACATGCTCCACACCTTCGCGGCCAAGGAGGACCGTGCCAATGACGCGCGCCCATCTCCCCCTCATCGACTTCAGCATGTGGAGCCGCCGCCGACCCCGCCGCCCGCGGCCCCCCCTCCGCCGGCGGCCGGCCCATCGCCCGACACGCCGCCCTCCGGGGGCCGCGGGTCTCGTCGCCGGCGCCGCGGTGGCCGCCGTGGCGGCCCTCTCCGCCCCCGCACAAGGCCAGGTGCGGATCCAGGAGCTTCTCTACGACGCCGCCGGCACCGACGCCGCAGGCGTCTTCACCGAGCTCGCCGGCCCCGCGGGCACTTCCCTGGAAGGCTGGTCCCTCGTCGGCATCAACGGCGGCTCGGGGGCCTCCTACCGCAGCGTCGATCTCAGCGGCGCCGCCATCCCGGCGGACGGGATCCTCGTGGTCGCCACCGCCAGCGCCAACGCCGAACTGGCGGCGGTGCGCGACGTGGAGGGCTCGGTGGACTGGCAGAACGGCCCGGACGCGGTGCAGCTCCTCGACGAGAACGACAGAATCGTCGACGCCCTGCAGTACGGCGATGCGGGCGAACACAACGCGGGGGAGGGAACGCCGGCGCCCACGACGCCGGCCGGCCAGAGCCTGTCCAGGGACGCCGCCGGCACCGACACCGGCGACAACGCCGCCGACTTCTCCCTCCTCGAGGTGCCCACCCCCGGCAGCGGACCTTCCACGGGAGTCGGAACCGGAGGCGAGGCCGGCTTCACCGTCTCCCTGCCCGACACCACCGCCTTCGGGGGAGACACCCTCGCGGTCCCCGTGCGCTTCACCGATGCCGGCGAAGCCGGCGTACTGGCCACCGAGGTGTTCCTCTCCTACGACGGCGGTCTGCTGTCTCCGGTGGACGTGGAGCCCGCGGATCTCGTCGACTCCCGCCACTGGCAACTGGCCAGCAACTCCCTGGAGGGCAGCGGCGCCGATGTCGACACCCTGCGGATCGCCATGGCCACCGATACGGACGCCGTCGACGAGGACGGCACCCTCGTACGGGCGCTCTTCGTGGTCGCCGACCTGCGCCGCCCCGCCGCCACGGACATGACCATCGAGCACCTCGCCCTCAACGACGGCGGACTGCCCGCCGGCACGGAGGACGGCGCCGTCACTCTCGTCGGTTCCGATGCCCGGCTGGTCACCACCCCCTCCCGGATCGTCATGCACGACTCCCTGCACATCGCCGTCACCGACCCCGACGTGGACCGCGATCCGGAGACGCCGGACACCCTCGCCGTCACCCTCGGACAGGGTCCCGCCGCCAAGGAGATCGGGAAGGCGGATACCCTGAAGGCGGTCGAGACCGAGCCCTCCTCGGGGACCTTCGCCAGCCGCGTGGCCATCCTCTACAGGGACCCCGAGGCGACGGAGGAGACCCTCTTCGGCGGCGACTCCATCAAGACCCTGCCCGGCCACCTGCTGCAGCTCTGCTTCGACGACTCCCTCGACGCGGCCGGCGCCACCACCCGCCGCTGCTCGCTGCTGACCGTGCCCGCCCACGACGGCCGGCTGGACGCCACCGTCGTCGCCCAGCCGGGGGACACCCTGTGGATGAGGCTGATCGACGCCGACGTCAACCAGCGGCCCGGCGCCGTGGACACCGCCTCCGTCACCACCGCCGTCGGCGCCGAGACCCGGTCCGTACCCCTCGTGGAGACCGATCTGAGCGACAGCGTGTTCTTCGGCCACCTGGTGACCGCCGCCGAGAGCGGCGGCCCCCACCTCCCGGTCGCCGGGGGCGACACCCTCCGGCAGACCTACCAGGACCTCCATACCACCGAAGGCGGGGAGACCGTCGTCGCCGACACCACCTACGTCCTCGGCCTCTTCGGCGACGCCGACGCCAACGCCCGGCTGCAAGCCTATGACGCCTCCCGCATCCTCAACCACGTGCTCGGTCCCCTGCTGGCGGAGCGCGACTCCCTCGCCGCCAACGTCGACTCCCTCGCTCCCTTCGGCGCCATCACTCCCTTCGACGCCGCCCTCGTCCTGCAGCAACGGGTCGGCCTGCTGAGCCGGTTTCCGGTGCAGGAGCCGGTGGCCGTCAACCACCCCCCGCCCACGCCGGATCCCCCTGCGGAGTCGACCGCGGCCGGGCGCCCCCTGGCGGTGGAACGCCAGCTGGAGCTGCGTCACCGCGGCGACCACCTGGCCCTGTGGCTGGACGAGCGCTCCGGCATCGTCTCGGGAGACGTTCTGGTGCAATGGCAGGAAGAGGTGGAGGCCCGACTCGAGCCGGCCCCTGACCTTCCGGGGTTCCTGCTCGCCTCGGAGGCGGCCCCCGGGGTTGGAGACCCCCATGGCCTGCGCGTCGTCCTGGCCGGCGCAAGGTCGGCCCGAGGCCCCGGAGAGCTCTTCCGCCTCCGCCCGCTGGGAGGAGCGGGCCTGGGCGGCGGGGCCTCGGTGTCCCGCATCCTCTTCAACGACGGCCGCATCCCGGCGCGGCTGGCGGCGGCCCCTCCGGGCCCGTCTCTGCCCACCAGGTTCGCCCTGCACGCCAACCACCCGAACCCCTTCAACGGCGGCACGGTGATCCCCTTCGAGCTGGCGGAGGCGGGCCCGGTGCGTCTGGCGGTGGTGAACCTGGTGGGCCAGGAGGTGCGCCGGCTGGTTCGGGACAACCGGCGGGCCGGCGCTCACCGCGTCCGCTGGGACGGGCGGGACGAGGACGGACAGCCGGCGGCTACGGGGGTCTACCTCGTGCGGCTGCAGGCCGGCGACCGCGAGCGCACACGGCGGATGCTGCTGCTGCGCTAGGCTCAGCCCTTGGGCACCACCAGGGCGCGGTCGCCGTAGGGGATCGAGTCCATGCCGGTGTCGTAGATGCGCTCGAGAAACTCCCGGTCCCAGGGGCGCTCGGCCGCCGGCAGTCGCTCCACCACGCCGTCCTTCAGAAAGATGAAGTGGTCGCCGTAGAGGAAGGCGCTGTTCGGGTCGTGGAGGACGGCGAGGACCGTGAGGCCCGTGTCCACCAGCTCGCGGATCAGGCGCAGGAGGTGGGCCGAGTTGAGGAAGTCGAGATGGGAGGTCGGCTCGTCGAGGAGGATGACCCTCGGCTGCTGGGCCAGGACGCGGGCGATGCGCACCATCTGCTGCTCGCCCCCCGACAGCTCGGTGTAGGGGCGCTCCCTGAGGTGCAGGATGCCGACCCGCGCCAGGGCGTCGACGGCGATCTCCAGGTCCTCCTTCTTGGGCGCGTAGCTCACGTAGCTGGCGCGCCCGGTGAGCACCACGTCCTCCACGGCGAAGGGGAAGACCGGCCGGTGGTGCTGGGGCAGGTAGCCGAGGACCTTGGCCCGCCCCCGGCTCGAGAAGGAGAGCAGCTCCTCCCCCATGATCCGCACCTCGCCGCTCTCGAACTCGAGCATGCCGCCGACGATGCGCATGAGCGTCGACTTGCCGCTGCCGTTCTTGCCGAGGAGAACGGTGAACTCCCCCTCGGGGACCTCCACGGAGACGCCGTTGAGGATCGGCCGTCCCTCGTAGGCGAAGGAGAGCCCCTCGATCTGGATCGCCGGCGCTAGCTCTCCCATCCGATCCGCGCCTTCTTGAGGAGGAAGATGAAGAACGGCCCGCCGAGAAGGGTGGTGAAGACCCCCACCGGGATCTCGAAGGCGGCCAGCGTCCGCGAAACGGTGTCGACCAGCAGCAGGAAAGCCCCGCCGAAGGCGAAGGAGGCCGGCAGGGTGTGGCGGTTGTCCGGCCCCAGCAGCATGCGCACCATGTGCGGGACCGCCAGGCCGATCATGCCGATGACCCCGGCCACGGCGATCGCCGCCGAGGCGGCCAGGGTCGCCGGAATGAGGATCAGCACCCGCTCGCGCTCCGGGTTGAGACCCACGGCCCGGGCCTCCTCGTCGCCCTGGGCCAGCACGTTCATGCGCCAGCGGAACAGGAAGAGCCAGACCACGCCGACGGTCACACCGGGGGCCGCCGAGCGCAGCTTGGCCCAGCTCGAGTTGTGCAGGTTGCCCATGGTCCAGTGGACGATCGTCTGCAGCTTGTAGGGGTCGGTGAGGAACTGCACGATCGTCAGCAGGGCGGTGAAGATGCCGGTGACGATCACCCCCGACAGGATCAGGGAGACCACCGACACGGTCTTGCGGGTGCGGGCCAGGAAGTAGGCGAGGCCGACGGCGAGAAGGGCGAAGGCGAAGGCCGTCGGCTGCACCGGCAGCAGCGGCAGGGTCAGGGCCAGGGCGGCGCCGAAGGCGGCCCCCGAGGAGAGGCCGAGGATGTAGGGGGCCACGAGGGGGTTGCGGAACAGCGCCTGCAGGGCGTTGCCGGCCGCCGCCAGGGACCCGCCCACGAGGAAGGTGAGGAGGATGCGCGGCAGCCGCACGTCCAGGACGATCATGCCCACCAGCGACTCCTCGCCGGCGGCGGCCCCCTCGCCGAAGGCCAGGCCCCAGAGCCAGGCGAGGATCTTCCCCGCCTCGGCGCTTGCCGAGGGCCCGAGGAGCAGGGACCCGAAGAGGACGGGCAGCGGGAAGAAGTAGATGAGCCGGCGGCGCAGGGTGACGTTCACGGGGCCGCCGTCCGGTGAGTTCATGTCGTCATAATAGAACGGCCGGCGGGGCCGGGCGAGGCAGCCGCCCCGGGGAGCCCTTCCGGCCCGGGGCTATCTCACGCGATCCCGAGCTCCCCCAGGCGATCCGGCTCGCCCAGGTAGTAGCCGGCCTTCACCAGGGCCCGCTGCAGGGAGCGGATGTCCACCTCCCGCGGCGAGACCCCGGCGGCGGCGGCCTCCGCCGCCGCCATGCCCGCCACGCCCCCGGTGACCTTGGCGATCCAGCGCCAGCGCAGGCTGGCGGTGCGCTCCCGGCCGATCGACCGGCCGGCGGCGAGCAGGCCCTCCACCCCCCGGGGCAGGAACTGCCGCAGCGGCATGTCGAAGAAGTGGCCCTCCTCGCGGTTCTTCAGATCGATGAGCCGCCGCGTGCGGCCCCCGCGCCGGGCCTCCTCGTCGTACTTGTAGAGGGTGGTGAGCACGTGGACCACGTCGTCGAACCTGCGTTCGTCGACGATGTCCTTCTCGGTCAGGGTGTAGTCGGGGACGATGGTGCGGCTCCAGCGGTTGCCCATGTAGGGGGCCGTCTGGCTCACCCGGGCCTCGCCGAAGCCGGGGACGTGGCGGCTGTAGAAGTCGATCGTGTCGTAGGCCTGCTGGCGCGCCGCCGCCTCGATGGTGGAGCGGTCCAGGGCGTTGAGGACCGACAGCCGGCCCGCCGGCCAGCGCACCTCGACGGTGGTCACGTCCTGGTCGTGTGTCCCGAAGGGGATCTTGTAGGCGTAGGCCCCGCCCGGCACCGGCGCCACGTAGCGGAAGGCGCCGGACTCCCAGTCCGCCATGATGAAGGGCAGCAGCTCCCGGGGGTAGTTCTTCCAGACCATCTGCATCGCCTCGACCAGCACCTCGTCGACCCAGCGCTGCTCTCCGGCGGACAGGGGCTTGTCCCGCTCGCGGGCCCTGAACGCCTCGTACTCCTCCCAGTCCACCCCCTCGACGCGGAAGAACAGGCCCATGCCGGACTCGTCGCTGGCGTGGCGCTCATCGATCTCGGCGCCGGCGGCGGCGGCCACGTCTGCCTCCCCCGTGGTGTCGACCACCACCCGGGCCAGCACCGCGCGCCGGCCGTCGGGGGTCTCCACGAAGACGCCGCGGACAGCGCCGTCCTCGACGATCGCCCCTGCCACCGTGGTCGACAGCAGCAGCGACACGTCCAGTTCCCGCAGGCGCTGCAGGGCGAGGCGTTGGAACTCGTTGCGGTCGATCACCGGGATCGGCGCCATGCCGTTCCACCGCCACGGCACGTTGTCGCCGCCGCTGATGAAGTCGAAGGTGCGGATGCCGCCGCGGCGGTCCAGCTCGGCCAGGAAGTCGCCCACCTGCCCGCCCAGGCCACGCTCGTGAAGCCGCGGGCTCTGCCAGAGGTCGTGGCGCGACCCCAGGCCGGGGCCGTAGTTGCCGCCCACGGTGGAGTACTCGTCGACCAGGGTCGTGCGCGCCCCGTGGGCGGCGGCTTCGAGGGCCGCGTAGAGCCCGGCGATCCCGGCTCCCGCCACCAGCACCTCGGTGTCGTGAAGGACCGGCACCTCCCGTGCCGGCTCGTGAACCACTCGTGTCACTCGGTCCTCCTCTTCGACCGGCGGCGTCCCTGCCGCGAGCCGGGGTAACAAAGGCGATTGCCCCGCCGGCTGCGAGAGCAGGGCCGGCAGGTTGCCCGCCTCTCCGGGGCCGATAGATTGGCGGGCAGAGGAGGACCTTGCGAATGCCGATCCCGGCTGGCTGGCCCGACCCCCACCTGCACCTGTTCCTGTCCGACGAGGAGATCGACTCCCTCGCCGGGGTGACGCGGCTGATCAACCCGATGCGCCGCGAGTCCCTGGAGCCGGTGCTGCCCCCCGACCGGCCCTGGGAGACGGGGCAGGTCGTGCCGCGGCGCGTCCTCCACGACCCGGCGGACGGGCTCTACAAGTGCTGGTACCTGGGGGCGACCACCAACGAGCCCTCGCCCTGCCGCTACGGGACCGGGTACGCCACCTCCCCCGACGGCGTCCACTGGGAGAAGCCGGCCCTCGACGTGCTGCGCGACGGCGACGGAGCGCCCACCAACATCGTCGCCCTGCCCCGGGACTCGAACGCGCGTCTGCTCTTCCCCTGGCTCGACCCGCCGGGCGCGGCTCCCGGCGAGCGCTTCGTCGCCACCCTCTACCAGAGCGGGAACCAGCGACAGCGGGGCATCTACCGGGCCGCCTCCCCGGACGGCATCCACTGGACCGTCGGGCAGGAGCCGGTGATCCGCGCCGGCGACCGCTACTCCGTCTCCCGCGATCCCGTGCGCGACATGTGGATGCTGACCACCCGCAGGGCCACCGCCGCCGGGGTCCTGCGCCAGCGGGAGGTCTCCCTCTGGGAGAGCGAGGATCTGTGGGAGTGGTCCTTTCGGGGGCACCTGCTGAGGGCCGACGAGCACGACCGCCCCGGCACCGAGTTCTACAGCATGTTCCCCCTGCGCTACGGCCCCGGGATGATCGGCTTCCTGGAGGTCTACCACCGGGCGGTGGAGCGCCTGGACACGCAGCTGTGCTGGAGCCGCGACGGCCGTCACTGGCAGCGCGTGGGCCACCGCGACCCCGTGCTGGCGAGGGGCGGCGAGGGCAGCTGGGACTCCCACTGGGTCGTGCCCACCAACAACGCCCCGGAGGCCGCGGGCGACCGTCTGCGCTTCTGGTACTCGGGCGGCGGCACCCACCACGGCTCGAAGGGCGAGCACCGCCGGGCCATGGGCCTGGCCTCGATCCGGCGCGACGGATTCGTCTCCATCGAGGGCCGGATGGACCCCGGCTTCCTGCTCACGGCGGCCCTCGACGCCACCGTGCCGCGGCGGCTCACCGTGAACCTCAACGCCGGCTCCGGGGACGCCAGCGTCGAGGTCCTGCGCCCCGACGGCGAGGTGATCGAGGGATACGGCGCCGGAGACAGCCGGCTCTCCGGACGGGACGGGATCGACCTGACCCCGGGCTGGCGCGGAGACGTGGTCCCGCCCGAGGCCGGGGGGCGCGTGCACCTCAAGTTCAACCTGCGCAACGCCAGTCTCTACTCCTACCGCTGGGCGCCGGCGGGGGAGGACTGACGCCTCCCATGGGAGATCAGCGATGCAGCGGATTCCCCTTCTCCTCGCCGGCGGCCTCGCTGCTGCCGTGACCGCCCATGCCGCCGGGCTGACGGAGGTGCGCCTCACCGTGCTCGACGCCGAGGCCGCGGGGTACGCCACCTTCCAGTCCCACAACCAGAAGGTGGCGTCCAACCCCCGGGGCATCTTCACCACCCACCTCCGGTCGCGCAACGAGGCCTTCACCGCCCAGCAGTGGCGCCTCTCCCGCAGCGTCGACGGCGGGGCCGCCTTCGAGACCGTGTACGAGTCGGTGGACGCCACCAACCCGCCGGCGATCGAAACCGACGCCGCCGGCAACCTCTACCTCGTGCGCTCCGACTTCGTCGACGGCAGCGCCAGCCTCTACCGCTTCCCGGCCGGCGAGGATTTCTCGCAACCGTCGGTGTCGCGCATCCCGGGCGGCAGCGCCGGCAAGTACTGCATGAACCTCGACGAGGCCCGGGGCCGGCTCTACTACTTCACCTGGGGCCGCTCCCTCTTCGTCCTCGGCCTCGACGGCGCCGTCCTCGAACGGCATCAGCTGACCGTGGACGGCGACAACGCGGGGGCCCAGTACCCCCTCTCCTTCCTCGACCCTTCCGGCGTGCTCCACGCCGCCTGGACGACGCTCCAGCACGGCGTCTACATGTACTGGGACATCCACTACATGGCCTCCGACGACGGCGCCCGGAGCTGGCGCCGCATGGACGGCACGCCGCTGCAGATCCCGGTTCCGGTGGACGATACCGGCCCCACGGACCGCGTCACCCTCGACGACGAGTTCGAGATCCACTCCTGGCTGTCCAATCTGATCGTCAAGGACGGCAAGGCCCACTTCGCCTACGCCGCCCAGGCCGAGTCGTGGCGCCAGCACTACGTGCGCTACGACCTGGCCACGGCGGCGCGCGACGTCGACCTGTACCCCACCTTCGAGGGCGAGCAGATCCGCCTCGCCAGCCTGGACGGGTTCTTCGCCAGCCGCGCCGGTCTGCCGGAGGCCCCCCTCTACTACGTGTCGAGCGCCGGCGGCCGCCTCGGCTGCCTGGCCAGCGACGACAACGGCGAGACCTGGTACGACTACGCCGTCTCCGACCAGAGCTGGAACCCCTACTCCATCGGCGGCGCCCGTGAGCTGACCGCCGACGGCGCCATCGTCGGCACCTTCACCGACTTCCGGCTGGAGGATGGACGCGACGTCTCCCAAGTCCACTTCTTCCGCATCCAGGGCGGCCTGTCCCGCGCCCGCCTGGAGATCGAGAGAGGCGCCGACGGAGACCGGTCCCTGCGCTTCCACGAGGTGCGGGGCAACCCGGCGACGGTGCGCTTCCGCGGCCGGTCCGGGGACTGGGGGGACTGGCGGGCCTTCGAGCAGGTCATGCAGCCGGACCCCGCGGGACCCCCCACCCACTTCCAGCTGCGCAGCCACCTCGGCGTCGATTCGCAGGTCTTCCCGGTGGAGGCCGTCACCGCCGTGGGACTGGGCTCCGCCTCGCCCGAGGCCTTCGCCCTGGCCCAGAACTCTCCCAACCCCTTCAACGCCTGGACGACCATCGCCTTCGGCCTGCCGGCCCCGACCGCCTGCCGCCTGTCCATCCTGGATCTGCAGGGCCGCCGGGTGCGATACCTGCTCCCCCGCCAGGCCCTGCCTCCGGGCCGGCACCGGGTCGCCTGGGACGGCACCGACGACGCTGGCGGCGAGGTCGCCTCCGGCGTCTACCTCTACCGGCTGCGCGCCGGCGGCGAGACCCGCACGCGGCGGCTGGTGCTGGCGAGGTGAGCCCCGGGAGCCTGGCTGCCCCGCGCCCTGTCCTTGACAGATTTTCGGCTGCTCGGTAGGGTCCCGCCCGGGAGGTATCCGATGAGCAGAATCAACGCCTGCTGGCGAATCATGCTGGTGGCCGGCCTGGCCGCCGCACCCGAAGTGCACGCCGCGGAAGAGGGGGAGCTGCGCTTCAACCGGGTCGAGGGGATCTACCTGGGCGCCCGCAAGGACCTCGCCTACCCCGCCGCCACCGGCCGCGGATCGGCCAGCTACGGCCACTTGGGCTACGCCTTCGGAGCCCGCCAATGGCAGTACCAGGTGGGCCTCGAGGAGTTCTTCCTGCGGGACTCGCCCCAAAGACGAGAGAGTCTCGGCGCCGAGTTGCACGACCGGATCGAGTCCCAGGATTCCTGGCTGCTGACTCCCGAGGAGAACTCGGTCTACGCCGCCCTCTTCCGCCGCGACTACTTCGACTACTACCAGCGCCGGGGATGGAGCCTCTACTCCCGCTACCACCTCGACGGCCAGGTGCAGGTGACGGGCCGCTGGAAGCGGGACGAGTTCTTCTCCCTGGAGTCCCGGTCGAACTGGAGCCCCGTGGACTGGCACCTGGGGCGCTGGCACCCGCTGCGCACGCGGCTGGCGCGCGAGACCTTCAACGACAACCCCGCCGCCGACGAAGGCCGGGCCTACAGCCTGCGCCTCGACGTGCAGGCGAAGGGCCCGGAGTTCCCGTGGTGGTCGGGCCGGAAGTGGCGGGTCGACGGCATGATCGAGCAAGGCGGGGGCCGTCTCGGCGGCGACTTCGCCTTTCGCCGCTACCTGCTCGACGCCAGGCGCTACCTGCACCACGGAGGCAACGAGCTGGACCTGCGCCTGCGCCTGGGCCGCGGCTCCGGCGAACTGCCCCGGCAGTACCTCTACCACCTCGGGGGTTTCGCCACCTTGCGCGGCTACCCCCACAAGGCGTTCTCCGGCGACCGGATGGTCCTGCTCAACATCGAGTACTGGGTCGAGGGCGTGGGGGTCCTGCTGGACACGGGGGCCGCCTGGTACTCCCCCGAAGGCGCCCGCCGGGCCCTGGAGCGGGGAGGCCCCGAGCCGGCGCAAGAGGCGCGCTTCCGGAGAAGCCTGGGCTTCGCCGCTCGTCTCGACGAGGAGTTCCGCATCGGCCTGGCGCGGCCCCTGGACGGCCCGCGGAGCGGCTGGCGCTACTTCGCCCGCTTCAGCCGGGCCTTCTGATGGCCTGCCACACCCTCTGGTCCTACTTGTGGGACCTGGTCGACGACGGCATCGAGGACTCCGTCCGCTACCTCCGCCAGGAGCTGGGCCTCGACGCCATCAGCGTCGCCACGGCGTATCACACCTTCCAGCAGCTGCGCCCGCAGCGCCCCGGCGCCAAGTTGCTGACCGCCAACACCGCCGCCCTCTACTTCCAGCCCGACCTCGCCCTCTACCGCGACACCGTGCTGCGCCCCCAGGTGGCCCCCCTGGCGCGCCAGGCCAATCCCCTCGCCCGCCTGGCCGGGGCCTGCCAGCGCGAGGGCCTCGACCTGATCTCGTGGACCGTGGGCCTGCACAACACCGATCTGGCCGTGAACTACCCCCGGTGCGCCGAACGGACCGCCTACGGAGACAATCCCGGCTGGTCCCTGTGCCCGGGCGAGCCGGACGTGCGCGCCTACCTGATCGCCCTGTGCCGCGACCTCGTCCTCAACTACCAGGTCCGCCGCCTGGAGCTCGAGTCCTGCGCCTTCGGCGGGTACGGCCACGCCCACTACCACGTCAAGGACGGGGTGAACCTGGGCGCCGCCGGGCGCTACCTCTTCAGCCTGAGCTTCTCCCCCGGCTGCCTGGACCGGGCGCGCGAGCGGGGGATCGACGGCGAGGGGCTGCAGCGCTGGGTGCGCGGCCAGCTCGACGGAGTCTTCGCCGGCGGCCCTCCGCTGGAAGGCAGCCTCGAGGAGTTCGTCGGCGGCCATCCCGAGCTGCAGGCCTACCAGGCCCTGCGCGAGGATCTGGTCGTCTCGCTGGTGGAAGAGGTCCAGCGGGCCACCGGCGTCGAGGTCTCCTTCCTGCTCATGGGCGACCGCTGGGGCGCCGGCATCGACGCGGCGCGCATGGCCGCCACCGCCGACCTGGTGGAGATCCTGGCCTACGTCGACGCCCCGGAGAAGATCACCCAGCGGCTGGCCGCCATGGGTGAGACCGTGCCCGATCTCCGGCGCCTGGTGGTGGGCCTGCAGGCCTACTACCCCTGCGCCGTCGACGCCGACGGGCTGCTGGCCCAGGTGGAGGCGGCCCGGCGCCAAGGGGTGGAGCAGTTCTCCTACTACAACTACGGGATCATGCCCCGGCCCAACCTCGGGTGGCTGAGGCGGTGCACCGGCTGATCCGCATGTCGAACCTGCCCGAGGGGTGACGGGCCGGACCCGCAATCACTATTTTTGCGGGTCTGCCTTCCGGTCCGAGGCGAAGCCTCCCGGAGGGGCGTTCTGAACGCTCACACGGACCAGGTGTGACTCCTACCACGATGGCACCCTCCCTCTTCGGACAGAAGCGCAACGGTCCCGGCGCCGGCATCCTGGCCCTGGCCGCGCTGGTGCTGTCCTTGTCCCTGTCCCTGCCCCTGCTGCACCACCTGCACCACGACGGGCGGCTCGAGATCGAGCAGTGCCCGGTATCGGCCCTTTCGGCGGCCCTCGCCCTCGCCGTCCTCGCCGTCTTCGGTCTGCTGCTCCTGTCACCGCCGCTCCGGGAGACTCCGCTCCGCCATCCCGAAGTCTCCGCGCCCTGCGCCATCCACCTGGCGACGCAGGGCCCCCGCGCACCTCCCCGTTCCTGAAGCATCCGCACCTGATTCAGTGATCCGTCCGGCGGTTTACCGCCGGGTGCGGATGCGCTCTCTTGCCGTACCTCCGGGACCAGACGGCAAAGGGCCGGTCCCCTTCCTCAACCCAATGGAGAACCCGCAATGCTCAGGAACATCACCGCTCTAAGTGTCGCTCTCCTCTTTCCCCTCCTGACGGGGTGCGGCGACGACGCCAACCCCGTCGACCCCGAGCCCCACGACGAAGAACACGCCGAAGCGTTCGGTCTGGTCATCCGCAGCAGCGGCGAGGAGATCGTGCGCCAGGAGAACGGCGAGGTCGAAGGCGTCATCGAGGTGGGCCACGACCGGGAGACGCCCCTGCTCTCGGTGCGCTTCATCGCCGAGGACGGCGACCTCTTCGAACCCCACGCCGACGAAGGCTTCTCCCTCGGCTGGGAGATCGGCGACGACACGATCGCCGATGTGGAGCAGCACGATGAGGACGGCGCCTGGGCCTTCCACATCGTCGGCCTCGAAGAGGGGGAGACCACCCTCGTCCTCAAGATCCTTCACAGCGGGCACGCCGACTTCGTCTCCAAGGAGATCGAGATCCACGTCGAGGAGGGCGGTCCGGGCGAGGAACACGACCATGACGACGAGGACCACGAGGACGACGACCACGACGACGACGGCTAGGGCTCTCGCCCCACTCTCCTGCTCCTGCTGGGTCTGGCCGGTCACGTAGTCGACAACGAGAGCGGCCAGGCCGTGGGCTGGACCACCGTGGTCATCGAGGGCCTCGACCAGGCCCGGACCAGCGACGCCGGGGGGTACTTCTTCTTCGCCAACGTGCCCCCCGGCGTCCACGTCCTGCGCAACCTGCGCCTGCTCTACAAAATGTTCTTCTGAAGCACGGGGGGCGTACATTAGCTGCCGAAGACCGCCCTTGAACGTCACCACCCGGAGGATTCCATGCCCGCCCTCACCCGCGAGCAGATCGAGCACTTCGAAGACCAGGGCTACGTCGTCGTCGATGACGTCATCGACCCGGAGAAGACCCTCGATCCGGTGATCGAGGAGTACGCCGAGGTCCTCGACCGGCTCGCCGACGAGCTCTACGAACGCGGCGAGATCCCCTCGCGCTACGAGCACCTCGACTTCGGCGACCGCTACATCCGGATCTGCATCGAGACCGGTACCGTCCACAGCCAGTACTTCGACTTTTCCCTGCCCTTTCAGAACGTCAAGCCCGACACTCCCTTCTGGGCCGGCCCCGCCGTCTTCCGGGCCCTCACCGACGCCGACCTGCTCGACGCGGTGGAGTCTCTCATCGGTTCCGAGATCTACTCCAACCCGGTGCAGCACGTGCGCATCAAGCCGCCCGAGCAGCATCTGCCCACCAACGCCCACGGCAACCCCGTCCTCGGGGCCACCCAGTGGCACCAGGACCACGGCGTGGTCACCGAGGAGGCCGACGAGACCCGCATGCTCACCGTCTGGTTCTCGCTGGAGGACACGCCCATGGAGAAGGGGCCCCTCCACGTCGTGCCGGGCTCGCACCGCAGCGGCCTGCTGCCCCACTGCCCCAACTACATGGGCAACGGCCCCAAGTCCGCCGGCAGCACCCAGATCCCCGAGAAGCTCTTCGACGCCGAGCACTCGCGGGCCCTGCCCGTGGCTCCGGGCGCGGTCATCTTCATGCACAAGCAGACCGTCCACGGCTCGCTCTCCAACACCAGCGACGAGGTCCGCTTCAGCTTCGACCTGCGCTACAACCCCACCCACGAGCCCACCGGCCGCACCGCCTTCCCCGGCTTCGTCGCCCGCAGCCGCGCCAACCCCGAGACCGAGCTCCGCGATCCCGAAGCCTGGCACCGCTCCTGGCTCGAGGCGCGCGCCAACATGTCGATGATCAACCAGGGCGGCAAGATCGACATCCCCTTCCGGCGGCCCCAGACCGAGCACCCCCTCTGCGCCTGAGCATGGAGGATCTGCGCGGCCTCCACGCCGATCCCGGAGCGCTGCTGCAGCACCTCCTTCGCTTCGACACCACCAACCCCCCGGGGCGCGAGCGTCCCTGCATCGAGTGGGTGGCCGGCCTGCTCGCCGCCTACGGCATCGAGTCCCGGCTCTTCGCCCTCGACCCCGAGCGGCCGAACCTGGTGGCCCGGATCGGCGGCGGCTCCGAGCCGCCGCTGCTCCTCTACGGACACGTCGATGTCGTCACCACCGGCGGCCAGCCCTGGAGCCGCGACCCCTTCGCAGGCGAACGCGCCGAGGGCGTGATCTGGGGCCGCGGTTCCCTCGACATGAAGGGCGGCGACGCGATGATGATCGCCGCCTTCCTGCGCGCCGCCCACGAGCGCGCTCCCCTGCCCGGGGACGTCATCCTCTGCCTGCTCTCCGACGAGGAAGCCGGGGCCGAGCACGGCGCCCGCTTCATGGTCGAGCAGCACCCCGGGCAGTTCGAGGGCGTGCGCTTTGCCCTCGGGGAGTTCGGCGGCTACCGGGAGCGGGTCCTCGGCAGGTCCTTCTATCCGATCCAGGTCTCGGAGAAGACGGTGGTCCGGCTCACCGGCCGCCTGCGCGGTCCCGGCGGTCACGGGGCCATGGTCCACCGGGGCGGGATCATGGCCCGCCTCGGCCGGGTGCTCACGACCCTGGACCGGCGCCGGCTGCCGGTGAACGTGACCCCCGCGGCGGCGGCGATGATCGAGGCCGTGGCCGCGGGCCTGCCGGAGCCGCAAGCGGCCACCGTCCTCAGCCTGCTCGACCCCGCGCGGACGGATGCCACCCTCGACGGCATGGGATCCGAGGGCGACGCCTTCGACTGCATCCTTCACGACACCGTGAACGTGACGGTGATCGACGCCGGAGAGAAGTTCAACGTCATCCCGAGCACGGTGGAACTGGGCTTCGACGCCCGCATCCTCCCCGCCTCCAGCCCGGAGAAACTGGTCTCCGACCTGGAGGCGCTGGTGGGCGACGACGTCGAGTTCGACCCGCCCCGGGCCCTGGGCGAGCCCATGGGAGATCCCGACCTGCGGCTGCTGCCTCTTCTCGAGGCGGTACTGAAGGACCACGACCCGGAAGCGCGGCCCATGCCCATGCTCATGGTGGGCGCCACCGACGGGCGCGAGTTCCGCCGCCTGGGAATCCAGACCTACGGGTTCCTCCCCCTGGACCTGCCCGAAGAGATCGAGGTCTTCCGGCTCATCCACGCCGCCGACGAGCGCGTCCCGGCGCGCTGCCTCGAGTTCGGCACTCGTTGCATACACGACGTCCTCCTGCGCTTCGACGTGGTTGACGGCCCGTGAGCCGCGCCCCGGGGCTGGGCCCAGAGCCTCGGCCCACGGTACGGCCGAGGCCGGGCCGCGGGTCCCGCTGAGCGCCTTGTCCATGCGTCGAGTGCTTCTGTGGAGCCTGCTGCTGGCGGGAGCGGGCTATCTCGGCTACCGAAGCCTGCCTTCCCCGGCCGATGACGTGCCGGCGCCGGGGGCCGCCCGAGGCCACTACGCCTTCTACTGCGCCGACTGCCACGGCGCCGACATGGACGGCGGCATGGCCAGCAGCCTGATCGACGGCCGCTGGGCCTGCGGCGACAGCACCGCCGCCATCTTCCGGGCCGTTGCCGACGGCCTCGAAGCCGACGGCATGCCCGCCTTCGGCGCGGTCCTGACCGCCTCCGAGATCAACGCCCTGGTCGCCCTGATGCGGGCGGCCGAGGGTGAACCCGCTCCATAGACAAGGATCCGTCATGAGTTTCCTGGCGCGGCTGTCATTCTGCGCCCTCATCGTCGCGGGCTGCTCCGCCTCCGATGTCCCCCATGTCGTCGAGTCGGAGGAACACCGCTTTCGCGTCGAGACCTTCGCCGAAGGTTTCGGGGTGCCCTGGGGCCTCGCCTTCCTGCCCGACGGCCGGTTGCTGGTGACCGAGCAGGAGGGCCTGCTGCGCATCGTCGGGAAGGACGGAGCGGTCTCGGAGCCGATCGACGGTGTGCCCGCCGTCCTCGCCCGGGGCCAGGGCGGCCTGATGGACGTGGCCCTGCACCCGCGGTACGCGGAGCAGGGATGGATCTACCTGAGCTATTCGGAGCCCCTGCAGGGCCCGGAGGGTTCAACCTTGGGGCACACCGTCATCGCCCGGGCCCGCCTTCGGGAGGGCGGACTGGCCGACCTGGAGATCGTCTACCGGGTTCCGGAGCAGCTCTACACCCGGCGCGCCCACCACTACGGCTCGCGCATCCTCTTCGACCGCGCCGGCTTCCTCTACTTCGCCATCGGCGACCGCGGCCAGCGCGACCTCGCCCAGAGCGTGGAGTGGCCCAGCGGCAAGATCCACCGCCTCCTCGACGACGGCGCCCTGCCGGCGGACAACCCCTTCGCCGGACAGCCGGGCGCCGTCGGGTCGATCTGGTCCTACGGCCACCGCAATCCCCAGGGGCTGGCCCTGCACCCCGTCACCGGGGAGCTGTGGTCCGCCGAGCACGGCCCCAAGGGCGGTGACGAGCTCAACCACATCCGCCGCGGCCTCAACTACGGCTGGCCGGCGATCACCTACGGCATCAACTACGACGGCACCCCCATCACCGATGCGACCCACGCCGAGGGCATGGAACAGCCCGAGACCTGGTGGGTGCCCTCCATCGCCGTCTGCGGCATCGACTTCTACACGGGCGACGGCTTCGGCAAGTGGCGGAACGACCTGCTGGTGACCTCCCTGCGCTTCAACCGGCTGCACCGCCTGCGGCTGAAGGGGCGGGAGGTGGTCCACGAGGAGATCGTCTACCGGGGAGAGTCCCGTGTGCGCGACGTGCAGACCGGCCCCGACGGGGCCGTCTACCTGGCGGTGGAGAGACCGGGGCGGATCCTGCGGCTGGTCAGCCTGGACTGACCGCGGTCAGCGCGGCGGTGGCATCTGGATGGGCTGCCGTGATCGGAAGGAAAGCCCGAGATGGGAGTGGCCCTCCCACGGCCATGCCTGGTCGTTCTCGAACCAGGACCAGCTGATCGACAAGTGCCTGACGACGAAGAGAAACGCGTCCAGCGAGGAACCGGGGGGTGCGCTCTCCAGGTGATGCGCCACGTACTTGAAGAAGCCGTCTGACCCGATGGTCCCTCCCCTGGTTCTGAAGTGGATGTCACCATCCAAGTCGTCGTATTCGCCTCGCCTGAAGGTGATCGTCTCCAGAATCGAGAACTCGATTCCCCTCTTCTGGTCCTCAAGGCTCCTGACCTGGACGCCTTCTGTCAGGGGCTGGTAGGTCTCCCGGGCAAAGGTCACTTTCCCGATCGTGAGCCGGAGGGCATCCGAGCGCCAGTCCATTGCCAGGCTGCCCGACCAACCGTGCCGTCTGTTCGCCGGCAGAGGATCTGCCGGCCACGCGCCGATACGGACGAATCCTGCACCGTGATTGTGCCAGGCGACGCCGTACCCGATGTCCAGCCGCGGCCGGAGATGCGGACCCAGGGCGAGTGCCCGTCCGGTGAACCGTTCCAGCATACCGTCCACCGGTGCCACCGCCATGAGACCGAAGTCATGAGCCCTGGTTGACTCTCTGGTCTCACCAAGACCGAACGAGACCCACTTGGTGGTCGCACCGACGCCCACCTCCAGGAAGGATCGCAAGGCCAGGCTGACGCCGAGACTATTGCAGGCGTCGGAGACATCTGGAATACCTGCCCCACCTCCCACGTCACCGATGCGGTCCAGCGGCCCGAAGTCCATCTTGGTGCGGTATCCGTACACCGCGGCTGCAAGGCTCGCCGGGCCCTTCCAGGAGAGGGCGGGCAGCTCGCCTCCGGCCGTGGCCTGCACGGCGTGGTAGCCGTATCCCAGGTCATCCGCCAACCCTGGAAGCCACGGCACCTTGCTGAGGTATAGGCGGCTCTGGACCGTGTACTCCGGAGAGGAGAGGGCCGCCGCGCCGGGGTTGTAATAGCCCGCCGGCTCGTCGGGCAGCGCGACTCCCGCCTGGCCCATCCCGTTGACGCGCACGGAGGGAGAGATCAGCAGGAACGGCGTTGTTGCCCCGCTTTGCGGAGTCGCTTCAGCCGTTTCACTCTTCGCCAGCAGAAATGAAGCGGCCAGTATGGCCGGGAGCCTGGTGACACCTGGGAGGCGGATCGATCCGGTTGCTTGTCGTTGCATAGCGAGTCCCTCCCTGTGGGTATTCCCGTAGGACCCCGCCAGTGTGCCCAGGTTCCTCAGCTACTCCCCGCCCGGCGCTCCACGTAGATGGGGCTGCTCCAGGCGCGGTGCTGATCGACCTGGGTCACCCGCACCCAGTACGGGCACAGACCGCTGACGTGGCGCGTGTCCCGGAAGGAGAGCTCGGCGCGCGAGGGCAGTTCCGGGTCCGGCGCCGGCCCGGCGATGACGTGGCGGCTGGCGCCGCCGGCTTCCACCGTCATCGGCTGCTCGCCCACCTGGGAGAGTGAGAAGCCGAAGCTGGCCGGCCCGGACTCGAACCGGCAGCACGTCTCCGGTCCGCCCTCGATCTCCAGGCGCATCCCCATGCGGTTGCCGGCGGTGACCGTGTCGAAGCGGACCGTGCGCTCGCCGGTCCGTTCGACAATGTCGCAAGGGGTAACGAGAGCGACGGGCTCCATCCCGGCGATCCGACCGCCGTCGACGGTGAACCGGCCCTTCCACAGAGCCCGCTGCTGCGGTGCGCCGCCGTGTCCCTCGGTCCCGCCCCAGAGGACGCGCACGGCGCCGTCGCCGGAGGCCGCCGCCGGCCGCCACGTCCACAGCGGCTCGATCCCGCACAGCAGGTCGACCTGCTCGATCCCCGTCGTGCCCTCCACGTCGATGGCCACCAGGGGAAAGCCGTCGGTGGCGTACTCGCTGCCCATGGGATGGCCGTCGGCCGTGACCGCCAGCCTCATCCGGGGCCCGTCGGTGGCGTAGCACCGCCTCGCCGCCATCGCCTCCCACAGCGCCTCCCGGGTCAGCTCCGAGGCCAGGAAGGCGGTGATCCCGCCGCGCACGTTGCGGATCAGCCCGCTGCCGGGATGATCGCACCCGGGCCGGCCGGTGACGCCGTCGGTTCCTGCGGTGACGCCCACGCGATAGCCGCGGCGCAGGGCGTCGAGTACGAACCAGTCCGACGTGCCGTGGGTGGAGTGGACCTCGGCCAGGGTCTCGATGGCCGGCTCGTGGAAATCCAGATTTGTGGGCCGGCCGCCGGCGTGCATGTTGATGAGCACGTCCTCGTCCTTCATGGCCTCGAGGAACTCCGGCGCCGTCTCCAGGTCGGGTTCCGGGTCGGGCTCGTCCTCGGTGAAGAACCGGCCCGACCGCC
>JAJDTN010000329.1 GCA_022827165.1 Candidatus Latescibacterota bacterium
CAGGATATGCATAAAGACGAAGAAAGCCGATTCCTGTCCGTGCCGTCGCCCACCGCGCTAGCTGGTTGCGGTGGCTGCCACCGGCGTGACCGGCTCGAGACCTGCGCTCGGCCGCGGCCTCGAGGGTCAGTCGAAGAGGGAGGGGAAGTAGCGGTGCGGGTCGGCGGCGTCGCGGAAGAGGAGCTGCTGGCGCGGCGTCAGCTCGATCCCCTCCGGGGGCTGCATGCGGTTGGCCGACCAGGCGATCTGGGAGACGCAGTACTTGAAGAGCAGGCAGCGCCGCTCGTGGGGGGCCCTCCAGGCCGCGGTGCCGTGGGTGATCGCCTCGGTGAAGAGGGTCACGGAGCCCGCCGGCGCCGGCGGCAGGATGACCTGATCGGAGTCCTCGTGGGCCTCCTCGATGTGCTCCGGGATGCGGAAGACGGACTTGTGGGAGCCGGGGACGCAGCAGAACCCGCCGTGGCCGGGGCCGGCGTCGGTGAGGTTCCAGGAGACGACGACGAAGCCGGTGTGCAGGACGTTCTCGGGCCAGTGGTAACGCTCGCCGGCCACCGAGGGCGCGCCGATGGCCGAGGCACCGTAGTCGGAGTGCAGGAAGCCGCGGGGGGAGCCCTCCCGCGTGCGGATGCCGTAGATGCGGTCCAGGCGGAAGCAGTCCCCCAGGCGGAAGCGCAGGATGGGCAGGATGCGCTCGTGGTCGAGGAGGTCGCAGAACGGCTGCCCCCACTGCAGGAATCCGGGCCCCTCGGGCGAGGAGCCGCAGGCGTCGCCGAAGCGCTGGATGCCCTCCTTGTCGGGCAGGTCCCGCGCGTCGATCAGCTCGTTCAGCGCGGCCAGCTCCCCGGCGTCGAGGACGTCCTCCACCACCAGGTAGCCCTGCAGGTCGAAGAGGTACTGCTGGGTCTCGAGATCCGCCTTCATGGCAGGTTCCTCCTCACCAGCGGACGGTCCGCCGGCCCCCGGCGGGACCCGCCTTGAGGATCGCCTCGGCCACGGCCACCGCCTTGATCGCCTCGGGCCCGGGGGTGCGGCACTCGGCCCGCCCGCGGACGCAGTCGAGGAAGTGCCGCGCCTGCCGCTTGTACATCTGGTTGAAGTCGGCCGGCGCCCGCAGCTGGGTCTGCTTGCCGTTGGTGCGGGTGATGCAGAACCAGCTGTGCTTGCCCTGGTCTCCCTCGGGCGGGCCCTGCGGCCCCGGGCCGAACTCGAGGCCGCCCTTGGGGCCGATGACGTCGTGCATGCCCTTGCCGCGGGTCCCCCAGGACCAGGAGAGCAGCAGCTGGTTGCCGCCGGGGTAGCGCACCACCGCCGAGCCGGTGTCGATGGCGGTGACCGCCGGGTTCACCTTGAGGGTGCTCGCCACCACGCTCTCGGGGTCGCCGAAGATCATGTTGGCGAAGTCGTAGTTGTGCACCGCCCCGTCGATGAGGGGGCCTCCGCCCAGCTCCTCGTCCATGAACCAGCGGCCAGGCCCCATGCCCGCCGAGCAGTCGCGCCACAGCACCGGGAAGCCGAGACGGCCGGACTGCACCGCCCGGCCCCAGGTCCCCCAGTGGGAGTCGTAGCGCCGGCAGTGGGCGACCATGAGCAGGGTCCCCGTGCTGTCGCTGACCCGGTTCATGGCGCGGCACTGGGCCACGGTGCGGGCCATCGGCTTCTCCACCAGGACCGGCACGCCGGCCTTGAGGCAGTCGATGGCCACGGCGGCGTGGAGGCCCGTGGGCACCGCCACCACCACGGCGCCGATCCCGCCGGCGAGCAGTTCGCGGTGGTCCTCGTGGACGGATGCTCCCTCGTGGTCGGCGGCCAGGGCCTCGGCCGCGGGCCTCACGGGGTCGGCCACCGCCGCCACCCGGCAGCCCCGGACCTGTGCGAAACTGGCGGCCTGGTGCCGCCCCATGCCGCCGGCGCCGATGAAACCTATGTCGATCATCATTCCCTCCGTCGTGGATCTTGCCTGTCGCCTCGGGCCCAATCTAGCGTTGTTTGCCTTCGGGTGCATGGAGCCCCAAGGAGAGGAGCGCCGTTGAAGATCACGGACGTGCGCGTGCGCGAGGTGTCGATCCCGCGGATCTACGGGACCTATGCCGCCGACCCGGACCAGCTGCAGCCCGACACCGATCACCGCCGTTCGCGCTACCAGGTCCTGGAGCTGTTCACCGATGACGGACCGGTCGGCCTCGGGGAGGTCTCGGACATGGCCGAGCGCATGAACCCGCTGCCGGCGGACCAACTGCGGGAGTTGCTCGCCGCCCAGCTCGTGGGGCGGGACCTCGGGCGCTGGCGGGAGGCCTTCGCCGCCGTGGGCGCGGCCCTGCCCCCGGACTGCCACCCCGAGCTTCGCGGCCTCACCCTCTTCGGCGTCGAGATCGCCCTCCTCGACCTGGTGGGCAAGCGCCTGGGGGCGCCCCTCCACGAGCTGCTGGGCGGCCGGGTCCACGACCGGGTCGAGGTCTGCTGGGTGGCGTACATGCGCAACGACATGCCGGTGGAGGCGGAGCTGGATGCCCTCGCCGACGAGGTGCGCGGCAAGCTGGAGGAGGGGATCCGCGCCTTCAAGATGAAGGTGGGGGGCGATCCCGGCCGCGACCTGGAGCGGGTGCGCCGGTTCCGCGAGGTGGCGGGCCCCGACACCTACCTGCGCGGCGACGCCAGCGGCGCCTGGACCGAGGAGGAGGCCGTGGAGCGCCTGCGCGAGCTGGCCGCCGCCGGCGTC
>JAJDTN010000134.1 GCA_022827165.1 Candidatus Latescibacterota bacterium
CGTGCTACACCAAGCTCGACCGGGCCGACGAGGCCCTGGAGGTGTACCAGAGGCTCGCCCTGGAGACGGAGACGGTCCTGGAGGAAGCGGAGTACCGTCTGGCCCACGCCGAGATCCGCTACCGGCAGGGCGGCTACGAGGAGGTGGTCGAGGCGTGCCGCGCCATCGAAGCCCTGGGCGTGACCGAGACGGAGTTGCCGAAGTCGCGGCCGTACTACGTGCTTGAGAAGGCCTGGTACCTGAAGGCGGACGCCTCCCTGCGGCTGAATCGGTTCGCCGACGCCTCCGGGGCGGCGGCAAGGGGCTGGCAGCGGTTCCCAGGCGGGTACTTCGCCGCCGATTTTCTCTTTCTGCGGGGGCTGGCCGACCTGCAGCGCGATGACAACGAGTCCTCCGTGGCCTCCTTCACCCGGATGCTGCGGCGCTTCCCCGACCATGACAATGCCCCGTACGCCCTCTACTACCGGGGCTACGGGCAGTTCAACCAGACCATGTTCCGGGAGGCGGAAGCGGACTTCCGCCGCCTGCTGCGCGAACATCCTGAGATCGATGTCGCCGCCGACGCCGCTTTCCGCGCGGCGGAGTGCGTGTACAACCTCGGCCGCTTCGCCGAGGCCGCCGGCGCCTATCAGGCCTTTCACGACCGCTACCCGTCCACCCCGCTGGCAGAGGAAGCGCTGTACAACGTCGCCTGGTGTCACCTGAACCTGCGCGGCGAGCAGGGACGGAACGAGGCCGTGGCGCGGCGCAGCCTGGAGACCTACCTGGAGGGCTATCCGGGGGGACGTTGGGCGTCCACGGCGCGGTACACCCTGGCGGAGATCCGCTACAACGCCGGGGAGTACGACGCGGCCTACGGGATGTTCGTGGAGATCGAGCAGGAGTTCCCCGGCACCGAGGCGGCCCGCCGCGCCGCCGGGGCCCTCCCGGACCTCAGGGAAGCGGTGGCCTACAAGGCCTACGAAGCGGCCATGGAGGAGTTCAACCTGGCCGTGGAGGGCGAGAGCGATGACGGCCTGCGGGCGGTGATCCCCCGGCTGGAGGTGATCTGGGAGGAGTATCCCCAGACCTCCAGCGGCATCGGTGCTCGCGTGAACATGGCGGTGGCATACCAGAAGCTGAAGAGATGGAAGCAGGCGGTGGACATCTACGACGAGATCGTCGCCGCTTCCGAGGGCGGCGCTCCGGTTGAACCGAATGTGCTGGCCTTCTGCCAGCGCCGCAGCGGCACGATCAAGAGGAGGCACCTGTGACGGACCGTCTGTCGGTTCTTCGCTACGGACGCAGGCTCCTCTACCTGGGCCTGGTGGCGTCGGTGGCTCTCCATCTGGTGGTCGGTGCCGTCTGGCTGCTGCCGGAGGACGAGGAGGAGGAGCAGGTCGTGGCCCGCTTCGAATTCGAGGAACAGGACACGCCGCTCTTCGTGCCGGCGCCGCGGCTGGCCCGGGAGTTCGCCTTTCGCAAGCAACCGATCCCCCAGGGCACGCCCATCGTGCGGTCGAGCGGCGACGAGACCTCGACCACCGTGGGCGGGGCCGTGGGCCGCGTGCGCATGTCACCCACCTCGGCCACCTGGACCCGCACCGGGGGAAGCGCCGACTTCCTGGTCGACGTCGGCGCCGGCGACCTCAGTGCCGCCGTGGTCGGCCTGCCCCGGTTCGAGGCGGTGGAGCTGACGAGCCTGAAGGAGCCGGAGCGGCGGATCGACATGGAGGCCGAGTTCCTCGACCTGACGGCCCTCAACACGGGCCGCTATCGGGGCATGGTGATCCAGGATCCGACGGACAAGCAGAACATCACCGGCTTCGTCTACCTGGCCCTGGCCTGGGGGAGCATCCTGGAGCCTTCCCAGAAACGTTCGATCAACCAGCTCGTGCGGGCCATCAACAACTACACGCGGATCGAGGCCCAGGAATACGACCAGATGTTTCTCGACTCGCAGGCCCTGTTCAAGGCGCCCTTCGTCTACATCGCGGCGAACCGGGCCTTCGAGCTGACCGAGCACGAGGCCAAGAACCTGGCCCGCTACCTGCGCAGCGGCGGCTTCGTCGTGGCCGACAACGGCCGGCCCGACCTGGAATTCGGGCCCGCCGAGGCCAGCCTGCGGCAGATGTTCCGCGAGGCCCTGGGCCGCGACGCCCGCTTCGTGCCTCTGCAGAACGACCATCCCATCTACCATGTGTTCTTCGACTTCGACGACGGCCCTCCACCCGGCGGCGAGGTCTCGAACCGGACCTATCGGCGAACGGTGTACTTCCTGGAGGGGATCTACCTCGGCGACCGGCTGGTGGCCGTCTACTCGGACAAGGGCTACGGCATCTTCTGGGAGAGGGAGACGCAGAACGAGCCCCACTTGAAGATGGGGGTGAACATGGTGGTCTTCGCCCTGACCCAGAAGGGCTCCATCGCCCAGCAGCAGATCGACTTCTACAACCAGCACAGCCAATGAGACCAGGCCGGATCCCATGGGCCCGGACAGACAAGGAATGAACCGCATGGGGAAAGGCAATCAGCACCGACGGGGGAGGCGCCGGGGCCATCGGCTTGGGCGGGCGGTCTTTGGCCTCGCCCTGGCCGTATCCCTGCTCACCGTCCACTGCAGCTTCCTGCGCGAGGCGATCTACCCCGAACGCTACGACCGAGTGGTCTCCCTCCTGCCGGGGGAGCAGGGCGAGCAGGGCATCACCGTCGGCGAGGGCGGACTGGTCACCTGCGACATGGAAGGGATGAGAATCGCAGTCGAGCACATGTCCGACCACGAGCTCAACGGCATGTTCCCGAACGAGTCCAACCAGGGGCAGTACTCGATCAACCCCTATACCTACGGAGACTACGTGGACCCGGCCCTGGGATACGTTCGGACCCGCTTTACCGTCTTCCGGGTCACCGTCACCAATCAGGACCTCGCCAAGGTGGCCATGCAGCCCCTGCGGTCGCAGTTGACCACGAACCGCCCCGGAGAGGTTCTCGCGTCCTACGGGGTGCTGGCCGGATCGGCGTCCCGCAACTTCGAGTCATACTACCGCGCCCTGAAGGGACCCAGCGGCAACGAGGACTACCGGTTCAACATGCGCATGGGTCTGGTGCGCACGAACAACTATGCCGTGGACGAGGAGATCTTCAAGGGCGAGCAGTACTCCGGGTTTCTCGTCTTCGATCCCCTGGAGGACGAGGTGACCGACGTCGAACTGCACCTGAAGGACTTCATCCTGAAGTTCAACGCTTTCGGCAAGCCCCTGGAGACGACGGACGTCTCCTTCGCCTTCCGTCGAACCGTCGAGCAGCAGGTCCTCGATTTCGCGCGCGCCGAGGAATGGGAGTTCTCCGAGGCTCGTCTGGCGGCGGCCAGCCAGGTCGTGGGCAACGCCACGGGAGACATCACCCGCGACGTGACCGCCATCGACGCCTTCGCCCGCACCCGGCTCGAGGAGGTGAACGACTGCTTCGAGGGCCCCTTCATGGAGGGCAAGGCCTCGGAGGGGAAGGTGACGGCCCAGTTGGTCGTCCTCGCCAGCGGCATGGTCGAGTCCGCCCAGATCCTGGAAGCGACGGTCGTCAGCGACGAGGTGAACCGCTGCGTGGAGGAGAGGGTGCGATCCTGGCGGCTGCCGCCTTCCGCCGGCGTGGTGCCGGCGGCGGCCGGGACTCAGGAACCGTCCGACACCGACATGGCCCCGGCTCCGGTCCGCGGACCCACCTCGGCGCGGGTGACGGCGAGGGTCTACTTCGAGTTCCAGGACGTGCGGCCGGAGTAGACCCGGCGAGCCTCGCGCCGCCGGCGGTCCGGCGTCAGCGCTCGAGGCCGCGCAGCATCTCCAACGCTTCACGGTCCCCCGGGTCCAGCTCCAGGGCCCGTCCCAGGGCGCGCCGAGCCTCGGAGGGCCGCTGAAGGGCCAGCAAGGCCCGCCCCAGGTTGGCGTGCACCAGGGCGACGTCGTCACGCAGCGCCAGGGCCCGCCGGAAGGCCTTCAGGGCGTCCTCCGCCCGACCGAGTTGCAGCCTCGTCATGCCCAGATCGTTCCAGGCGCGGGGGTCCCCGGGCCGATGGGTAGCGGCTTGCCGCAGGGCCTCCTCGGCCCCGGCCATCTCACCGTAGCGCACGAGCACCGAACCCAGTCCGTACCAGGCGGGTCCGTGGGCGCCATCGAGGGCGAGGGCCTCCTGGAAGGCGGCTGCCGCCGCCGGCAGGTCGCCCCGCGCCAGCAGCAGGTTGCCGAGCCGGACCCGGGAGGGCAGGTCCGAAGGGTCGCGCAGGCTGCGCTGGCGCAGGACCTCCAGGTCCCTGTCCAGCTCCCCCAGCCGGTCATGCCGCGCGGCGAGGCGGCGCGCCTCGGCGGTGCGTCCCTGGCGGTCGAAGACCTGGGCCAGGAGCAGGTGGGGCCGCGGCTGCCCGGGACCCAGGCGCACCGCTCTCTCCAGGGCCTGCCGGGCGCCGGCCAGGTCGTTCTCCCGCAGGCGGGCGACGCCGACCCACGTGAAGGCCTCGTAGGAGCGGGGCGACAGCTCCGCGGCGCGGGCGAAGGCCGAGGCCGCTTCCGACGCCTTGTCCAGACTCAGGTGCACCTTGCCCAGCAACAGGTGGACGTCGGCGCGTTCCGGCGCCTCCCGGGCCACCGCCGACAGCAGCTCGGCGGCCTCGCGGGCTCGGCCGAGTCCGGCATAGAGCACGACGGCCAGATTCACCCGGGCTTGCAGGCTGTCCGGCGCCATCTCCATCGCGCGGCGCAGGCTGGCCTCGGCCTGGCCATAGCGGCCCTCCCGGTAGAGGGCCTTGCCCCGGGCGACGAGCTCGGCAGCCGGCCGTCGCCGGTCCCCGGGAGGCAGTTCCACCGTCGCCGCCGGCCGCCGGGGCGCCGCCACCGGTCCAACCGCCGGGACCGGCACGGGAAGGCCGGCCACCGGCGGGGCTCCCTCGCGGAGGGTGTGGTAGCGCCGGGTCTCCAGACTCCCCAGTCGCTGCTGCCGGCCGGAGGGAAAGCGCACGCGCAGGCTGTCGACCCGGCTCTCCGCGCCGAGGCCGAAGAGCAGTCGGGGATCGTGGCTGGACTGGAAGCCGTAGCCGGCTCGGACCTCGGCGATCTGCCGTGCCCCCCCGGAGAACAGCTCCACCCGGGCGCCCACGGCCACGGTCCCCGCCGTGTCGAGGACGCGCAGACCGACCCACGGGCGGCGGTTGCCGCCGTCGTTGAGCAGCAGCGTGGGCCGCTCGTTCAGGTCGACGAACAGCAGGTCGGCGTCGCCGTCGTCGTCCAGATCGCCCACCGCGGCCGCCCGCCCCACGGCCCGGCGATCCCATCCCGGGCCGCCGTCGACGAGGGCGAAGCGGCCCTTGCGGTTCCGGTACAACAGATTGGCCTGCGGATAGCTCAGGCCCCCCTCGTGGGCCGCGAGTCGGGGGTAGAGGTGGCCGTTGGAGACGAACAGGTCGAGCCAGCCGTCGTTGTCGAAGTCCACGAAGGCGGTGGACCACCCGAGGAGAGGCCGCGAGTCCATCACCAGGCCCGAGGCCGCCGACGCGTCCGTGAAACGGCCGGCGCCCTCGTTCCTGTAGAGGGTGTTGTAGTCGTCGGCGAAGTTGGTGACCACCAGGTCCAGGTCGCCGTCGCGGTCGAAGTCACCGGCGTCGACGCCCATGCCCGCCTGGGGCTGGCCGTCCTCGGTGAAGGCGGCCCCGGCCAGGGCCCCGTACTCCGTGAGGCGCCAGTCGCCGTCGTTGCGGTACAAGGTGTTCGGGTCGGAGTCGTTGGCCACGTAGAGGTCCTGGTCTCCGTCCCCGTCGAGGTCGGCGAAGAGCACGCCGAGACCCGCCCGCCGCAGGCTGCCGACGCCGGTGGCCAGGCTCATGTCCTCGAAGCGGCCGTCCCCGAGGTTGCGGTAGAGCCGGTCAGCCTGGCGCTCCATGTCGAGGGGACCGCAGAAGACATCGAGTCCGCGGTACGAACACGGTTCGCCGCCTCCCGGCGGGCGGGCCGGATCGAACTCGAGATAGTTGGTCACGTAGAGGTCGAGGAGTCCGTCGGCGTCCAGGTCTCCGAAGGCGGCGCTCGAACCCCAGCCGTCGTCGTCGACCGACGCGGAGCCGGCGATGGCGGCGAAGGTGCCGTCGCCGTGGTTCCGGTACAGCTCGTTGCGGCCCCAGCGGGTCACGTAGAGGTCCGGGTCGGCGTCGGCGTCGACATCGGCCGCGGCCACTCCCATCCCCCAGCCAACCTCATCGAGACCCGCCATCGCGGTGACGTCGGAAAACCGGGGGACGCCGTCCGGCCTCCTGTCCACCTGCCGGAAGAGCCGGTCCCCGGCCGTGGGCGGGGGATCCTCGAAGCGGGTCCCGCCGACGAGGAACAGGTCCAGGGCGCCGTCGCCGTCGGCGTCGAGAATCCCGGCGCCGGCCGACATGGTCTCCACGATCCAGCGCTGCTCCGGGGAGCCGGAGACGTTGCGGTGGCCCTCCAGGCCGGCGGCCTCGGTCACGTCGAGAAACCGGAACCCCGGGGCGGTCCCCCGGCCGGGGGGCTCCTTCGCCTCCCCGCAGGACCAGAGGGCGCCCAGTGTCAGGCACGCGAGCCCCCGGATCAAGGGTGCTCCACCACCACCTCGCCGCCCTCCAGGACCCGCCGCACCTCGGCATAGCCCGCGGGGGCGGCCTCTCCCCGCCGCAGGTAGACGAAGTCGAAGGCCGTGCCGGACCTCAGCAGCTCCGCCGCCAGCGTGGCCGCCGCGGCCAGGACCTGCCCGTAGGTAGCCCCCTCCCGGTTCTCGTCGGTCATCTCCATCTCGCGGCTCCACCACATGCGGCCCCTCGGGAAGGTCTCGCCGTGGTAGGTGTAGCGCTTCAACTGGTAGTGATCGAGCAGGTATCCCCAGGGCAGGGCGATGGCCACGCGGGCCACGGACACCCGGTCGCCCGGGTCCCGGCGTGGATGGGCGGCCACGTGGCGGCGAAGGGCGCGGGCATGGCGCAGCTGTTCCTCGAAGGGCACGTGGTGGGCGTGATCGCTGGTCCAGAACCAGAAGTAGGTCGCCCCCTGCTCGTAGGCGATGGGGAAGAGGAGCCCGGCGGCCTTCGGGTCCATCTGGCCGTAGATGGCGACTCCCCAGCGGGCTCCGAAGCGGCGGGCGGCTCCCGTGAAGAAGGCCTGGTGGAAGCGGATCGTGGCTTCGGCGTCGCCGGGGAAGTCGACGCCGAGCTCGTCGCGCATCAGCCGGGCGAACCAGGCCGGCTGATAGCGTCCTTCCATGCACCAGCCCGCCGCGCCTGCCTCCATCTCGTACCAGCAGGCGCTGGCCACGGTCTCCCATACCGGGTAGTCGGGCTGGGATATCTCCATGGCGCCCAGGTCCCAGCCGTCCCTGGCGAGCAGGCGCTGCAGGTGACCGCGGCCGTAGCCGCCGTCGCCGTGGTAGCGCCCCCGGGTGAGCTCCACCACGACCTCCGCGGCTTTCGCCGGATCCCGGAAGTGGCGGAACATGCCGTCGAAGGCCATGGCGCGGATGGCGGGCTCGTCCATGTACATGACCGCCCCGAAGAAGTTGGGCCGGAACACCAGGTCGGGACGGGCTCCGAAGCCGCCGCGCACCAGGAACCAGACCGGCTCGTCCCGTACCCACCTCAGGTGCTCTGCGGGGACCCGGAAGATGTTGAAGCCGGCCTCGATCATGGCCGCGTAGTCGTCCCCGTCGAGTTCGACGTACTCGTAGTCGGGACCGCCGCGGCTCCAGTCCGGCGAGGGTTCGTACAGGCGCCCGGAGCGATCGTCCCGGAAGGAGCGGCTCGTACCGACGAGGACCTCCGGGTCGAGGGCGAGGCGGCGGGCGCCGCCGACATCGGCCGGCGAGGCCCCGGTGCCGCCGGCAACGCGATGGACCGGCTTGCCGAGCCAGCTCCCTCCCTCGAAGAGAGGCAGTCCGGGGTCGTCGACCGAGGAGGCCCGCGGCGTCAGGTGAGTGAAGAAGCCGAGCTTCGGCAACAGGGCCCGGCCGCTGGCGGCGTCGACATACTCGAAGAGGGCGCCCTCGCCATCCGTGAGCAGATAGCGGTGCACGGGGACGGATGGGGCGCCCACGTGCAGGAAGTCGAGGCCGCCGGCGAGCAGGTCGATGGAAAAGCGGCGGCGATCGCCGGAGAAGGCCTCCAGCCGCCACCAGAAGGCCGTTTCGTCCGCGGCCGTCTCACGGCCGGGCAGGGCCAGGACCAGGTGGGTGATCCCCGGGACCGGCGATCCCTCGCTGAACTCGTAGCGCGCCCAGCGGCCGTCGAAGGCATCCGGTCCGGGTTGGCAGGCGACCATGGCAAGGGTGAGACCGGCGATCAGGAGGCGCCGCGACATGTCCCAAATATAGGAACGAGCTCGTGGAGGACGGGACACCCGGCGTCTTGCGATCCTCGTCTCCCGCTCCCGAAGTTTCCCTGCGGAGGCCCATGGGGGAACGGAAAGGTCATCTGCCGAGGCCGGTCGCGGCCCTCGGCCCCGCCGCCGCGGCCGTGCTGCTGGCCGCCTGCAGCCGGGAGGGCGTCCCGGACCCCTCCGCGTCGGCAGGGGAGCTTTGGTTCACCGATGTCGCCGCAGAGGTCGGGCTCACCGCCCGGAACGTCTCCGGCAGCCCCTCCAAGCGCTACCTGATCGAGGCCAAGGGCGGGGGCGCGGCGTTCCTCGATGCCGAGGGCGACGGCGACCTCGACATCTACCTGCTCAGCGGCTCCACCTTCGGCCGGCCCGATCCGCAAGCCCACAACCGGCTCTACCGAAACGACGGCCCCTCGCCCTTCGTCGACGTCACGCCGCGCTCCGGCCTCGGCGACACCTCGTGGAGCATGGGCGCCGCCGCCGCCGACTACGACAACGACGGGGACGCCGACGTCTACGTAACCAACTACGGCGCCAACCGCCTCTTCGAGAACGACGGGGCCGGCCGCTTCTCCGACGTCACCGCCGCCGCCGGGGTAGGGGATACGCTCTGGGGCACAGGCGCGGCCTGGGGCGACTACGACCGCGACGGGGATCTCGACCTCTACGCCGCAAACTTCGTCCGGTTCCGGAGGGGCCTGAGGCCGCGGGCGATGGAGTACTGCCAGTGGAAGGGCGTCGAGGTGTTCTACGGTCCCGAGGCCTACCCCGGGGCGCCGGACGTCCTCTACCGGAACGACGGCGGCGGCGCCTTCCGCGACGTGAGCCAGGCGGCGGGCGTGGGCGTGGCCACGCCGTACAAGGGATTTCAGCCTGTCTTCGCGGATCTCGACGACGATGGCTGGCCGGACATCTACGTCGCCAACGACACGACGCCGAACCTGTTCTTCCGGAACCTGGGGGACGGCACCTTCGGCGACGTCTCCCTCCGTTCCGGCGCCAGCCACAACGTAAGCGGCGACGTGCAGGCGGGGATGGGTGTCGACCTGGGGGACTACGACGGCGACGGGGACCTGGACCTCTTCGTCACGCACTTCTCCGACGACTACAACACCCTGTACCGCAACGACGGCGGCGGCTACTTCTCCGATGTCACCTTCCGCTCCGGCCTCGGGGCGGCGAGCATGCCCTGGGTCGGATGGGGCACCGCCTTCGCCGACCTCGACAACGACGCCGATCTCGATCTCTTCGTCGCCAACGGCCACGTCTATCCCGTCGTCGACGACCACGACCTCGGCACCTCCTACGCGCAGCCGAACCTGGTCTTCGCCAACCAGGGCCGGGGCGTCTACGACGATGCGAGCGCCGTGGCCGGTCCCGGGCTGCGGGTTCGAAAGGTGAGCCGGGGCACGGCCTTCGGGGACTACGACGACGACGGCGACGTGGACATCCTGGTGCTGAATGCCGACGACACGCCGACCCTGCTGCGCAACGATGGCGCCGGTGGCCACTGGCTCGGTGTGCGTTTGCGCGGGCGGACCAGCAATCGCGACGGCGTCGGCGCCAGGATCCGGGTCACCGCCGGGGGGCGGACCCAGGTGCGGGAGGTCCGGGCCGGGGCCAGCTTCCTGTCTTCGAACGACCTGCGGGCCCACTTCGGGCTCGGGGCGGCGACCTCGGTGGACAGGCTGGCGGTGAGCTGGCCCAGCGGCTCGGTGCAGATCCTGGAGGCTCTGCCCGTGGACCGATACCTGCTCATCGAGGAGAAGCCGGGTCCGGAGCGGGACTAGGGAGCCTGCCCGGCGCCGGCGCCGCGCCGGCCCTCTCAGCGGCGGTGCTGTTGCCGCTGGAAGCGGTGGAACTCGTGGATGGTGCCGCCCTCCACATCCATGCCGATCCCGTACGAGTCGTTGCCGTAGTCGTCGGCGTCGGGCGGCGGCTGCTGCCAGATGCGTCCGTCCGCCCACAGCGGGTGAGGGGAGTGGGCGCCGTCGTCGTCGAAGGAGCGGTAGCGGTCGGTGCCCCCGGCGTCGAGGAGGAAGGCGAAGTTCGTGCCGTACTGGCTCGCCGGGGTGTACTCCACCAGGAAGCTGCTCAGCAGGGTATCGGCCGGACCGTGGTAGGAGGAGGCGGCGCTGCCGCCGCCGGCTCCCGCGGGCAGGGTGTACACGTCGTCGCCGCTTCCGAGGTCGGCGAGGATCGCCATGGATCGGATCATGGCCCGGGCGCCGGAGATGATGCGCCCCGTGTAGGTGTCGTCGCCTCCCTTGTCGACCAGCAGGGAGACGCAGAAGTCCCAGGCGAAGGAGAGCCCGGCGCCGGCGGCGGCGTTCATCCCCAGCCCCGGGGGAACCAGGTCGTCGGCGATGGGCGGGTCCCAGACGGTGTAGGTGTCGTCGCCGTCGCCGTCGTCGAAGACGGCTCCCAGGCAGAAGTGGGCGCCGGAGGCGAGGGAATAGTAGACCGACCGGTAGCGGTCGCTGCCGCCCCCGTCGTAGAGGATGCCGGCGCCGAACCAGTAGCCGGCGCCCAGGGCCCAGTTGCCGGCCTCGTAGGCGTCGTCCCCGTCCAGGTCCAGGAGCGCCCCCAGGCCGCCGGCCCAGGCGTGGCCGTCGGAGAGATCGCCGCGGCGTCCGTTGGCGGCGCCCTGGGCGTTGGAGTAGGTGACCCGCTTGCGCGTGTGTCCGGAGCCGCGGCCGGTGATGTGAGCGTCGATCTCGGCGGTGTAGCGGTCGTCGCCGGAGCGGTCGGCCAGGACGCCGACGCCGCCGCCGATGCCGCCGAAGCCCTGGCCGTCGCCCCAGAGGTCGTAGACGTCGTCGCCGGCGCCGTCGACGAGGAGGCCGATGCCGAAGTAGGCGGCGCCCTGGCCGCTGAAGCGGAGCTGCCGGATGTCGTCGCCCTCGTCGTCCCACAGCAGACCCAGCCCGAAGTAACCGAGGCCCTGGGCGATGGTCTCGGCCTCGTAGCGGTCGTTCCCCGCCACGTCGAGGAGCAGGCCCACGCCGAGCAGTCCCGCCCCCTGGGTGGGGCGGCCCGGGGCCGGGGCCAGGTAGCGGTCGTCGCCCGCGAGGTCGAGAGCGACGCTGACGGGCCGCTCGAAAGCGGCTCCAACGGAACCGGTGTAGGCGTCGTCGCCTCCCAAGTCGACGAGGGCCAGGCAGTCGCCGCAGTCCCCGTGCCGGTCGTTCCCGGCGCCGGCCACGACGATGCGCCCGAAGGGGGTTGGCAGGTCGACGGGGGCGAAGTCCCGGTCCTGCTCCGGCAGGCGGTCCCTGGCCTCGGCCAGGTCGCGGGAGGCCCGCTCCAGGGCCGCCACGGCCAGCTGGGCGGCATGGTAGAGGGAGACCGCGTCCAGGTCCCGGGCCACCCGGTCGAGCTCGGGAGCGTAGTCCTTCTCGTGCAGGGGGCGGCGCTCCAGGGCGGCGGCGCGGTCGCCGGAGTCGACCGAGTGGAAGGCGGTGCCGTGCCAGCGGCAGGCCTGCTCGAGCCCCGCCAGCAGCGCTGCCAGCGGCACGTGCAGGACAGCCGGAACGCCGGACGCCGCATCCCGCAGGCGGCCCGCGTCGAAGGACGCCCCGGCTGAGCGGTGGAGCCGCTCCAGGACAGCGGACAGGTCCGGACCGGCCTCGGCCGGCCCGCCCCCGTAGGCCTTCGAGAAGGTGGCGAAGTCGATGGCGTAGTCGTATCCCCTGGGCCCCACGACCTTCTTCTCCACCCCGAGGAAGTGGACCACCTTGAACATGGCGTTGGGCCGTTGGCCGCGGTAGGCGGGATCGAGGTGCTCCTCCACGGCGCCGGCCATGACCCGGACGAAGCCGTAGGTCTCCAGCGGCTCGGCCAGCAGGTCGGGGAGGAAGGGCAGGATGTGGGGGACCCGGTCGATGCGCGGGAAGCGCGACCAGTAGGCCTTCGGCCGCACGCCGAGGTCGGAGCGCTCGAAGCCCACCATGTCGAGGGCCTGGGTCAGACGGTCGACGCCGAGGGCCGGCTCGAAGGAGGGCTCCCGGGCGGCGGCGGCGCCAGAGGCCAGGGCGGCGGCCAGGGCGGCGGCCAGCAAGGGGCGTCCGGTGCGGTTCATTCCAGCTCTCCCAGGGGGGCAAAGACGGTGAACTCGGGGATCGTGCCGCCTTCGACATCCATGCCCACCCCGAAGGAGTCGAAACCGTATTCCTCGGAGCCGGGCGCCGGCTGCAGCCAGGTCGATCCGTCCTTCCAGACCGCCGACGGCGGGTGCTCCCCCGTGTCGGAGTAGTTCAGGTAGCGGTCCTGGCCCCCGGTGTCGAGAAGGAAGCCGAAGTTCGTGCCGTGATGGCTGTAAGGGCCGTAGCCGATCGCGTGGGGATGGCGGTCCCTGGCGTAGCTGTCGCGGAAGGCGCCGTGGCCGCCGCCGGCGCCCTCGGGCAGCACGTAGGTGTCGCTGCCGCTGCCGAGGTCGGCGAGGATGGCGGTGGAGCGGATCATGGCCTGGGCCCCGGAGATGATGCGCGCCTCGTACCAGTCGTCGCCGCCCTTGTCGACGAGCAGTCCCATGGTGTAGTCCCAGCCGAAGGCGAGGCCGGCCCCCGCCGAGGCGTTCATGGTGTCGCTCAGGGGCTCGAGGGGCGGGTCGATCAGGCGGTAGCGGTCGTCGCCGTCCCCGTCGTCGAAGATCGCCCCGATGCAGAAGTGGGCCCCCGAGGCCATCGAGTAGTAGACCGCCTCGTAGAGGTCGCTGCCGCCGCCGTCGTAGACCAGCCCCGTGCCGAACCAGTACCCCGACCCGAGAGCCCAGTTTCCCGCGCGCCGGACATCGTCCCCGGACAGGTCGACGAGCGCCCCAAGGCCTCCCGCCCAGGAGTAGCCCTCCTCGAGATCGGCGCGCCTCCCGATGGCGGCGCCCTGGGCGTGGGAGCTGGTGACGCGGCTGGCCGTGTGGTAGGACCCCCGTCCCGTGATCCGGGCGTCGACCTCGGCGGTGTAGGTGTCGTCGCCGCCGGCGTCGCCGAGCACACCGATGCCGCCCCCGGGGCCGCCGAAGCCCTGGCCGTCTCCCCACAGGTAGTAGGTGTCGCCGCCGCCGCCGTCGACCAGCAGGCCCAGACCGAAGTATCCCGCTCCCTGGGCGGAGAACCGGGCCCGGTAGGTGTCGGTGCCGTCGCCCTCGTCCCAGAGGATGCCGGCGCCGAAGAAGCCGCTGCCCTGGGCCATGCCCTCGGCCTCGTAGCGGTCGTTGCCGCCGCCGTCCCAGAGCAGGCCGACACCGAAGACTCCGGCGCCCTGCACGGGCTCGCCCGGGCCTCCGCCCCGGTAGGTGTCGTCGCCGGAAAGGTCGAGGATCACCGCGATCCGCTGGCCCGGCCCGGCGCCGGCGCCGGCGCCGTAGGTGTCCGCGCCCCCCAGGTCGACCACGGCGAGGCAGTCCGCGCATCCATGCTCGTCGCCCCCGGTGCCGGCGATCAGCACCCGGCCCAGGGGCGTCGGCCAGAGGATGCGGGCGGCCACGGGACCGGTGCTGTCCACGGCCGCCGAGAGCTGCCGATGGGCCGTCTCGGCCGCCTGCAGGGCCTGCTGGACCGCGTTGGTCAGCAGGATCAGGTCGGCCTCCGCCGAGGCCCGCCGCAGGGCCGGGGCGTACTTGATCCGGTGGGCGGCCTGCTCGTCGGCGATCCAGACCTGGTCGGCGACGGCCACCCCCTCGAAGGCTTCCTCCACCCAGGGGTGGGCCCGGGCCAGGCGCCAGAGGAACCGGGCCAGGGGGCGGTGCAGCGGCCTGGGCAGGGCGGCCGCCTCGGCCCGTACCCGGGCCAGCAGGTCGGCCCCGGCCTCCTTCCCGCCGGTGCGGTGGAGTTCCTCCATGGCGGCCACCAGGGGCTCGGCGGGATCGGCAGGCAGATCGCCGCCGCCGGCGCGGTAGCCGCGGTGCCCCGGCGACAGATGGGTGAAGCCGAGGAAGTAGGCGGTCTTGAAGGCGCCGTCCTCCTTGGCGGAACGGTAGGAGGGAGCCAGGAAGTGCTCCATGGCGCCGGCCATGATCCGGCTCGTCTCGTAGGTGCGCAGGGGCTCGGCGAAGAGATCGGGGAAGAAGAAGGGAACCCTCTGAGTCCCGGCGAAGTGGCCGAAGCGGGACCACCAGGTCTTCGGGCGGCAGCCCAGGTCCGAACGGTCGAAGGAGACGGCGGACAGGGCCTCGGCGAGTCGGTCGGGGGGATCGGCGGCGAGGGGCGGCACCGATGCCAGGATCACGGCCGCCGCCATGCAGGTCGGTTTCATGGAATGCCCGCGGAGGTTGGTCCCGGGGACGCCCCCGGGGTTCGTGCCGCGCTGGGGCCACTGCGCCGCCCCAGCTCCGGGCTAGCGGATGCCGAAG
>JAJDTN010000106.1 GCA_022827165.1 Candidatus Latescibacterota bacterium
CTGGTGGGGGAGGGGGTGGACCTGGAGATGGAGAGGTTCCGGCCGGGTGTGGCCTTCGACCACGGGTCGCCGCTGCTCGCGGCCATGGAGGCGGCCTTGGCGCGCCACGAGCCCGGGGCGGTGCTGGCGCCGTACATGCAGACCGGCGGCACCGACGCCCGCTTCCTCACCGACCTCGACATCACCGTGTACGGCTTCGTGCCCATGCGCCACGAGCCCGGCTGCGACTTCTTCGAGCTGTGCCACGGCCACGACGAGCGCGTCTCGGTGGCGAACGTGGGCTTCGCCGTGGACGTCACCTTCGACCTGGTGGCGCAGCTGGCGGCGGACGGCGCCTGAGGGGACCCGCCGGGCGCGAGATCCGTTCCGTCTGCACCTGGCGGCCGTCGTAGTGTGGGCTGCCTGGTCGCCCGAAACCTGCTGGTCCTGTTGGCGGAGGGGTGCTGAGGCCCTTCGAGAACCCGCTCGACGCCTGAGGACGCTGAGGGCCTCCGCCCTCAGGCGCCGGGCGCGGCGGCCTGAGGCGGTCCGGGGGGCGATCCCGGCCTCAGGCGTCGGGTTTCCCCGCCTCCTCCAGCCGCCGCCGGAGGTCCTCCTCGGAGAGGACCTCCACGCCCAGCTCGCGGGCCCGGGCGAGCTTGGAGCCGGCCTTGTCGCCGGCGATGACCAGGTCCGTGTTGCGGCTCACGCTCGAGACGACGCGGCCGCCCTGGCTCTCGACGCGAGCCCCGGCTTCGTCCCGCGTGATTCCTTCCAGCGTCCCTGTGATCACCACGGTCTTCCCCGCGAACACGCCGTCCGCCGCCGGCTCCTCCTGCGCGGCGGGACCGGCGTCCAACTGCAGCTCCGCCTTCTCCAGCTTGCCGACCAGGGTCCCGGTGGCCTCCTGGTCGAAGAACTCCCGCACCGAGCGCGCGATCACCGGGCCGATCTCCTCGACCTCCTCCAACTCCTCCACCTTGGCCTCCTGCAGCCGTTCCACCGAGGGGAAGCGGGCCGCCAGGGTGCGGGCCACGGTGCTGCCCACATGCAGGATCCCGAGGGCGAAGAGGAGGCGGTCGAAGGGGCGCCCGCGGCTCTCGTCCAGGGCCTTCACCAGGTTCTCCGCCGACTTCTGGGCCAGCCGGTCCAGGTCGGCCAGGGTCTCCACGTCGAGGCCGTAGAGGTCGCCCACGTCGGCCACCATCTCCTTCTCGACGAGCTGTTCCACCACGGCGGTGCCCAGCCCCTCGATGTCCATGGCGTTGCGCCCGCTGAAGTGCTCGAGCCGCCGCTTCAGTTGGCCCTTGCAGGCGGGGTTGACGCAGCGGGGGGAGACCTCCTCCTCGTGCCGGACCAGGCGGGACCCGCAGGCCGGACACTCCTCTGGGAACCGGAAGGGTTGGCTCTCCTTCGGCCGCTCTTCCATCACTACGCGGACCACCTTGGGGATCACGTCGCCGCCCTTCTCGATCACCACCAGGTCGCCGACGCGGATGTCCTTGCGCTCGATCTCGTCGGCATTGTGCAGGGTAGCGCGTTGCACCGTGGAGCCCGCCACCGTCACCGGCTCGAGGACAGCCACCGGGGAGATCGTCCCCGTGCGGCCCACCTGGAGGCGGATCTCGCGGAGCCGGGAGCGCACCTGCTCGGCGGCGAACTTGAAGGCCATGGCGCTGCGCGGGCTCTTGCTGGTGCTGCCGAGACGTTCCTGCTGATCGAGGGAGTTCACCTTGATCACGACGCCGTCCACCTCGTACGGCAGCTTGTCGCGGGAGGCTTCGCAGCGGTCGTAGAAGGCGAAGACCTCCTCCAGGCCGGGGCACATCTCATGCTCCGGGTTGACCGGAAAGCCGAGGCGCCGGAGGGTGTGGAGGCGCTCCTGGTGGGTGGCGCAGCGGTCGCCCGTCACGTCGATCCAATAGGCGAAGTAACGTAGCCGCCGGCCGGCGACGACCTTCGGGTCCTGGAGCTTGAGGGTTCCCGCCGTCGAGTTGCGGGGGTTGGCGAAGAGAGGCTGATCGGCTTCCTGCTGCCTCCGGTTGAGGTCGGCGAAATCCTCCGACGTCATGAAGACCTCGCCGCGGACCTCGCAGCTCACGCCCGGCTCGCGCAGCCGCAGCGGCACGGCGCCGATGGTGCGGGCGTTGTTCGTCACCTCGTCGCCCTGCACCCCGTCGCCGCGGGTCACGGCCCGCAGCAGCCGGCTGTCCTCGTAGATCAGGCTCAGGGCGACACCGTCGATCTTCAACTCCACCACGTACTCGACCTCTTCGCCTTCGTCGAGGGCCCCGCGCACGCGCCCGTCGAAGGCGACCACGTCCTCCCGGGAGTAGCTGTTGTCGAGGCTGAGCATCGGCGTGGCGTGAGCCACCGTGGGGAAGTCGGAGGTCGGCTCACCCCCGACGCGGCGGGCCGGCGAGTCCGGTTGGGCCAGGTCCGGCCAGTCCTTCTCCAGACGCACCAACTCCGCGAGAAGACGGTCGTACTCGACGTCGGAGATCACCGGATCGGCGAGCACGTGGTAGCGGTGGTTGTGCTCCTCGAGCTGGGTGGAGAGTAGCTCGATTCGTTCCTGTGCCTGCGCCTTGTCCATGGGGACGGCAAGCTAAGGGGTGGGTCTTGTGAGAGTCAACGCTCTCCCACGATAGCGCTTAGCATCAGTTTCTCCCGCCTTCTGCGCCCTCTGGAGAGGGTAGGTGCCACTCCAGTCCCCTGTGCAGGCCCAAATCCGACCTCATGCCCAATGCAAGAAACCTGTTGAACGTCACCCGAGCAAATGCAGAGCTGTCTCTGCCCTAATTGAGGCTACCGAGTTCCGGTCCTAGATTTCACAGTCTTGGCTCTACAAGTCTGCGATGGAGCCCGTAGATGGCTCCAACTGCTTGACAGTAGAGTGTTCAACGATCGTGGCTAAGGGGCACTGGGACAGCTATCCGTGATGGTGTCCTCGTGAATGTTCTCGGTGGCTTGGTCCTATTCGCACTGGATTGAGCCATGCCGGAATCAATCATCAGGAGATGAGATAGAAGAATGAAGCGTCTTGGGGTGATTCCCTTTAGGAGACTCGTACACATTCCGGAGACGTGCCGCCCAAGGCATGAGTTCTGCTTCTTCCTGCATGACCAGTGCGTACGGGCACTTAAGGAATACGAGGGGGCAGGGGCGCACTCGGTAGAGGTGGAGTTTAGGGGCATGGACCATGGCGATAGA
>JAJDTN010000189.1 GCA_022827165.1 Candidatus Latescibacterota bacterium
GAACTCGTCCATGTTGGTCTTGCCCACGAGGACGGCGTCGGCCTGCCGCACCCGCTCCACGGCGGTGGCGTCGTAGGGGGCCACGTAGCCGCGGAGGATCTCCGAGCCGCAGGTGGTGGGACCGCCGCGGACGCAGAGCACGTCCTTGACGGCCAGGGGGACCCCGGCTAGGGCGCCCACGGGCTCGCCGGCCTGCCGCCGCCGGTCGACGTCGGAGGCCCGCTGCAGGGCGCCGTCGGCGTCGACGCTGATGAAGGCGTTGACCTCGGCGTCGCGGTCCTCGACCCGGTCGAGGACCTGCCGCGTCAGCTCGGTGGAGGTGAGCTCGCCGGCCTCGAGCCGGTGCAGCGCCTCGTGGGCGGTGAGCTCGGCGAGACTCAGTTGCGGGCCTCTTCCCGCGCCGGGGGGGCGCCCGGGTCGTCGGAGGGGGAAGCCTCGGCCGGGGGGGCGCCGGCCTCGCGGGCCACGGAGCCGGAGGCGGGGGTGGCGATCCGGTTGGGCGGCGCCTCCTGGCCCGCCGTCTCCACCTCGTCCCGCACGTCCTTCACGGCGCCCCGGAACTCGCGGATTCCCTTGCCCAGGCCCCGGGCCATCTCCGGAATGCGCTTGGCCCCGAAGAGGAGCAGGACCACGAGGAAGATGATGAGCAATTCCCAGTGACTCGGAAACATGGTCGGTCCTCCGGAAGGTTCAGTACGAGTACTTGAAGTAGTACCAGCCCGCGAAGATGCCGAGCAGGGTGATGACGTTGAAGCTCAGGCCCAGCTCGAACTGGAAGGAGAGGATGATGAGATCCAGGCGGTGGGGCCCGATCTCGTAACGGAAGAAGTCGAGCAGGGCCCGCTCCACGATGCTGCTCTCACCGGCGACGAAGCGCAGGACGATGCGCAGCGACTCGCCGATGACGCTGCCGCTGACGGCGCTCACCAGCAGGATGAGGACCAGGTAACCGACCGGCTTGTCCCTGAACATGGGCCGCCTTCATCCCCTCAGGCGTGCTGCGTCACCTCGTCGCTGAACAGGCCGGCGACCCAGCGGTAGAGCCCGGAGAGCAGGTAGATCAGGGCGATGGGGAAGAAGAACTCCTTCGACGTGGCCGGATGCACGATGAGGGCCACGGCGACGACGAGGAAGACCTGCTTGCAGCGGTCCCTGAGCCCGCCGGACCGGAAGCTGGGCATGGAGTCGTACTCGACGCGGCTGACCATCAGCATCGACAGGGCAAAGGTCAGCAGCACGCCGAGGTGGGCGGCGTGGGCCGTGGCCCAGGAATGCCCGGTGAAGACGATGTACTGGCTCAGGACGATGGCGGCGGCGGGGATCGGCATGCCCGTGAAGTACTCTCCCTTGCCGCCGTCCTGGCTCATGACGTTGAAACGCGCCAGGCGCAGGGCGCCGCAGACGAGGAAGACCGAGGCCAGGGCCGCCCCCCACCCGGTGGGCAGGAGTGCGTGGTAGAGCATGAAGGCGGGGACGACGCCGAAGGTGCAGACATCGGCGAGGGAGTCGAACTCGATGCCGAACCGCGAGTCGCGGCCCATGTAGCGGGCCAGGCGTCCGTCCATGTTGTCGAGGGCGCTGGCGAGGACGATCAGCCAGGCGGCGGGCACGTAGTTCCCCTCGACGATGTAGCGCAGCGCCAGGAAGCCGCAGAGCAGGTTGCCCACGGTGAACAAGTTGGGAATGAGGCCTCGGTTGATCACGCCAGGACTCCCATGACGGTTTCGCCGCCCCGTACCCGGTCGCCCACCGAGACCTCGATCCGGGCGGACTCCGGAAGGATGAGGTCGACCCTCGAGCCGAAGCGGATCAGCCCGAAGCGCTCGCCCCGGCGCACCTGCTGGCCGGGGGCCAGGTAGCAGGCGATGCGGCGGGCCAGGATGCCGACGATCTGCTTGACCACCAGCCGGTGGTCCCCGCAGCGGATGCCGATCACGCTCTGCTCGTTGTCCTCCGAGGCCTGCTCCGCGTAGGCCACGCGGTAGCGCCCGGAGCGCCGGTCGACGAAGTCGACCTCGCCCTCGTGGGGGACGCGGGTCACATGCACGTTGAAGACCGACAGGAAGACGCTGATGCGCGTGCCCGGGCCGCCGAGGTAGTCGTCATGGGAGAGGCGCTCCACGGAGACGACGCGGCCGTCGGCGGCGGAGACGACGGCGCCCGGCAACGCCGGGGCCTGCCGCCGGGGATCCCGGAAGAAGAAGGCCATGAAGGCCGTGGCGGCGGCGAAGGCCGCCGCGCCGAAGCCGAGGGCGGGGTTCCACTGGCGGGCGTACCAGCAGGCGGCGCACAGCAACAGGCCGGCGGCCACGAAGGGGACTCCCTCACGGGCCATTCAGTTCCATCTCGTCCCCTTCGGACGCTCCTGGATGGTGAACTCGATCGTCCGGGGCTCCTTCCTGCGGAGGATGTCGAGGGCGCAGGTCTGGTCGACCCTCAGTCCCCCGAGCACGCTCCAGGCCTCTTTGGTGGAACGGACGGCCTCGCCGTTGATGCCGGTGATCACGTCGCCGCGGGCCAGATCGGCCTCGTACGCGGGACTGTCCGCGGTGACCCGCATGACCACGGCGCCCTCGCGGATGTCCAGTTCCAGGTAGCTCGCCCAGCGCGGGGTCAGGTCCTGGAGGTCGACGATGCCGTGCCAGGGCAGGCGAACCTGGCCATGGACGCGCATCTCTTCGAGGAACCTGCGGGCGTCGCCGATGGGGATGGCGAAACCGATGCCGATGGAGCCGAGGCTGTACTCGCCGCCGGTGTAGATGAAGCTGTTGACGCCGACGACCTCGCCCAGGGCGTTGACCAGGGGGCCGCCGCTGTTGCCCGGGTTGATGGCTGCGTCGGTCTGGATCATGTCGCGGTAGTAGTAGTCGCCCTGGGGCTCCTCGAAGTCCCGGTCGACGGCGCTGATGACGCCGATGCTCACGGTGGGACCGAGGTCGAAGGGGTTGCCGATGGCGATGGCCCATTCCCCGACCAGAAGATGGTCGGATCGGGCCAGAGGCGCAACCGGCAGATCGGCGCCTTCGATCTTCAGGACGGCCAGGTCCAGGGCCACGTCGCGGCTGCCCGAACGGACCTGGAACACCCGGCCGTCGGGCAGCGAGACCTCCACCTTGCGGATGCCCCGGCGCCCCAGCAGGTGGTCGTTGGTCAGGACGAAGCCCTCGCTGTCGACGATGAAGCCGGACCCCTCCAGCACCCGGTCCCGATGGCTCTGGTAGTAGCGCGGGGCGAAGGGAAGACCCATGAACAAGTCGAAGCGGTCCCGGTACCTGCGCAGGACCTGCTCCCGGTGGACGACGCGGACGCTGACCACGGAGGGCTGCACCCGTTCGACGGCCCGGACCACGGCGTTGCGGCGCGAGGCGGTGACCGGGTCCTCGCCGGCGGCGCCGGCGGATACCAGGGATACCAGGAACGGAATGAGCGGGGACCAGGCTCTCATGGGGCTTCGACTAACCTGCTAAAGAGCGCCGGGCGTCTCAAGGGGTTCGGGCCCGGAGGCGCCGCCCACCTCTTCGGGGTAGCGCACCCGCAGCAGGCACAGGCCCCGCGCCGGGGCGGTGGCGCCGGCGAGGGAGCGGTCGGCGCCTTCGAGCAGCTCCAGGAACCGCCGCGGGCTCCGCTGCCCCCGGCCCACCTCCACCAGGGTCCCCACGAGGGCCCGCACCATGTGCCGCAGAAAGCGATCGGCCTCGATCTCGAAGCTCCACCGATGCCCGCGGCGGCGCCACTCGGCGGCGTCGATCCGGCAGCTGTAGCTCTCCGGCGGCGGGTCGGCCTTGCAGAAGGCGCGGAAGTCGAGGGCGCCTCTCAGACCCGCCGCGGCCTCGGCCATGGGCTCCAGGTCCAGTTGCCGCGGCAGGGTCCAGACGGCGTGCCGGCCGAGAGCGTGGCGCGCCGTGTCGATGCGGTAGCGGTAGCGCTTGCCCAGGGCGCCGTAGCGGGCGTGGAAATCGGCGGGCACCTCCAGCACCCGGAGGACGGCCACGTCCTCCGGCAGCAGGGCGTTCAGCCCCCGGAGGATGCGGTCCGCCTCCATGGACGACCGCACGCGGGCATGAGCCACCTGTCCGAGGGCGTGGGTGCCGGCGTCGGTGCGTCCCGAGCCTACCGGTGCGGCCTCCTCCTGCAGCAGGGCGCGCATCGCCGAGGCCAGCGTCCCCTGCACGGTGCGCCCCTCGGCCTGGTCCTGCCAGCCCACGAAGCCGGAGCCGTCGTACTCCAGGTCCAGGCGCAGGGTCCGGGGACTCCCGGGGGCGCGGCTCACGGCCGGCCCACCCACAGGATGCCGGCGGCCACTGCCGCCGACAGCAGCGCCGCCGCGGCGTCGAGCCGGCCCAGGCGCAGCTGCCGGTAGCTGGTGCGGCCCTCGCCGCGGTAGCCGCGGGCTTCCATGGCCACCGCCAGGCGATCGGCGCGGGCGAAGGCGGAGACGAACAGCGGCAGCAGCAGCGGCACCAGCTTGCGGGCGCGGCGCACCGGGCCGCCGCTGAACTCGGCGCCGCGGGCCATCTGCGCCTTCTGCAGGCGCTCGGCCTCCTCGGCCAGGACCGGGATGAAGCGCAGGGCGATGGAGATCATCATGGCCAGCTCGTGGGACGGGACCCGCAGCCGGCGCAGGGGCCGCAGCAGCCGCTCCAGGCCGTCGGTCAGCTCCAGGGGCGAGGTGGTCAGAGTCAGCAGCGCCGCGGCGGTCACCAGGGTCGCCAGCCGCAGGGTGAAGAGGGCCGCCGACTGCAGTCCCTCGCGCGTCGCCAGAAGGTCGAGCCAGGGCACGCGCCAGACCGGATGCCCCGGCGTGTTGAAGGCGTGGAGCAGGGCGGTGATCACCAGCAGCCACAGGAAGGACCGCAGGTTGCGCGCCAGCAGCGCCGGCGGCAGCCGCGACAGGCCCGCGGCGAGGAGGACGAAGAGGCCGAAGGCGCACACCGGCGCCAGGCCGCGGGAGCCGAGGGCGACGGTCATCATGACGGTCACCGTGACCAGCTTGGTCCGCGGGTCGAGCCGGTGCAGGAGGGAGTCGCCGGCGACGTACTTGCCGAGGGCGATGTTGCCGAGGAGCGGCACGTCAGGGGAGGGCGGGCGGGCTCGGTTCGGGATCACTCCCCGCCTGGGCAAGCCATCCTTCCACGTGCTGAGAGAAGATCTCGAAATCGTTCAGGTGCCGGCTGAGGACTTGCCCAACGAGGTCGAGATCGACATCGAGGTACCCGTGGACCAGGACGTTGCGGAAGCCCGCTACATTCCTGAAGCGCTCCGCAAATTCACCGGGCAACACGCCCATCTCCGCGAGGCGGTCAATGGCCGTCGTGTAGTCTGCGGCATCGCGGCCATCCGACTGTACCAGATGGGTCGCTATGTCGAGGGAGTTCTGGGCACAGAGTTGAAGTCCCCGCTCGATCAGCCAGCGAAGATCTGCGTCATCCCGGAGCTGGGTGGCCGTTGTACCCGCGTGCCGGCGCAAGTTGCCGACGGCGAACCTCAATGCCGTGAGGTGGCGCCGCACGGCAGAGTGATTCGGCCGTCCGGGTGTCACTGTTCGCCGCCGGAGGGTGAACTCAGCAGGTCCATCTTTGCCAGATGGGGAACGAAGTCGCAGTACCGGGAAACCGCATAGCCCTCCCGGGTCGTCGTCTCCATGAGATCACGGGACAGGACACGTATGCCGTCGCGGAGCACATGGTAGTAGAGAACCGGGGGGGCGTGGTTGAGGACCAGCAGATCGATGTCGTTGTCGTGAAGGCCGCCGATCAACACAGTCGTGAGATGTGCCCGGTATCCGAAGGCGCTCTCTTCGACCCGGCTTTCGTCAATGTACACGGCGATGTCGATGTCGCTGTGGGGCTGCGCAACGCCTTGGGCGTGGGAGCCGAACAGGTAGGCCTCCAGGACCTCAGGGCGAGGCTCGAGGACCTTCGCGATGCGCTGGTGCAGGTCTTGGCGAGGGTTCATTTCCTGTTCGGCGATCCGAGGACTCTCGGCAGGCAGGTTGTTTCGTCTGCCCCGGAATATAACCCTCACAGGCCATCCTGCCGTCCCTGGATCTGGAGGTCGCGCACGGCTGCGGAAGATGCCGCTCACATGGCCATCGCGACTATGGACGGCGTCCATTATCTTGTGAACGTCCTCTATCCTTCCCGCCGTACAGTTCTTGAGTCCGAAGTCCATCAGGCGAGTTGACGCTGCCAGTGCCGCTGCCGCTGGCAAGAGCAGCAGGCCGCGGCTACTCTGAGAGACCCCCATCATGGCCACCAAGACGGCCCGCCTGACGGCGGCGGTCGAGCATTACCTGACCGACCTGCACCGAATCCGCGCCTCCGGCAGCGCCACGGGGGAGCGCTCCAGCTACGGGCCGCTGGCCAACCTGCTCAACGCCGTGGGCGGCGCCCTCAAGCCCAAGGTGTTCTGTGTCGGGGAGCTGGCCGACCAGGGGGCAGGCCATCCCGACTTTGGGCTCTATTCGTCGCGGCAGGTGCAGAAGGGGCAGCCCCGGCCAGGGCAGACACCGGAGCGCGGCGTGGTGGAGGTGAAGTCCGCGGAAGACGACGCCTGGCTGACCGCGCACAGCCGACAGGTCAGCCGCTATTGGGACCGCTACGGCCTCGTGCTGGTGACCAACACCCGCGACTTTGTGCTCGTCGGGGAGGACTCGGCGCGCCTTCCCACCAAGCTCGAGGCCTTCCGGCTGGCGGAGAGCGCCGAGGAGTTCGAGCAGCGCCTGGAGACGCCACAATCCTTCGCCCGCGACATTGGCGCCGGCCTGGCCGAGTACCTGGGCCGGGCGCTGGCGCACCGCGCCGCGCTGTCCGAGCCGAGGGACCTCGCCTGGCTGTTGGCCTCGTACGCCCGCGACGGGCTGGCCCGGGTCGAGGCCGCCGGCGACGCACAACCGCTGAAGGCGGTGCGCTCCGCCCTTGAGGAGGCCCTGGGGGTTCGCTTCGAGGGCAAGCGCGGCGAGGCCTTCTTCCGCTCGACCCTCGTGCAGACCCTGTTCTACGGCCTGTTCTCTGCCTGGGTGCTGTGGGCGCGGCAAGCCAGGCAGGATGACCGCTTCGACTGGCGCACCTCGGTCTGGCACCTGCGCGCCCCGGTCCTGCGGGCGCTCTTCCATCAGCTCTCGGGCCCCGCCCGCCTGCGGCACCTCGACCTCGTCGAGGTGATGGACTGGACCGCGGCGGCCCTCGACCGGGTGGACCGGCCGGCCTTCTTCTCCCGCTTCAACGAGGGCGAGGCCGTGCCCTACTTCTACGAGCCCTTCCTCGAAGCCTTCGACCCCGGCCTGCGCAAGCAACTCGGGGTCTGGTACACGCCGTCTGAAGTCGTGCGCTACATGGTCGCCCGCGTCGACCGGGCGTTGCGGGATGACCTCGGGATCTCCGACGGGCTGGCCGCCGACAACGTCTACGTCCTCGACCCCTGCTGCGGCACCGGCGCCTATCTGGCCGAAGTCCTGCGCCGCATCGCCGCCAACCTCGAAGGCCGCGGCCTCGGCGCCCTCGCCGGCGCGCGGGTGAAGCAGGCGGCCCTGGAACGGGTCTTCGGCTTCGAGATCATGCCCGCCCCCTTCGTCGTCGCCCACCTGCAAGTCGGCCTCACCCTGCAGGACCTCGACGCGCCGCTGGCGGAGGACGGAGACGAACGCGCCGGTGTCTTCCTCACCAACGCCCTCACCGGCTGGGAGCCGAAGACCGACAAGCCCCTGCCCTTCCCGGAGTTGGAGGAGGAACGGGACCGCGCCGAGCGCGTGAAGCGGGACACCCCGATCCTGGTGATCCTCGGCAATCCGCCCTACAACGGCTTCGCCGGCGTGGCGGTGGAGGAGGAGCGGGAGCTGTCCGAGGCCTACCGCACGACGAAGCGGGTGCGCCGGCCCGAGGGACGAGGGTTGAACGATCTCTACGTGCGGTTCTTCCGCATGGCGGAACGGCGCATCGCCGAGAGGACGGGCCAGGGTGTGGTCTGCTTCATCTCCAACTACTCCTGGCTCGACGGGCTGTCTTTCACCGGGATGCGCGAGCGCTATCTCGAGGCATTCGACGCGATCCGCATCGACTGCTTGAACGGCGACAAATACAAGACCGGCAAGGTGGCGCCCGACGGCTCACCCGACCCGAGCATTTTTTCGACGGAAGGCGACCCGGTCGGCATTCAAGTTGGGACGGCGATTGCGACGCTGGTGCGCAAGGCCAACCATGTGCCAACTGGAGAGGTCGGCTTTCGACATTTGTGGGGACAAGCCAAGCGCGAGGAACTGATTGAGACTGAGGAGACGGAACCGGACGTGCTCTACAAGCATATTGCACCGGTGTTGCCGCTGGGCCAGCCGTTCATGCAAACGGCGGTGAGCGAGGGCTGGTTCGACTGGCCGGCCTTGACCGATCTGTTCCCAGTTCGATTTCACGGAGTTCTGACCAACCGTGATGCTTTTCTCGTCGACGTTGACATAGATCGGCTCAAGACTCGGGTCGCTGATTACTTCAATACGGAACTGAGCCATGACCAGGTAGCGCGGCGCTATCCAAGTGCGATGAAATCCACGGCGCGGTTTGACGCTGATTCTGGGCGGAACGCACTGCTTGCGCGTGGAGGTCCAGTCAACGCCGGCTTTATACGCCTTGCTTACCGGCCATTTGACAATCGCTGGCTCTATTGGGAAGCGGAAACGAAACTGCTTGACGAGAAGCGCGTTGACTACCGGCCGCATGTGTTCGATGGAAATATGTGGCTGTCAGCCGCGCAGCATCTGCGGAAGGACGCAGAAGAACCACAAGCTTGTTTTACGAAACGAATCGGTTCACATCATCTGATTGAGCGCGGTGCTAACATGTTCCCTGCCTACCTCCGTGACAGGGGCCTCGGAATCAGCGGCAACGAAATACAACGCCGCCCCAACTTGTCCGGTGCCGCCCAACGCTATCTCCACCGAATCGGCGCGAGCGTAGAAAATCTCTTCCACCATGTCCTCGCCACCCTCCACGACCCCGCCTACCGAGAGGCCAACGCCGGGGCTCTCCGCATGGAATGGCCCCGCATCCCGCTCCCGGGCTGGCCCGATGGCGATGCTGACGGCGCAGCAGAGACCCTCGCTGAATCAGCGGCGCGCGGCCGGGAACTCGCACGCCTGCTCGATCCCGACACGCCGGTGCCCGGCGTTACCCAAGGCACGTTGCTTCCAGAGATCAGCGCCATCGCCGTACCGGCCACGTCCGGCGGCCGCAACATGACCGGCGACGATTTCGCCCTGACAGCGGGGTGGGGCCACTTCGGAACGGGTGACGCGGTGATGCCGGGGCAAGGCCGTATCGTCGAACGCGAATACACCCCAGAGGAACGCGCCGCCCTCGGCGATGCCATCCCCACCCTCGGCGCCACGACGCTGGACGTCTACCTGAACGACCGCGCCTTCTGGCGCAACGTCCCCGCCGCCATCTGGGACTACAAGCTCGGCGGCTACCAAGTCCTCAAGAAGTGGCTGTCCTACCGGGAGCGGGATGTTCTTGGGCGGGCCCTGTCGCCGGAGGAAGTGCTGTACTTTGCGGACACTACGCGACGGATGGAAAGGCTGTTGGCGTTGACAACTTAGGGTCCGCAAAGCCTGGCTTGGGCTTTGTCCCGAATCAACTGCAACTGCGGGCGGTGGCCTTACCCTTTGGGCTACACCCAACCGTGACTCAACTACTTCCGACGTGAGGAAGTGGAAGGATCGATGCGTCAGACCGATCCCTCAGAGGCCTCCGGATCTTCAATTCCAAGCTTATTCCGAAGGGTCCGATTCTCGTTCACCATGGATTTGATGGAGTCAATGTCCATTCCAATGAGCTGAAGGAAATGCATCTGAAACAGGGCTTCGAGCTTCATACACAGTTTCCGCAGGTCCTCTCCCTCGGTCAGTTCGCTTTGGGAACTCTTGCTATCGTAGTGTGTCAGGTAGTTCCTTGTGTCTACGACCTTGTTGATGAATGAGCGGCGCTCCTGGCTATTGCCATACAAATCATCCCAAGGCTCAATTAGACTCTTGATCCGTTTTCTCAGAGAAAGCTCGTTGGCATGAGTTAGTCGCGACTCTATCCAGCCCTTCCGATCCTTCGGGACGATCTCCACTATCCTATGGACTATACCTTCGAACTCATCTCTCTTCATTTCCGTTTCGCTGGAGCTACGTCTATGAAGTACTTCTATGCCCTGTATGAGCGATAGGAATTTCCACTCCAGAAATTTGCTACTGCCGGAGGTAGAGGCAAAGTACATATTGAATGCAGGTTCAGACTTCCCATATGCTTCAAGCCATATAGGCAGGACTTCCTCAATGCGACCAGCTATATCTCTATAGGAAAACAGCATGTCAAATATCCTGACTTCGGGCTTTCTTCCGAAGTCCTCTAATGGGCTCCGATAGTATATATCTATCGGGACTTCGTACTTTCCCCCGCTTGTGAGTTCTCCTGTTATTCCTGGTGAGAATCCAGTAATGGAGTCCACTGCTACATTCTTGTCAATCGAGAAACATAGGAACTTACGAAGCTTGAAGATCAGATCAAGGAAGTCCTTTGTGGGAAGTAACTCCTTTGACTACAAAGATATATGTGCCTTCTGAGTAATGTGCGACTCGGTGCTACTGTGAGATGGCAAAGTGCATGTGAATGTGAAGGTTAGGCGAATGTCACCAGACAAATCGAGTGAGATATCGCTTGGTAGCCTATGGGCTATGAGACTCTCCCTTTCCTCCCAGTTTACCTCTGTCTCAAATCCTGAAACCGAGAGCCATTCATCGAGCCCTTCCACAGTGAATCTGACTCTTGAGAAGGCAATTTCCTCTCCTTCACCGTAATTGACTCCAAGGAAGGCGTGTTCAGCCTTGATGGTTGCGGTCGAGATTCCGCCAAATTTGGTGTTTCTAGCTACATAGGAACATGCATCCAAAGTGACGCGGCTGTCGCCGGCTATACCGCATATGCGATCCCATTCCCTGCCAGATTGGGAGTGTCCCAAGGGGGGGGCGTTAAGCAGAGTGAGGCTGGGATTGTAGAAATAGCTTATTTCAAGGGTTACTCTTCCGGACTTGGATACGCGTAGAATCCCCGGGACTTGGTGTTCTGGATCTTGGGGTAGCCAGAAGAACCCGGGCCTCTCAATTGGCTCAGAGAGACGCATGGTAAGGCTCCTCTCGCATGTGGGGCCGTTTCGGCTCCTTCAAAGTGTACATGGCTTCGGCGCCCGGCGGTCAGGGATTAGGCATCGTCGGGTTCCGGTGGTTGCCCCCCGTCACGCCGCAGCAGCCGGCGTGCCGCCTCGATGTCGGCCTTCCCGCCGCGCGCGGTGAAGAACTCCGCGGTCTTCATGGCAGCGACCTTCTCGGCGACGGCCGTCGTGACGAACTGATTGATGCTCGTGCCGTCTTCCTTGCTGATCTCCACGACCGCTGCCTTCAGAGAGGCGGGCAGCCGCAGCAGGTACGTGCTGCTTCCCTTGCTCATTTCGATGTCCTCCTCAAAGCCTGTTGGGGCGACAGCAGGGCGATTCGGAAGCGTCCGGGGGCATCGCCGAAGTCTTCGGTTGAAGGTGATCAAGGCATCTGCAAAACCGTTGATGGCGGCTTCGAGCACCATCTCGTCGGCCGGGTCTCGGAGTTGGGGACCCCACAGGACCCGTGTCTGTACGGGGTCCGGGACCCCGCAGAGCGCGGATGTGATCATTGCTCCTCAGTCGGGCATCAACTGCTGAGCAGACCAACAAATGCCTCCCTGTCAATCTTGAGATCCTTCTGGATTTTCGACATGAGGCCCCGGCCGATTGTCTCGCCAGCATGAATGGGCACCACCGTACTCCGCCCATCAGGATGCTTCAAAATTGCATGGCTGCCTCGTTGTCTCACAAGCTCGAAGCCGGCTTTTCGGAGCGATCGGACCACGTGGGCGCCAGTTACGCGCGGCATTCTGGTCATACTGATATTCTTTGAACGCCTACCAGCTCAAGCGTACTCGCAGCTTCCTTACCGTTGGCCTCAAGCCAAAGTGCGATCGCCTCCTGCATCCGTTCGAGTAACTCGTCGATTGATTTTCCCTGGGTATGGCAGCCCGGGAGTACGGGGACACTTCCAACGTAGAAGTCGTCCTCGTCTTTCTCGATGACGATAGTGTATTCAAGGCTCATTGCATCCCTCCGAGAGTGCGGCTTGACGGTCATGGATTCAGGTCGCCTGGTGGCAGGCGGCGTTACAGAAAATACGGCTCCCCCTCAGTCCAGCCAGTCCTCGAAGATCCCGATGCGGTCATCCACCGGCTGGACCGCCCCCGCCTCCACCTCGCCGAGCACCAGCCGCCGGGTACCGCCGGCCCACAGGTCAGCCCCCACCGGGTGAACGGCGTCCACCTGCAGCGCATCCTCCTCCCGGGAATCGCCCAAGGCGGGGGGAATCTTCTCGGTGGCCGCGAGGAAGTCGGCCGGCCAGGCTCCAAGTCCGTCGCGATGGCAGCGCACGAGGAGGAGTTCAGCGTCGCTTGCGAGGGCTCCGGTGGCGCGCAGGGCGTGGCGGGGTGGGGGACAAGCCATAGTAGGGGCCGGCGGGGCGGCCCGAGATTCTCCGGCCTGCGGGTACCGCTTATAATCCGGGCAACGCTCGGGGCCGGGGCCTTCACTCAGGGAACACGATCACCGAATTCACTGCCGGGAGCACGGGGAGCGCTTGTCTCGCCTGGAAGGGCCGTTGAGCAGGTCAACGGTACCCTTCAGCAGTTGAGCGCTCGCCTCGGCAGCATGGAAAACCAGACGAACGTCCGTTTCGACCGCCTCGAAGACCAAATGGGCGCCCGTTTCGACCGCTTGGAGAGGCGCATCAACTGGCTGATCGGATTGCAGGTCACGACTCTGGTCACCTTGGGCACGCTGATTCTGCTGAAAGCCTGACGGACCTGTCCCAAGATCGAGCCCGGCAGCCTTGGGGTCCGCAGTTCAGCGGCAAGGTGAGATCGGGCTGGGCGCCGCCGCCGACCACCGTGGAAAGCCCTGTCAGGCGGCCATCACCCTGCGGCCTGTTGTCCTGCAGCCCCCCCTCAGTCCAGCCAGTCCTCGAAGATCTCCACACGTCCATCCACCGGCTGGATCGCCCGCTCCTCCCCCTCGCCGACCACCAGCCGCCGGGCGCCGCCGGCCCACACCTCCGCCCCCACCGGGTGACCCGCGTCCACTGTGAGCGCCTCCTCCTCCCAGGACAGTTCCAACCGCGGGAAGGTCTCCTCCGCGGCCACGAGCAGCCGGCCCTCCAGGCTGACGTAGCTGCCGTTGATCAGCGCCAGCTCACGGGGCCGTCCGTCGTCGCCGCAGCGAACCAGCACCACCTCGGCGTCGCTCACCAGCGGTCCGGCGGTGCGCAGGGCGCGGCGCTCGTGGGAGACGTAGCAGTAGTCCCGTCCTCCGTCGACGTGCACGCAGAGCGCGGACGCCTGCCACGTGGAGACCGCCTCTCCTTCCTCGTGCACCTCCAGCCGTTCCACCGACAGCGCCGGGGCGCCTTCGCCGGGGTGGGGATAGAGCACCATGTCGATGGCCAGCGGCAGCTCATCCTCCGCCGAGTAGATGGCGACCGGTGAGGGACGGTGCTCGCCCCAGCCGGCAGGGACCCATCCTTGCGGGGGATCCTCCTGGCCCTTGACGATGCGCGCCTGCAGCTCTGGCCCCGGGGCGGGCAGGATCACCAGGCCGGCGCGGCCGTTCACGGTGCGCACCGAGCCGTCCTCCGGCTCGACGCGGGCCGTGGCCGAGGCCTGGAAGTGGAACAGGGACTCGGCCTTGTGGCGGCCTTGGCCGAGGAGCCGGTCGGAGAGGATCCAGTAGTCGGGCTTGACGAACAGGATGCGGCGCTCGTGATCGACGAACACTCGCTCGTGGGGCGGCACCCGCAGCTCTTCGCCCTGGCTCCGCGTCCAGGGCTGCATCCGCTCGACGCCGTCGACGCGCTTGCTCTCGTAGGCGAAGCCGCGGCGGCGGCTCTGCTCCGAGCCGTAGGCGGCGTACCCGTCCTCGTAGCGGCTGCCGGCGTAGTCGAAGCGGCGGCCGCTCACCCAGGTGTTGGGCAGTGGCTCCGGCGCGATCTCGTGCCAGGCGGTGCGCCCTCGCAGGCAGGGGATCTCGAAGAGGGGGAGGCCGGCCACCTGGCCGCGGCTGTCGACCATGATCGTGTTGTGTCCCGCGGGGCCGACGAAGTACTCGCTGCGCCAGGCCGAGGCCCAGGGGCCGCCGCAGCCGCTGTCGGTGATCAGGGTGTTGCCGTAGGCGTAGAGCTCGAAGCTGAGCTTGTCCACGTGGTTGTGACCGCCGGCGCTGCGGCCGCCGTCGAAGACGAGGTAGCGGGCCTCGGCGGACCAGTCGGAGCGCATGACGTGGAACCCTGCATACGGGAAGGCGCGGGAGGTCCGGGACGGGGGCTCGCCCTCGGCGCCGAAGGAGGCGATGTAGCGCAGGTCCCCACGGCCGGTGATCTCCACGCCGAGGTCGATCAGGCCGCCGCGGCGTTCGGGCAGCTTCTCGGGGTCCTGGGCGGAGTAGTTGTCGTTCACCGAGGGATAGCTGCCGTTGGGCTTCACCATGTACGCGGGGAAGTCGAAGATCCCTTCCACCTTGTCGCGGAACCCCGGCGGCAGCTCGATCTCGCCGGCCTCGCCGCGCTCCAGGACGCGGGTGAAGCTCTCGTGGGCGAAGTAGCACAGCTCGATGTAGGCGCCGTCCGGATAGAAGTAGTCGTCCAGCAGCTCCCGGAGCCCTTCCACGCCGGCGCGGGACCAGCCTTTCGACTCGGCGAACTCCGGCCACTGCTCCCCGAGGCCGATGAGCTGCTCGTGGAGGTGGACGATCATGTTGGGCATGCCCGGCACCCGGTTGTTCGCCGCGTAGCGGAGGTGATGGAGGACCGCCTTGAGAAGGGTGATCAGCTCGTCGTCGGTGACGGCGGGGCAATGGCGCAGGAGCATCAGGCAGCGGGTCCAGTTGGCGATGCGGGGGAGGGTGTAGAAGATGGTCCGCCAGAAGGCGCCGGTGGGGCCGGTGGGAGGGCGGTCCGGCAGCGGCCCGTTGACCTCGATCCACTCGACCATGCGGGCCACGCACTCGCGGGCGTAGCGGTGGTTGCCGGTCGACCCGTACTCCTGGGCCAGGGCGGCGAAGTCGTGGTGGTCGTTCTGTCCCATGACCTGGGTGCTGTGCAGGCGCTCGGGGACCTCCTCCGGGTGCGGCACGGTGAGCCAGTCGCGGCCGGCGAGGTCGCGGCACAGCGCCTCACCCCGTTCGGAGAGGGCCTCGGGCCTGTCGCCGGGTCCGCTCTCGGGACCGTCACCGCCTCCTTCGCGACGGCGGATGTAGCGCGCCAGCGCGGCCTTGGCCGCGGCCGTGCCGCCGGCCGTTCGGGCCTGGCGCATCGGCTCCAGCTCCGGGAACTCCGGGTCGAGGGCGTCGAGCAGCTCTTCGTCACTCATGACCAGGGACACGATCGATATTCTCCGGGCGATGGTTGAGGGAGGCGCCGGCAGCAGGCGCCGAGGCCGCCGGTCGACGGGCCAGTCGGCATGTAACGGCCCTCCGTGCGGCGCGGCAAGCCGGACCGGTCCGGGTCTGGTGGTCCGCGGGGACGAGTGTTGCCGCCGGCTCTGCGGGCCGCTAGTGTAGGCGGCCCTCACTCCGACCCGGGAGACGCCCCGTGGCCGTCCTCGACATCCCCGTCCGCTACTACAAGGACTACCCCGGCGGCTACGACTACGGGTACGAAACCCTCTCCCTGCCGCTGGCGGAGTGCACCTTCCTCCTCGTCGACGTGGACGGGACCTCCCCCAACCCGGTCACCGAGGACCGCATCGCCCCGGCCCTGGAGGCGGCGCGGAACGTGGGTCTGCGCGTCGCCTACGTCCACAACGACCTGCGCCTGGTGGCCGACCCCGGCAACATCGTCGGCGAGTTCTGGGGCAAGACCAAGCACGGCCACGGCCGCGACGGGCTCCAGCCGTGGCGCGAGGCGGGACCGGACTTCGAGCCGCGCTACCTCGACTGCGTCGCTCCCCGCGACGGCGAGCCGAACTTCCCCAAATGGATCTGGAGCGGCTTCCACGACACCTTCCTCGACCAGCACCTGCGCAGCTGGGGCACGCGCACCCTCATCGTCGTCGGCTACAGCCGCCGCGCCTGCATGCACTACACCTGCGCCGAGGCCGTGGGCCGCAACTACCGGGTGGTGCTCCTGCGCGACGCCTCCAACGGCGCCGAGATCGAGTTCCCCGACACCATCGACGAGAGCATCCCCGAGGGCGGCTGGCTCAACAAGATCGTGCTGCGCAACTTCGAGCATCTCATCGGCTACACCACCACCTCGGCGGAGTTCGTCGACGCCTGCGAGGCCCTGCCATGAAGATCACCGACATCGACACCCTGATGATCGCCTCGCCGGGCCGCAAGTGGACCATCGTCCGGGTCCACACCGACGAGGGGATCACCGGCCTGGGGGAGGCGACCTACTCCCTCAAGGAGCCCGTGGTCTGCGCCGCCGTGGACCACATGAAGCAGGAGCTGGTCGGCCTCGACCCGGCGCGCATCGAGTACTTGTGGCACCACATCTACAAGCGATCCTCGGTGAGCGGCATCTGGCGCATGGCCGGCCCCGTGTGGATGAGCGCCCTGGCCGGCATCGACATCGCCCTGTGGGACATCAAGGGCAAGGTGGCGGGCCTGCCGGTCTACGAGCTGCTCGGAGGCGCCTTCCGCGAGGCGGTGGACGTGTACACCCACTTCGGCGGCGCCACCCCCGAGGCGACGGCGGCGATGGCGAAGGCCAAGCGGGAGGAGGGCTACTTCGCCCTGAAGGGAGGCGCCAGCTGGCGCGATCGGGCCGGCCTCGACTGGGACACCTACCTCGACGACGGTCACCCCGAGAAGACGGCGGCCCACTTCGAAGCCGTGCGCGAGGCCGTGGGGCCTGAGGTGAAGCTCTTCATCGACTGCCACGGCCGCTTCACCGTGGCCAACTCCATCCGTCTGGCCCGGCGCCTGGAGCACCTCGACCTGTTCGCCTACGAGGACCCGGTGGCCCCCGACGACCTGACGGCGTACCCGAAGATCCGCCGCGAGATCTCGATCCCGGTCATGGGCTCGGAGCGGCTCAACACCAAGAGCCAGTTCCGCCGCCTCCTGGAGATGGAGGGCATCGACATCGCCCAGCCCGACCTGATGTACTCGGGCGGCATCACCGAGGCGAGGAAGATCGCCGCCATGGCCGACACCTTCCACGTGCCGATCTCCTTCCACAACACCAAGGGGCCGGTGGGCATCCTGGCGGCGGCCCACGTGATGATGTCGATCCCCAACGCCGCGCCCATGGAGTTCGTCACCGGAATCGACTGGCGCGACGAGGTGATCGACGAGCCCCTGCAGGTCGTGGAGGGGCGGGTCGTGGTGCCGAACCGGCCGGGCCTCGGGGTGGAGCTGGACATGGAGGGCGTGGACAAGCATCGGTGGCGGGCGGGAGACCCGCAATAGCCGCCGGTCCCGAAACGACGGAGCAGACTCATGAAGATCGCCGTGCTGCACGGACCGCGGGACCTGCGCATCGAGGAGCAGCCCCTCGACACCGACCTCGCCCCCACGCAGATCCACGTGGAGACCGAGATCTCGGCGCTGAAGATCGGCACCGACCGCGGCAACTACGAGGGCGCCGAGCGGGTGCCCGGGGCGCCGGACTACCCGCGCTGGGTGGGCGACAGCAACCTCGGAGTGGTGCGCGCCGTCGGCTCCGATGTGAAGCGCATCCGGGTGGGGGACCGGGTGGTGACGCGGGCCCCGCACCAGTCGGAGTACGTCGTCGACGAGGCCCGGAGCGTGGTCCGCGTGCCGGACGGCGTCGACCCGGAGGACGCCGTCTGGGCCCACCTCTACACCCTGAGCGCCCACTGCTACCGCAAGGCCTGGTTCACCCCCGGGGAGAACGTGGCCGTCGTCGGACTAGGAGTGCTCGGCCTCGGGGCGGTGGCCCTCGGCCCGTTCTTCGGGGCGCGGGTCGTCGGTCTCGGCAACCACCCCGGGCGCCTGCAGATGGCCACCGACATGGGGGCCGAGGCGGCCTGGCTCTCCGACGATCCCGACTTGGAGGCCCGTCTCGACGAGTTCACCGGGGGCGCCGGCATCGACCTGGTGATCCTCACCGCCAACCCCTGGCCGGCCTGGCGCACCGCCTGCGAGGTGGTGCGCGACAACGGCCGGGTCGCCGTGGTCGCCCTGCCGGGGCGGGGCGAGGAGCCCCTCGACGACTTCAACCCCGTGGGCATGGAGTGGTTCTACAACAAGGGGATCGCCCTCGTCGCCGTCTCCGGACGGGGCGGCTATCTATTCCCGACGGCGGAAGGCGACCGCTTCGACGCGGTGCGCACCTGCGAGCACACTCTGTCCCTCATGGCGCGCGGCCTGGCGCCGAGCCGGCTGATCACCCACCGGATGCCGTACACGAGAATGGCCGAGGCCTACGAGATGATCTACCGCCGCGAGAAGGGGATGCTCGGCGTCATCTTCCAGTGGCAGGGCAGCCCTCTCTGAAAGGAGGATCGCATGCGTGGGAAATCTCATATCGTGCTTCACGGTCTGATCGGATGCTCGTTGTTGGGCATGTCGATGGCCTGGGGCCAGGCCGTGAGCAGCAACCAGCACCAATCACCGCGCGAGATCACCTCGGAAACGCTCTCACCGGCCGGCCCGCCCACGATGCAGCGCGGGCATCGCTGGGTGCGCAGCCATCCCTTCACCATCATGGGGCTGACCCGGATGACACCCAGGCCCTTCGATGCGGATCAGTACCGCGAAGCCAACATGAGCGCGCTCCTCGCGTGGGAGCCGAGCACCTTCGACGAGCTACTGCCCATCGCATCTGCGAACCGACTGCCCTATCACCTCTACCTCGACCATTGGGGCGACGAGCAGACCAACCGCGAAGGCGCCAGCGAACAGTCGCTGCGCGAAGCGCTGGGCGAACTGGACAGTGAAGAAAACCGTGCTTACATCCGGAACCTGATCAGCAATCCGGGATGCATCGGATGGCTCGTGAATGACGAGCCCGTGGTCTCCACCTACATGCGCTACACCCGGCACATGCTCAAGTGGCTGCGGCAGCTCCACCCCGAAGCGCTCGCCTACTGCAACGCCAGGCCCGAAGGCGAGATGCTCCTCGGGGCCGACTACGAGCGATACATCGACGACTTCGCCGCCATCATCGATCCCGATGTCCTCATGGTGGATGTCTACCCCCTCGGCGCCCTGGAAGACGTGGACGGATGGGTCCATGCAGAGAGCTATTTCAAGGTGCTGGAAGTCGTCCGACACGTGGCCCTGGAACAGGGCATGCCCTACTGGCTCTTCATCCAGTCATTCGAAACACACAACGGATGGCATCGACGCCTGCCCAGTGAGTCGGACATTCGATTCCAGCTCTTCACACCGTTGACCTATGGCTACACGGGCATCGCCTATTTCACTTACGACATCGCCTTCGAGCGCGGTCTCATTGAATCGAACGGTCAGCCGAATCGCCTGTATCACCACGCGGCCCAGGCCAATGTCGAGGTGGCGAATCTCGGTACGGCACTTCGCTTTCTCACCAGCACCGACGTGCGCATCGTGAGGGGCCAGCACGAAGAAGGCTCCTCGCGTGTGGGCAACCCGACCCCAAGGGGGGCCACAGCCTGGTCCTACGGTGCAGGCAACGATCACCAGATCACCGATGTGGTAGTCGAATCACCGGGCGAATACAAGGATGGCCTGCTGGGGTTCTTCACCGATGATCGAGGAGAGCGCTACTTCATGCTCACCAACCTCTGGCACGACAAGGGCGGCACCGCGGAGGACTTCGAGCTGACCTTCACCGTCAGATTCAAACCCCAGGTGAGCGAGCTCTATCGCCTGAACCGCCTCAGCGGCAACGTGGAGACCGTCGAAGTGACCGGGGGCGAACTGACGATCCGTTTGCCGGGGGGAACCGGTGATCTGTTCAGATACACGCCGGGGCCATTTCCTGGACGAAGCGCAGATCGCCAACACTGAGTCACCTGGCCCTGCTAACCGAACTGTTCTTCCAGCCATGCTACCGCGAAATCCGTCAGATTCCTGGCGTTGAACAGATACGAGTCTGCGGCACCGACCCGTCCCGTCGCGTAGCTCCTGCAAGCCATGTACTCTCCTGTGATGGACTGGAAATAGCTGCCACCGGGCCAGTCGGCGATTCCGTCGGAAGTGTCAAACTGCTCGAACTCCATCCATTCGCACGAGCCACCACGCAAGACCGGCCACCGATAGCGCTCGGTTCTCTTGGCGGGCACGTCAGCAATGTGCTCTGCGTAGTGAAGGATGGTGAGGCTATCGAAAGGTCATCAGGGACTCGGTTGCGCCGCCTCGCGCTCCGGCCGCAGTATATTGGGTCCCGCTTTGGTGTTGACGAAGCGTCGCTCGCGATTGGGGTTGCGCCAGCTGCGCACGCCGTGCGTCGTCGTGCCCGTGTACATGATCACCGTCCCGGCAACCCCCTGCATATGCTTGACCTGCGGCAGGTCGCAGCTGGTTTGCTTCGGGCGCGGCAGCGGCAGCCGCGCTTTGTGGCTTCCGGGGACTAACATCAGTCCGCCGTCGCCCGTCGCCGTCTCGACGTCTTGGAGCAGCCAGC
>JAJDTN010000013.1 GCA_022827165.1 Candidatus Latescibacterota bacterium
CTCCCGGCGCCGGTGATCAGGACTCTCATGGCAGGGCCTGGCCCGTGGGGGCGGTCAGCACAGGCCCGCCTCGCGGAAGGCCGTGTCCAGGGTGCGGAAGGTGAGATCGGCGGCGGCGAAGGGATCGTACCCGGGCCGCCGCTGCACCATCATGCTCACCTCGGCGGTGATGTAGCCCTCGTAGCCGGCGCCCTCCATCGCCCGCAGGTAGGCGGCGAAGTCGAAGGGCCCCTCGCCGGGGATCAGGAACTCGTGGGCCGGCGAGCGCCCGCGCTGGTCCTTGACGTGGGTGTGGACCGAGTGCGGCGCCAGGGCGGCCACGGTCTGGTCCGTGGGCAGACCGAGGACCTCGAAGTGGCTGATGTCGAAGTTGAGCTTGAGGAACTCCGAGTCGACCTGCCGCAGGAGCCAGACCGTCCGCTCGGGCGTGTCGAGGGCGGAGCCCACGTGTGGCTCGATGGCGATGACGACCCCGGCCGCGGCCCCGTAGTCGACCAGCCGCCCCACGCGGTCGAGGATGAAATCGCGCTTCGGCTCCCAGTCGTCCGGTCGGGCGCCGAGGGTGGTGTCGAGGGCGGGGGGCGGACCCGAGGCCGGCGCCCACTCGGCGCACAGGTCGACGGCCCCGGTGAGGCGCCGCCAGTTCTCGTCGTGCTCGGCGCCCTCGGCCAGCAGCGACCGGTGGCCGGCCACCGCCGGCATGTCGAGGCCGTGGTCGTCGAAGAGGGCGCGGATGCGCTTGCGCTCGGAGGCGTCGAGGGTGTCCAGCTCGGTGGTGTACCCGGGGATGACGGTGGGCTCGACGCCGGTGAAGCCGAGGCCGGCGAGGTGCCTCAGGGCGTCGTCGATCGCCACCTCGGGCATGCCCCACGTGGAGTAGCCGATCCGCACGGAGGCCGGCTTACAGGATCTGCTGCTCGAAGTTGGAGGGCACCATGTCGTGGATGTCGGAGTCGCGCAGGGCCGAGGCCGACTGCATCTCCAGGACCGCCTTCTCGTGCAGCTCGTCCATGCTCCGGCAGCCGGCGGTGGCCAGGGTGGAGCGCAGGATCTGCACCACCAGGGGCAGCTTCTCGAAGATCGACCCGAGATGAGGCACGTACCCGGTGATCCCCTCCTCGAAGAACAGGTCCTTCAGCTGGGCGTAGCGCCGGTGGTTGCGGGCCTTGGCGCTGCCCTCCATCCAGTACTCCTTGACGATCTCGCCGGCGGCGTTGCGCATGAGGTTTCCCGCCGACTCGGTGTAGCGGGCGAAGAAGTTGCCCAGCATGAGGGCGTCGGCCCCCAGGGCCAGGGCCACCGACATCTCCGCCGGCCCCGCCATGCCGCCGTCGGCGATGAGGGGCAGGTAGTCGCCCGTGGCGTCGGCGTGGCGGTCGCGGGCCGGGCAGACGCCGAGCAGGGCCGATCCCTGGCCGCGCCCGGTGGCCTTCACCTCCTGGGTGGTGCAGCCCGAGGCGATGCCCATGCCGACCTTCACCCCGTCGGCGCCGGTCTCGGCGAGGAACTCGAAGCCGCGGGAGGTGACCACGTTGCCGGCCACCACCGGCACGCGGCAGGTCGACTTGATCCACTCCACCATCTGCCGCTGGTAGTGGGTGTGGCCGTCGGAGGCGTCGACGACGATGACGTCGACCTCGTGCTCCACCAGGCACTGGACGCGCTCGCGGTCCTCGGGATGGGTGGAGACCGCCGCCCCTACCAGCAGGCGCTTCTGGGCGTCGATCGACTCGTTGGGGTGCTGCAGGTGCTTGTCGAGGTCCTTCTTGAAGACCGCCGTCTGCAGGATGCCGCCGCCGTCGACGATGGGCAGGAAGCCGCGGCCGAACTTGATCATCAGCCGGTTGGCTTCCTTGAGGTCGGAGATGTCGACGCCGTACTGCACGTCGGTGCGCATGCGCTCCTCGACGGTGAGGGCGTGGTCGCGGCGCACGTCGAAGTCCTTGTCGGTGATCACCCCCAGGAGCCTGGCGTGGAACTCGCCGGTGTCGGTCACCGGGAAGGTGGAGTAGCCCGTCTCCTCCATGATGCGGATCACGTCGGCGATCGTCTGCCGCGGCGAGAGCGTGGTGATGCTCGTCTGGAAGCCGGCCTTGAAGCGCTTCACGCGGCCGATCTTCTCCGACTGCTCCTCGATCGTCTGGCTCACCGGCAGGATGCCGATGCCCCCGAGCTGGGCGATGGCGATCGCCATCTCGGTGCCGGTCACCGCCTGCATGGCGGCGCTCAGGAAGGGCGTGTGCAGGCGCAGGAAACCGTCGCCGCTGCGGCACAGGCGGGTGGTGAGATCGACGTTGAGGGCGTTGCCGTCGGGGGGCGTGTACCCCGGCAGGATGCGGAACTCGCGAAGGCTGTGGGACGGGCGATCGAGAACCTTGCTCATGGCTGAGGCGTCCTTCGGCGCGGGGCCGTCGAATCTAGGCGGCGGGCCCGGTTTCCTCAACAGAGAATGAGGGCGCGAATGGAGAGGAAGCCGTACCTTCGAGTGCTTGGTTCCGAGCCGAAACACAGGAGGAGTGACATGCCCTACTACATCCGAAGCCGGCCCGCCCGCGACGACGTCGCCCTGCCCGGTTTCCTGGTGAGTTGCCTGCTCATGCTGATCGTGGGGGCCGCCCTGGGGGTGCTGCTGGCGCCGCGGCGGGGCGAGGTCACCCGCCGCCGCATCCTGCGCCGCGCCGGAGAGGCCCGCGACGGCGTCATCGAAAAGGTCGAGGACCTGATGGTCCACCGCAGCGCGGGAGAAGCCGGTGCCGATGAAGAAGCCGCTAGCTGACGGCCTGCGGGACCGCTTCGCCGGCGTCGCCGAGCGCGGCCGCGTCATCGCCCAGGTCCTGCGTGCCCGCGCCGACGTGGCCGCCTCCCGCCGCCGCCTGCGCGCCGCCCTGCGCGAGCTCGGCGAGGAGGTCTACGGCCGCCTCAGCGAGGGCTCCCTGGAGGGCGATCACGGCCTCCTGGTCCTCAAGGAGCGGATCGACGGCCTCCACGACGAGGTCGGCCGCCGCGAGGAGGAGCTGCGCGCCGCCATGCAGTCCCCCCGCCCGGCCCCGAAGGATCCCGCCCCGGCCGCCGCCGACGGCAGCCCGGAGCGCGCCCCGTGATCCGCTTCCTCCTCGGCGTCATCGCCGGCCTCGTGGTGGGCATCCTGCTCTTCGCCCCCTCCGTCCTGGAGGACCTGCCCGGCGACTGAGGGCCCCGCGGGTCAGCCGGCCGCCGCCCGTCCGTAGTCGAGGCGGCAGAGCCGCGCGTAGATGCCGTTGCGGGCGAGCAGCTCCTCGTGGCGCCCCCGCTCCCGCACCTGCCCCCGGTGCAGCACCAGGATCTGGTCGGCGCTGCGGATCGTCGACAGGCGGTGGGCGATCACCACCGACGTGCGGTCGTGCATCAGCCGCTGCACCGCTTCCTGGACCAGCTGCTCGGTCTCGGTGTCGATGCTCGACGTCGCTTCGTCCAACACGAGGATCGCCGGGTCGAAGGCCAGGCAGCGGGCGAAGGAGAGCAGCTGGC
>JAJDTN010000322.1 GCA_022827165.1 Candidatus Latescibacterota bacterium
CGGCGGTCTTCGGCGAGGGCGAGGTCGACCACGGCGCCTGCCTGCGCCTCTTGCGTGAGGCTGGGTACGACGGCTGGCTTTCCATCAAGAGCGCCGGCTCCTCCCCCTTGGGGCCAGAAGACGCTTTGCGCCGCACCCTCGACAACGTCCGGCGGCTGGCGGCATCGATCGACGGAGGATCCCCATGACCGGCCCCTTCGACCTCGTCCTCACGGGCGGCCACGTCATCGACCCGCGCAACGGCCTCGATGGCCCCATGGACGTGGGCGTCCGCGACGGCCGCATCGCCGCCGTGGGCCCCGGCCTGGGCGCCGGCGCCTCCCCCTGCGTCGACGTCTCCGGTCTCTACGTCACGCCGGGGCTCATCGACATCCACCTCCACGCCTTCGGCGGCTTCAACGCCTGGTTGTTCCCCGATCCCTACTGCCTGAGTTGCGGGGTCACCACCGCCGTCGACACCGGCAGCAGCGGCTTCAAGGACTTCGAGCGCTTCCGGGAGACGATCATGGAACCGTCGACGACGCGGGTCCTCGCCTTCCTCAACATCGTCGGCGCCGGCATGACCGGGCCCCCGGAGCAGGACACGACCGATATGGACCCGCGGCCCTGCGCCGAGACGGTGGGCCGTCACCGGGACCGTATCGTGGGCACCAAGTCCGCCCACTTCGGGGGTCCGGGGTGGGAGTCTGCGGGGGGCGCCATCGAGGCCGCCCGCCTGAGCGGCACCATCGCCATGGTCGACTTCTCGCCGCGGCCCACGCGCACCTACGCAGAGCTTCTCGAGCGCTTCGACGCCGGCGACATCCACACCCATCTCTACTCGACGCGCACGCCCCTGGTCGACAAGGAGACCCGGAGCGTCGCCGACTACGTGTGGGCCGCCCGCGAGCGCGGCGTCTTCTTCGACCTGGGCCACGGCAACCAGAGCTTCTACTGGCACCTGGCGGTGCCGGCCATGGAGCAGGGCTTCCCGCCCGACACGATCAGCACCGACCTGCACCGCCGCAGCCGCCTGCTGTCGAACGCCACCATGGACGTGACCATGTCGAAGATGCTGGCCCTGGGGATGCCGCTGCGGGAGGTCGTGCACCGCTCCACCTGGCGCCCGGCGCAGGTCATCGGCCGCCCGGAGCTGGGACACCTGGGCGTGGGCGCCGAGGCCGACATCGCCGTCCTCGAGATGGTCCCCGGGGAGTTCCGCTTCGTCGACAGCACCCGCAGCACCCGGCCCGGGAGCCACCGCCTGCAATGTCAGATGACCCTGCGCGCCGGCGAGGTGGTGTGGGACCTGAACGGCCGTTCCTTCCCCGACTGGCGGGAGACCCTGCCCGCCGCCTGGCGGCGGGAGTAGCTCGCCGCCAGGCCGCCGCCCGGGGGTGCGTTGGTCCGTGACCGGGACCCCGGAAATCCCGTAATTGTCCCGCCGCTCCCCGCGGCAGGCGCCCTGCAAGGGCATTCACCCAGAGGAACCGCCCCATGCGCCCAGAAGAGATCCAGGCCGCCATCGACCGCTGCCCCCGCCGGCGGCTGCTGCACCTGCCCACCCCGCTGCAGCCGCTGGACCGCCTCCGGGAGGTCGTCGGCGGCCCCCGGGTCTGGGTGAAGCGCGACGACCTGACGGGGCTGGCCTTCGGCGGCAACAAGTCCCGCTATCTCGAGTTCACCCTCGCCGAGGCGATCGAGCAGGGCGCCGACGCCGTCGTGCTCAGCGCCGTGGTCCACTCCAACCACTGCCGGCAGTTCGCCGCCGCCGCCGCCCGCCTGGGGCTGGAGGCGGTGGTCGTCCTGCGGCAGAGCGACACCCCCATGGGGCTCATCGATCCGGTGACCGGCAACTATCTGCTGCACCAGCTCTTCGGCGCCCGGGTGCGGATCGCCCCGCCGGAGGGGGTGGGGGCGGTCATCGAGGAGGAGATGGAGCGCCTCCGGCGCCGCGGCCGCACCCCCTTCACCGGGGTCTCCGCGGTCCTGTCCCGCGTCGCCTACGTGCAGTGCGCCCTGGAGCTGGCCGCCCAGTGCGACGCCGCCGGCCTCGACCCGGCGGAGGTCTTCGTCGGCTCCGGCGGCAACAGTCTCGCCGGACTGGTGGCGGGCTTCCGGCTGCTGGGCCGGCCGACCCCCTTCATCGGCACCCCCCAGAGCCACCTGGCCGACGCCGCGTCCGCCGCCGAATCGGTCGCCGCGAGAGCGGCCGAGGCGATCGACCGCCTCGGCCTGGCCTGCGATCCGCCGGCGACGGAGGGCATCCGGGTGGACGACCGCTGGGTCGGCCCGGGGTTCGGCCACCTCGACAGGCCCACCCGCGAGGCGATCGGTCTGCTGGCCCGCACCGAGGGGGTCCTCGTCGATCCCACCTACACGGGCAAGGCCTTCACCGGCCTGCTGGCCGAGATCCGCGGCGGCCGCTGGCCGGAGGCCGCCGACGTCGTCTTCGTGCACACCGGCGGCACGCCGCTGGTCTTCACCTACGGGCAGAGCCTGCTGGAGTCTCCGCCCGCCTGAGCGCGCCCGAGCAGCGCCATGTCCTCGACCACCGCCGCCGAGACCGCGAGCCAGCCGGTAACCCTCCGAGGGCTGCTGGTGGGGGCCGTCATGTGCGCGGTCATCGCCGTGGGCATCCCCTACGGCAGCATGGTGGTGCAGGGCACGCGGATGGGGCTCAGCTCGTGCACTCCGGCGGCGTTCTTCCTGCTCTTCGTGCTGCTCCTCACGGTGCAGGTCATGCTCGGGACCGTGCGCCGCACCTGGGCCCTGAGCCGGGCCGAGCTGGTCACCGTCTTCATCATGATGGCCGTGGCCACCGCCATCCCCACCCGCGGGGTCACGGGCATGCTGCTGCCCATGATCACGGGGACCTTCTACTACGCCACGCCGGAGAACGACTGGGCGACCCTGATCCATCCGCTGTTGTCGGACTGGATGGTGGTCTACAACCCGACGGCGGTGAAG
>JAJDTN010000256.1 GCA_022827165.1 Candidatus Latescibacterota bacterium
GTCTTGACCGTCACGGGCAGGTGGGTGGCCCCCTTCACGCGGCGCACGATCTGGCGCATCTGCGGCAGGTCGCGCAGCAGGCCGGCGCCGGCGCCGCGCAGGGCGACGTTGCTCACCCAGCAGCCGCAGTTGATGTCGATGAGGTCGGGGGCGCGCTCGGTGGCGATCTGCGCCGCCTGCTCCATGGACAGCTCGGAGGCGCCGTAGATCTGGATCCCGAGGGGGCGCTCGGCGTCGGTGAAGTCGAGCTTGTGCAGGGTGCGCCGGGGGCCGTCGGGGGCCTCGCGCACCAGGCCCTCGGCGTTGACGAACTCGGTGTAGACGAGGTCCGCCCCCAGCTGCCGGCAGAGGAGGCGGAAGGCGGGTCCGGAGACCTCCTCCATGGGCGCCAGCAGCAGGCCGGGATCGGCGCGGACGCTGCCGATGCGGAGGGGGCGATCGATCGACACGAGGTCCTCGGGGTGAGGGTGAAACTACGGACGGGGCCTGCTCGAGGCTACAACAGCGACCCCTTGTCGGTGATCTTGTCCATGACGCGGACCTCCCGGCGGCGGATCATGGGCCGCAGGTCGTCGACGATGCGCAGCCACTCCGGGCTGTTGTAGTAGGCGTCGATCGCCTCGTCCCGCGCCTTGCGGCTGGGGAAGGCGCGCATCCAGGCGAACTCGTCGTCGCGGTCGGTCTCCCAGGCGGCGACGAAGGTGACGCCGTACTTGCTCATGAAGCGGCGGGCGCGGCGGAACTGGCGCACGAAGGCGGGCCTCTGGCCCGGGTGCAGTCGGTAGATGCGCAGCTCGAAGATCATGGGGGCTCTCTCCTCGGGTGCAGGCCGGAGGGGGTGGCGACGGCGTCGACGGCGACATCGTGGTCCTCGGTGGGGACCCGGTCGACGAAGAGCTCGTCGTAAATCAGACCGATCCTCTCGCCGCCGGCCAGCCCCGCGAGAAAGCGGTCGTAGTAGCCGCCGCCGCGGCCGATGCGGCCGCCCCGCCGGTCGAAGAGCAGCCCCGGGACGAGGACGAGGTCCGCGGCGGGCTCGACGAACCGCGGACTCCGCGGCTGCAGCAGGCCCAGGGGGCCCCGGGCCAGCTCTCCGAGGCCGCCGATCTCGGCGTGGCGCAGGGGCTCCCGGCGGCCGGCCACCACCGGCACCAGGACGCGCATGCCCCGGGCCCGGGCGGCGCCGACGAGGGCGTGGGTGTCGACCTCCCCGGGGAGGCTGCTGACGTAGGTGTGCACCGTCCGCGCGCGGCCCCAGGCCGGGGACTCCAGGAGCCGCCGGGCGATGCGCCCGCTCGCGGCGGCCACATGCCCGGGGGGCAGCTCTCCGAGCAGCCGCAGGGCCTCGCTGCGCCGGCGCGCCTTCTGCAGCGGGATCGGGTCGGTCATGGCGGGGATGCAAGAGTCGTGCCCGTCCGCATGTCAACCGGCCGCCGGACGGCCGGAGCCGCCATGTGGACGCCCCGGCGGCCAATCGGTAGATTCGATAACTTCTTTGCAGCCAATCGATTCGGCCGAATCCCCATGACCGTCAGCACACGCCCCGCCCCGGCCGCCCAGAGCCCCGCCGACGCCGATCTCCAGCGCCGCCTGAGGGAGTCGGGGCCGCTGCCCCGGCACGTTGCCATCATCATGGACGGAGACCGGCGCTGGGCCAAGGAGCGCGGCCTCAAGCTCACCGAGGGCCACCGCCACGGCCGCGAGTCGGTGCGCGACATCGTGCGCGCCTGCGGCCAGCTGGAGATCGAGGTCCTCACCCTCTACACCTTCTCCAGCGAGAACTGGAACCGGCCCCGCCACGAGGTCCGCGCCCTCATGCACTGGCTCGAGGAGTCGCTGCGCCAGGAGACGCCGGAGCTGCACGACAACCGGGTGCGCCTCAACGCCGTGGGCCGCCTCGACGGCCTGCCCGCCCGGGTCCGCGAGGCCCTCGACGACGCCCTCGACGAGACCGCCGGCAACACCGGCCTCATCCTCAACCTGGCCCTCAACTACGGCGGCCGCGCCGAGCTCGTCGACGCCTGCCGCGAGCTGGCCCGCCGGGTGCGCGACGGCTGCCTCGACCCCGGCGAGATCGATGAGGACGCCCTCGGCGGGGCGCTCTACACCGGCGGCCTGCCCGATCCCGACCTGCTGATCCGCTGCAGCGGCGAGATGCGGCTGAGCAACTTCCTCCCCTGGCAGATGGTCTACACCGAGATCTGGTTCACCCCCGTGTTCTGGCCCGACTTCCGGCGCCACCACCTGTACGAGGCGGTTCGCGCCTTCCAGCAGCGGCAGCGGCGCTTCGGCGTGTGATCCGTGAGCGCCGAAGACCGTTCCCTGGCGCGCCGCTCGCTGTCGGCGTGCGTCTTCGTGCCCGCCGTCCTGGCGGCCCTCTGGGCGGGGGGCTGGGCGCTCTTCGCCCTGGTGGTCCTGGTCGTCGGCCGCGGCACCTGGGAGCTGCTGCACATGGCGAGCCGCGCCGGGCACCGTCCCGCCGTCGGCGTGGGTGTCGCCCTGGCCCTGGCCTGGTGCCTCTACCTGCAGGTGCGCGGCGCCGACGCGGGGCTGGCGGTGCTGCTGATGGCCGCCGTCGTCGTGGCCCTGGCCGCGGCCCTGCGCCGGGGCGTGGAGGGCTTCCTCGCCAACGCCCTGGTCACCCTCGGGGGCCTGGTCTACGTGGGCGTCCTGGGGGCGGCGCCGCTGCTGCTGGCGCCGCGCCTCGGAGACGAGGCGGGCTGGATGATGATCGCCCTCTTCGCCTGCATCTGGCTCACCGACACCGCCGCCTACCTGGGCGGCCGGCAATGGGGCCGGCGGCGGCTGGCGCCGGCGATCAGCCCCGCCAAGACGGTGGCCGGCTTCGTCTGCGGCCTCGCCGGCGGCCTGGTGCCGCTGCTGCTGTGGCCCTGGCTGCCCACGTGGTCGCTGCCGGAGCTGGCCGGACTGTTCGTCCTCGTCTCCCTCGGCGGGCAGGCCGGTGACGTGGTGGAGTCGGCGATCAAGCGCGACCTCGGCGTCAAGGACGCGCCGGTCCTGATCCCCGGCCACGGCGGCATGCTCGACCGCTTCGACTCCTACCTCTTCGCCTTCCCCCTCGCCTACGTCTACACCGTCGTCTTCAGGAGCTGACTCCCCCCGTGCTCGAATCGATCCTCGACGGACTCATCGGCCTCTCCTGGTTCCTCATCGCCCTCGGCGTCCTGGTCTTCGTCCACGAGCTCGGCCACTTCCTGGTGGCCAAGCGCGCCGGCATCCGCGTCGAGCGGTTTTCCCTCGGCTACCCGCCGAAGATGGTCGGCTTCGTCCGGGGGGAGACGGAGTACTGCATCTCCTGGATTCCCTTCGGCGGCTACGTGAAGGTGGCGGGCATGGCCGACGTCGGCTCCGAGGAGAGCCGGGGCGAGCCCTGGGAGTTCCCCTCCAAGTCGCTGCCGGTGCGCATGGCGGTGATCGCCGCCGGCCCGCTGATGAACTTCGTCTTCGCCTTCGCCGTCTTCGTCGTCGTCTACGGCGGCTTCGGCATGGAGACGGTGGAGTCGACCCTCATCGATCCCGCCGAGGGCTCGGTGGCCGCGGCCGCCGGCCTGCGCCACGCCGACGTCATCCGCGCCGTCGACGGCAAGGCGGTGAGCAATGCCCACGAGCTGGTGGAGGGGCTGAAGCGGGCCTCCATCTCCGGCGCCGTGCTCACCGTGGAACGCGGCGGCGGCCTGGTCGAGGTGGAGCTGCCGGCCGAGCCGGGCGGCGCCTACGGCCTGACCGTGATGCTGCCGCCGCGGGTGGGCAGCACCGACCCCGGGACCCCGGCCGCCGCACTGGGCCTGCAGCGGGGAGACCTGATCACCGGGGTGGACGGCCAGCCGGTGGCCACCTGGTCCGGCATGCGCGAGGTGATCAGCGTCCACCCCGGCGAGGCGATCGAGCTGCAGTGGCAGCGCGGCGGACGCGCCATGACCGCCATGATCACCCCCGAGGAGCGGCTCGAGGGCGACAAGCCGATCGGCATCATCGGCATCCGCCACCACCAGTCGGGGTCGGTGAGCATCGGCTGGTGGGAGGCGGTGAAGATCGGCGCCTGGAGCGTCTACTCGTCGTCGTCGCTGATTCTCGACTTCCTCGGCAGCATCTTCGAGGACCGGCGCTACAAGGAGCTCGGCGGCCCGATCCGCATCGCCATCATGGCCGACGACACCGCCGACATGGGGCTGCGCTACTTCCTGCAGTTCCTCGCCCTCCTCAGCGTCAACCTCGCCGTCCTCAACCTCCTGCCCATCCCCGTCCTCGACGGCGGCCACCTCACCTTCCTCACCCTGGAGGCGATCCTGCGCCGCCCGCCCTCGGTGCGCCAGCGGGAGGTGGCCCAGCAGGTCGGCCTGGTGATCATCCTCTTCATCATGGTCATGGTCACCTTCAACGACCTCAACCAGTTCGTCCTCAACCCCGTCCTGGAACTCTTCCAGTAGTCCGACCGCGGGGACCGGTGTGTCCGATCGGGAGGCGCTGACCCGGTTCGCCCGCCAGCAGGCGGAGCGCCAGGGTTTCGACCTCTTCGGGGTGACCCCGGCCGATCCCCTCGCCGGCGCGGAGTTCTACGCGCGCTGGGTGGCCCTCGGCTTCGCCGGCCGCATGTCCTGGCTCGAGCGCAACCTCGAAGGCCGGGCCGACCCGCGGAAGCGGGTCCCCGGGGCGCGCAGCGTCATCTGTCTCGGCATGCACTACGATCCCCCGGACTCCGCCGAGCCGGAGGCGGTCCCCGGACGGCCCCGGGGGCGGATCGCGCGCTACGCACGGGGCGACGACTACCACGGCCTGATCGAGAGCCGCCTCAAGGGCCTTTGGGAGGCGCTGCGGGTGCGCGCCGGCGGCGGCGAGGGCCGCTGGTCGGTGGACACGGCGCCGGTCCTCGAGCGCGAGCTGGCCGCCCGCGCCGGCCTCGGCTGGTGGGGCAAGAACACCTGCCTCATCAACCGCGGCGCCGGCTCGTACTTCTTCCTCGCCGAGATCGTCACCACCCTCGAGCTGACCTGCGACACGCCCGAGGTCGACCACTGCGGCTCCTGCACCCTGTGCCTGGAGGCCTGCCCCACCGGCGCCTTCCCGGAGCCGTACGTCCTCGACGCGCGGCGCTGCATCTCGTACCTGACGATCGAGCTGAAGGAGGCGATTCCCCGGGAGCTGCGCGACGGCGTCGGCGACTGGGTCCTCGGCTGCGACATCTGCCAGGAGGTCTGCCCGTGGAACCGGCGCGCCCCGGCCACGCAGGAGGAGGCCTTCCACCCGCGGCCCGGCCTCGACCCGGTGGACCTGGTGGAGCTGCTGGGGCTGGACCGCGACGCCTTCAACGAGCGCTTCCGCCGCAACCCGGCCAAGCGCCCCAAGCGCCGCGGCATGCTGCGCAACGCCGCCGTCAGCCTCGGCAACGCCGGCGACCGGCGGGTGGTGCCGCACCTGGCGCGGGCCCTGGAGCGGGAGGAGGAGCCCCTGGTGCGGGCCCACGTGGCCTGGGCCCTGGGCCAGCTCGGGGGCGACGCGGCCAGGCAGGCCCTGGGCGATGCGCGGGAGCGCGAGACCGACGCCGAGGTGCTGGAGGAGATCGAGGCGGCGCTGGCGGCGGCCGCCTGAGGGGATCAGTCCCGCGCCACCGTGTCGACGGCTGTCTCGCCCTCGGAGCGGGCGATGACGGCGGCACCGCAGGAGTCACTGAAGACGTTGACCACGGTGCGGTACATGTCCAGGGGCCGGTCGATGGCGAGCATGGCCCCCACGATGAGGGCCACCTGCGGCCCCGTGAGGTTCACCGCCTCGAGGACGATGAAGATCATCACCAGGCCCGCCGAGGGCACCGCCGCGGCGCCGATGGAGGCGAGCAGGGCGGTGACCACGATCAGCGCCTGCTGCTCCAGGCCCATGGCCACCCCCATCACCTGGGCGATGAACAGCACCCCGGCGCACTCGTAGAGGGCGGTGCCGTCCATGTTGACGGTGGCGCCCATGGGCAGCACGAAGGAGGTCACGCGGTTGGAGACGCCGACCTTGCGCTCCACGGCGTCGATCGTCACGGGCAGGGTCGCCCCCGAGGAGCTGGTGGAGAAGGCCATGCACATGGGCTGCACCATGTTGCGGAAGTGGATCCGCGGATCGATGCCGCCGAGGACCCGCAGCACCAGGGGCAGCGCCACGAAGAGGTGGAAGGTCAGCCCCAGGCACAGGACCAGGGCGTAGAGGCCCAGGGCCTTGAAGGAGCCCAGTCCCGTGGTCCCCACGAGGGTGAGGATGAGGGAGAACACGCCGACCGGCGCCACCCAGCGGATGATCCCCGAGGTGAGGCGCATCATCGCCTGGAAGGCGGCGGCGGCGAAACCGGTCAGGGGGTCGCGGTGGCGGGGCGGCAGACCGGCGATGCTGAGGCCCACGAGGATGGCGAAGAAGATGATGGAGAGCATCTTCGCCTCGGAGGCGGCGTCGACGATGTTGACGGGGACGATGTCGAGGAGGAGGTCGACGGGGGAGGTCACCACCGTGAGGTCGGGCAGCTGCCGGGTCTCGGCGCCGCCGAGATCGGCGCCGGCGCCGGGCCTGATCAGGTTGACCAGGACCAGCCCGGTGAGGACGGCGAGGAAGCTGGTGGCCAGGTAGTAGCCCAGGGTCTTGCCGAAGAGCCGCCCCAGGCCGGCGCCGCCCACCGAGGCGACGCCGGAGATGATCGAGGCGAGGACCAGGGGCACGATGACCATCTTGAGGAGCTGTATGAAGAGCTGCCCGATCCACCCCAGCTCCGCGGCCAGGGGCTCGCCCCCGGCGAGGCCGGCGAGGGTGCCCAGGACCATGGCCAGGGCCACCTGCCAGTGCAGCCGGCGGTACCACGCCGGCGCCGCCGCGGCGGCCGCGGGAGGTGCCTCGGGGGCGGTCAATCGTCGAGCTGGTTGAGCTGGTCGCGGAGCTCGGCGGCGCGCTCGAACTCCTCGCGGGAGACGGCCGTCTCCAGCTCCTGGCGGAGGCGCTCCTTCTCGCTGAGGGGCCGCCGCCCGGTGAGCTCCTTCACCAGCTCGTCGATCGCCTGGAGGGAGCGCTCGCGCTCGGCGTGGAACTCCTCGGCGTCCACGTCATCGAGCTCTTCGATGCTCTGGCGCGCCTTGTTCAGGCGGCCGATGGCGTGGTCGAAGTCGTCCTCCTCGACGGCGAGCATGGCCCGCGCCGTGGCGTCGATGCGCAGGACGTAGGGCCACCACTTCTCGAGGTTGTTGCGGTCGTCCTCGTGGGACGCGTAGCGGTTGACGAAGCGGAACAGGGCCATGTTGCGCTCGGTGTCGCGCACGACGCGCTGGTACTCCTTGATCTGCAGCAGGAAGACGTAGCGACCGTAGATGCGGGAACTCTCGTCGAAGAGCTCCTTGCAGACCTCCCGGTCGAGGTGGAAGTCCCGGTCGCTGCCCCCGTGGCTGGCGCGGTGGTCCTCCAGGGCGGCCGTGTAGTGATCGAGGGCGAAGTCGTGGTCGTGGGGCCGCCGGCCGTCGGGACGGCCGTCGAGGTTGAGCTGGAGGATGCCTTGGAAGGCGCCCTGGTCGACGCGCACCTGGATCTTGGCGACGCCGTCGGCGCCCTTGATCTTGCGCACGTTCGACTCGGGATCGTAGGCCCAGGCGTCGAGCAGTTGGGTGATGTCTGCGCTCATGGCGGTTCGTCTCTTCGGGGGCGGGCTAGGTTACCCCGGCCCCCGGCCAGTGTCAATCGAGCCGCCCGCGGGGTCCGGGGGCCCACCGCCGGCCGGCGCGCGTGTCCGGCGATCGGGGGCCGGCCGGCAGGGAGCGGGCCTTGACGGCCAGATTCATGGAGACATATTTGTCTTTTTGGTTTCAACAAGAGACATTTTTGTTCCTCTCCTCCATCGGAGGTGATGATGGCGGTCTCTTCCGCGGCTTCGCCCCCCACGTCCGACCAGGACCAGCTCGGCGTCCTCCACGAGGTCGGGTCGATCCTCGGGTCGGTCCCCAACTTCGAGCGGGCCCTCCACCGCATACTCGAGTCCCTGTCCGAGCGCCTGCAGATGCGGCTGGGAACCCTCAGCCTGGTGCGCGGGGACCAGGAGGTGAACGGCCAGGAGCTGGCCATCGAGATCGCCTTCGGCCTCTCCCAGGACGAGATCGACCGCGGCCGCTACAAGGTGGGGGAGGGGATCACCGGCCGGGTGGTGGCCTCGGCCAAGCCGGTGATCGTGCCGCGCATCAGCTCCGAGCCGCTGTTCCTCGACCGCACCGGGGCGCGCACGAGCGACGAGAAGTCCCACAGCTCCTTCATCTGTGTGCCGATTCAGCTCCAGGGGGAGGTGGTGGGCACCCTCAGCGTCGACTGCCCGTACGTGGACGACGCCAACCTGCACCGGAACGTGCGCCTCCTGTCGATCGTGGCCGGCATGATCGCCCAGGACGTCGCCTCCCGGCGCCGCGAGCGGGCCGAGCTGGCCAGCCTCCACGACGAGAACCTGCGCCTCCAGGGGGAGCTGAAGGAACGCTTCCACCCGGCCAACATCATCGGCAACTCGAAGGCCATGGAGGAGGTGGGGGAGATGATCGGCAAGGTCGCCCCCTCCGACGCCACCGTCCTGCTCCGCGGCGAGAGCGGCACCGGCAAGGAGCTGGTGGCCGACGCCCTGCACTACCACAGCCTGCGCTCGTCGCGGCCGCTGGTGAAGGTGCACGTGGCGGCCCTGCCCGAGTCGCTGGTGGAGGCCGAGCTCTTCGGCCACGAGCAGGGCGCCTTCACCGGGGCCACCGAGGGCCGGGAGGGCCGCTTCGAGCGCGCCGACGGCGGCACCCTGTTCCTCGACGAGATCGGCGAGCTGCCGCCGGGGGTGCAGGTGAAGCTGCTGCGGGTGCTGCAGTCGCGGCAGGTGGAGCGGCTGGGCGGCTCGGCGCCCCGCCACGTGGACGTGCGCGTCGTCGCCGCCACCCACGTCGACCTGGAGCGCGCCGTCGCCGACGGCCGTTTCCGGGAGGACCTGTTCTACCGCCTCAACGTCTTCCCCATCTACGTCCCCCCCCTGCGGGAGCGGAAGTCGGACGTGCTGCTGCTGGCCGACACCTTCCTCGAGCGCTACGGCCGCAAGCACGGCAAGCCGATGCGGCGCATCTCGACGCCGGCCATCGACATGCTCATGAGCTACCACTGGCCCGGCAACGTGCGCGAGCTGGAGAACTGCATCGAGCGCGCCGTCATCCTCTCCATGGACGGCGTCGTCCACGGCCACCACCTGCCGCCGACCCTGCAGACGGCGGCCGCCTCGGGCACCAACCTCTCCGGCTCCCTGGAGATGATGATGAGCTCCTACGAGCGCGAGATCCTGGTGGAGGCCCTCAAGAGCACGCGCGGCAACATGGCCAAGGCCGCCCGCGCCCTGGGAACGACGGCCCGCATCTTCGCCTACCGGACGCGGAAGCTCGACATCGACCCGAGGGAGTACCGCAACTGACAAATTCGTCGCAGTTCAACTGAAAAAGGACGAAATTGTCGCATCCTTCCTCTGGGAAACCCGCGCTCCAAGATCCCGCAAATCGAGTAAAAACAGCCTCTTGGGAGGGGATTCAGCGGTCGTCCCCTGGTGCTGGTACCAGGGTTGCTACAGACCCGGGCCGACAGCCTCTCACCCCCCACGGAGGAAGAACGGCCATGCGCCAACACTGGCGTCTCCTGCTGCGACTGCTGCCCGCGGCGGTCCTGCTCGCAGCCATCTCACCTGCCTACGCGCAGGAGATCACGTCCATGGACGGGTTCCGGGGCATGCCCCTGGTCTACCCGAAGTTCGTGATCGACAACCTGTGGATCCTGATCGCCGCGGCCCTCGTCTTCGTCATGCACCTGGGCTTCGCCACCCTGGAGTCGGGCCTGACGCGGCAGAAGAACACGGTGAACATCCTCTTCAAGAACGTGTTCATCATCTGCGCCGGGATCCTCACCTATGCCCTCACCGGCTTCAACACGATGTACCCCGGCGACTTCAACGGCTTCCTGGCGCTCCTCGGGCCGATCGGCTTCAGCGACGAGGTGGCCAACCTCACCGCCGCCTACGCCGACTACACCTACTGGGCCGACTTCATCTTCCAGGCGATGTTCGCCGCCACCGCGGCCACCATCGTCTCCGGCGCCGTGGCCGAGCGCGTCAAGCTCACCGGCTTCATGGTCTACGCCGCGATCCTCGTCGCCTTCTGCTACCCGGTGGCCGGCTCCTGGAAGTGGGGCGGCGGCTGGCTCGACGCCATGGGCTTCTACGATTTCGCCGGCTCGTCGATCGTCCACGCCTTCGGCGGGTTCTCGGCCCTGGCGGCGGTCCTCGTCCTCGGGCCCCGCATCGGCAAGTACACCGCCGACGGCCAGGTGCGGCCGATCCTCGGCCACAGCATGCCCCTGGCGACGATCGGCGTCTTCCTGCTGTGGCTCGGCTGGTTCGGCTTCAACGGCGGCTCGGTCCTCAGCGCCGACCCGGGCGCCGTCGCCCTGGTCTTCGTCACCACCTCGCTGGCCGCCGCCGCCGGGGGGCTGGCCTCGATCTTCACCTCCATGGCCTACCTGAAGAAGCCGGACATCAGCATGGCCCTCAACGGCATCCTGGCGGGCCTCGTGGGCATCACCGCGGGGGCCGACTCGGTGACCTGGACGGGGGCCATCCTCATCGGCCTCATCGCCGGCGTGATCGTCGTGTTCTCCATCGTCCTCATCGACCGCCTGCGCGTCGACGACCCGGTGGGCGCGATCTCCGTGCACGGCGTCTGCGGCGTCTGGGGCACCGTCGCCGTGGGCCTCTTCAGCACCAATCCGGAGCACACCGTGGGCGTCCAGATCGCCGGCACCTTGTCGTATGCCGTCTTCGCCTTCGTCGTCTCCTTCGTCCTCGCCACCCTGGTCAAGCACACCCTGGGCCTGCGCGTGAGCGCCGAGGAGGAGGACGAGGGGCTCGACCTGGGCGAGCACGGCCAGCCGGCCTACGCCGACTTCCAGTACATCGCCAACTGACACAGCGACAGAGGAGAGAGAGAAATGGTCAAGATCGAAGCGTATCTGCGGCCCGCGTCGCTGGAGAAGGTGCAGCAGGCGCTGGCGGAGATCGGCATCGCCGGCCTCTCGGTGCTGGAGGTCCGGGGCTTCGGCCGCCAGCGCGGACACCGCGAGGTCTACCGCGGCGCCGAATATACCCTAGACTTCGTCCCCAAGATCAAGGTGGAGGTGGCGGTCCGGGAGGTCGACCGGCATCAGGCCGTGGACGCCATCGTCGAAGCCTCCAAGACCGGCCAGACCGGCGACGGAAAGGTCTTCGTCGTTCCCGTGCAGGAAGCCGTCAGGGTGCGCACCGGAGAGACCGGGGACAGCGCTCTGTAGCCCCACCCCACCGAATGGGAGGAACGGACATCATGCGCATGCGTACCCTCACCCGCACCCTCGCCGCCACCGCCGCGATCGCCGCGGCGGGTTGGCCCGCCGCCGCCCCGGCGGAGATCGGCATCGGCGCCGACGTGGTCAGCCGCTACGTCTGGCGAGGCACCGACTTCGGCAACGCCGTCAGCGTGCAGCCGGGCATCGCCTTCTCCAAGGAGGCCGTCGAGATCGGCGCCTGGTCCTCGTGGGCGATCAGCGGCGGCGGCGCCAACGAGAACGACCTCTACGTCTCCTACTCGGTCGGCCAGGTCTCCGTCACCGTGACCGACTACTACTTCCCGGTCAAGGCGCCCGGGGACTTCTTCAACTACTCCGACGAGGACGGGATCCACATCCTCGAGGCGTCGGCCGGCGTCGACCTGGGCATGGCCAGCGTCATGGCGGCCTTCAACTTCCTCGGCGACGACGACAACTCCTTCTGGGTCGAGGCGTCCCTGCCGCTGGC
>JAJDTN010000154.1 GCA_022827165.1 Candidatus Latescibacterota bacterium
CGTCGAGGCGATCCGGCGCCAGGCGGAGCGGCTGCAGCACAGCACCCTCCTCGGCGCCGCCCACTCCCCCGCCCTCGAGCTGACGCAACGGCTCGCCGCCCACGTCCCCGGGGGGCTTACCCGCTTCTTCTACAGCTCCGACGGCGCCAGCGCCGTCGAGGCGGCCCTCAAGATGGCGCTCCAGTACTGGGTCAACACCGGCCGGCCCGAGCGCCGCCGCTTCGCGGTGATGGAGATGGCCTACCACGGCGACACCCTCGGCGCCGCCTCGCTGGGAGGGGAGGGGCCCTTCCGCAAGCCCTACGAGTCGGCCATGTTCGAGCCGCTGCGGTTCGCCAACCCCCATCCCCGGGGTTGCGGGCTCTGCTCGCCGGAGAGCGGATGCAGCCTCGCCTGCGTCGGGTCCCTGGAGCGTCTGCTCGACGAGCGCGGCGGAGAGATCGCCGCAGTGGTCGTCGAGCCCCGGGTCCAGGGCGCCGCGGGGATCGTCGTCGCCCCGGAAGGACACCTCCGCCGGATCGCCGACCTCTGCCGCGCCAACGACGTGCTGCTTATCGCCGACGAGGTGGCCACCGGCTTCGGCAAGACCGGCGCCATGTTCGCCTGCGACCTCGAGGGGGTCAGCCCCGACATCATGGTGCTGGGCAAGGGGATCAGCGGCGGCTGCCTGCCGCTGTCGGCGACGGTGGCGAGCGAGGGTGTCTACGAAGCCTTCCACGACGCGCACGACTACGCCAAGACCCTCTACCATGGACACACCTACGGGGGCAACCCGATCGCCTGCGCCGCCGCCCTGGCGAGCCTCGACATCTTCGAGGGCGAGCCGGTCCTGGCGCGGGTTGGCGACCGCGCCGCCTGCCTCGGCGAGAGGCTGAGAGAGGTCCTCGGCGAGCATCCCCTCGTGGGGGAGATCCGCCGGCAGGGGTTGATGGCCGCCGTCGACGTCGTCGCCGACCGCTGCTCCAGGCGGCCCCTGCCCGCCTCGGCGCAGACCGGATGGCGGGCCTGCATGAAGGCGCGGGACCGCGGCGTCTTCGTCCGCCCCATCGGCGACACCGTGGTGGTCATGCCCCCCCTCTCCATCGAGGAAGGCGAGCTCTCACAGATCTGCGAGGCGGTGAGGTATGGGCTCGACAGCGTCGCCCGGTCCACCCCGGCCCTGGGCTGAGTTCCTGCGCTCCGAGCGCCGGCGCCTCGGCCGGCTCGGTCTGCGCCGGTCGGTGGTGACCCCGGAGAGCCGCGCCGGGGTCCGGGCCACCCTCTCCGGCCGCGAGTACGTCCTCTTCACCTCGAACGACTACCTCGGCCTCGCCGCCCATCCGGAGGTGACCGCCGCCGCCGGGGAGGCAGCCCGCCGCTTCGGCGCCGGTGCCGCATCGGCGCGGCTGCTGCACGGCTCCACCCCCCTGCACGAGGATCTGCAGGAACGCCTGGCGCGGCTCACGGGGCGGCCTTCGTCCCTGCTCTTCAGCTCGGGGTACATGGCCAACCTGGGGGTCCTCGCCGCCCTGGCCGGGCGCGGGGACGCGATCTTCTACGACGAGCGCTCCCACGCCTCGATCATCGACGGCGCCAGGCTGTCCCGCGCCACCGCCCTTGCCTTCTCTCACAACGATGCCGGCCGCCTCGACGACCTCCTGCGCCAGACCCCCGCCCGCCGGCGCATGGTCGTCACCGAGAGCGTCTTCAGCATGGACGGCGACCTGGCGCCCCTCCGGGCCCTGGGGGAGACCGCCTCGCGCCACGAGGCGCTGCTGGTCGTCGACGAGGCGCACGCCATCGGGATCTTCGGGGATGGCGCCGGTCTCCTGGGGGACCTTGATCTCGAGACCCCGGCCGTCATCACCGGCACCCTGTCGAAGGCGCTGGGCTCGATCGGCGGCTTTGCCGCCGGCGACGGGGCCCTCATCGAGTACCTCGTCGACCGCGCCCGCACCTTCATCTTCGATACCGCCCTGCCGCCGTCGGCGGTTGCGGCGGCGGCCGCCGCCCTCGAGGTCGCGCGGAACGAGCCCTGGCGCCGGAAGCGGGTCCTCGACCTCGGCGCGACGCTGCGCTCCGATCTGCAGTGCCTCGGCGGCCCTGACTGCAACTCCGCCTCGCAGATCGTGCCGCTGGTCCTCGGCAGGCCGGCCGCGGCGGTAGCCGCGGAGGAACATCTCAAGAGCCACGGGATCCTGGCACGCGCCGTGCGGCCCCCCGCGGTGCCCCGCGGCACGTCGCGGATCCGCTTCGGGGTCACCGCCGCCCACGAGGAGGAGCACCTGCGGCAGGTCATCGGGGCGATGGAGTCCTTCGTTGGGTAGGATCGTGCTGGTGACCGGGACCGACACCGGCGTTGGCAAGACGGTCGCCGCCGCCTGGCTGGCGTGGAAGGCGTCGAGGGCGGGAAGCGTGGCCCTGCTCAAGGCGGTGCAGACCGGCGCCGGTCCCGGGGTCGACGGCGACGAGGCGTTCTACCGCGGAGCCCTCCGCGGCACCGGCGTGACCCTGGGGACGCTGGCCTCCTTCCCCGAGCCGCTGGCGCCGCTGATCGCGGCGAGGCGCGCCGGACGGCCGATCGACTTCGAGGGCCTGGCGCGGCAGTGCGAGTCCGTGGCCGCGGCTCACGACCTCACTCTCGTGGAGGGCTCGGGAGGGCTCCTGGTGCCGATCGACGAGCGGCGGGATGTCGCCGACCTCGCCCGGCGCCTGAAGGCCTGCCTGGCCGTCGTCGTCCGCCCCGGCCTCGGGACGTTGAACCACACCGCCCTCACCCTGGAGGCGGCGGAGCGCCGGGGCCTGAAGGTCCCCCTGCTGATCTGCAGCGGAACCTCACCCGAGACGGACGTGGTCGAGGCCGAGAACCTGCGCTTCTTCGCGGCCCTGCGGGAGGCGCGCCAGGAGCGCGCGCCGATGGCGTTGATGGTGATCGAGCGCGCCCTCGGAGGCGACGCCTCCAGGCCGGAGAGGCTCGCCGTCAGGATCGAGGGACCGCCGCCGGAGTGGCTGCCCGCTTGAGCCGCCCCTGCCGGGTCCGGTCTTGATCGCCCGGAGGCCGGCCGCCTATACTGGAACGCGCAGCCTGCCGCAGAATCCCTCACCCACACACCCGACCCGAAAGAGGAGGAATCCATGGGCAGAGCCCTGGGAGCCCTCTTCCTGCTCACCACCATGGCGGCCCCGGCCCTGGCCGAGGACGCAGCCGGTGGGAGCGGGATCCAGCATCACCTGAGCCGCCTCGACGCGCTCTTCGCCGACACCGTCAA
>JAJDTN010000381.1 GCA_022827165.1 Candidatus Latescibacterota bacterium
GAGGAGGCCACCCGCCGTGAAGATCCGTTCCCTGCGCACCTTCAAGTTCAGCGTCCCCACCGGGCAGTTGATCCGCGACCCGGCCACCGGACAGCTGCTGTGCTCCACCTCCAAGCCGTGGCTGTTCCTGGAGCTGCGGACCGACGCCGGCATCAGCGGCTGGGGCGAGGGCACCGGCGAGTGGCTCACCGAGCCGGTGGAGGCGGCCCTCCACGCCTGGGAGGAGCTGCTCGTCGGTCGCGACCCGCTGCCGGTGGAGGCCCTGTGCGAGGACGTGCAGGACCGCATGCCATGGAAAAGCGGACCCGTCTTCGGCAGCGCCCTGGCGGCGGTGAACCAGGCCCTCTACGACATCGCCGGGAAGGCCTGGGGGGTGCCGGCCCACACCATCCTCGGCGGCAAGCGGCGGGACCGGGTGCGCGTGTACACCTCGACCTCCCTGGAATCGTCGGAGGCCGCCGCCGCCGGCGCCCGGGAGGCGCTCGAGGCGGGCTTCGCCGGCGTCAAGGGCAACCCCCTGGAGACGCGGTCCTGGCCCGTGGACCGCGGGGCCGTCGACCATTCCACGGCCTGCGTGCGGGCCATGCGCGAGGCCGTGGGCGACGGCCTCGACCTGCTCCTCGACGCCCACGGCAGCCCCACGCCGGAGCTGAGCCTGGCCTTCGCCGAGGCGGTCGCTCCGTACCGGCCGCTGTTCCTCGAGGAGCCGGTGAAGGTCGGCTCGGTGGAGGCCCTGCTGGAGGTGTCGCGTAAGAGTCCGGTACCGGTCGCCGCCGGGGAGAAGCTCTTCACTCTGTCCGACTTCCAGCCCCTCATCGAGCGCCGCGCCTGCGCCTACCTGCAGCCCGATGTCTCCCACTGCTCGGGCATCACCGGCCTGGTGGAGATCGGACGCGCCGCGCGGCCGCAGCAGATGCTGATGGCGCCCCACAACGCCGGCGGACCGCTGACGCTGGCCGCTTCCCTCACCGCCGACGCCGTGACACCCAACTTCCTGATCCAGGAGATGAGCCGCTCCTGGTTCGACAGCTTCGGCGAGTACGTCGAGCACGACTGGACCATCGCCGGCGGCCACATCAGTCTCTCCGAGGCGCCGGGGCTCGGCGTCACGGTGAAGGCGAGCGACATCGAGAAGCTGCCGTACGAGCCGCTGCCGTACCGCCAGTACCGGCACGCCGACGGCAGCTGGAAGGGCTGGTGAGGATCCGCTCCGCGGCTGCGGCTACATCAGCAGGGGCAGCAGCAGCGCCAGGGCGACGCTCACCGCGAGTCCGGAGAAGATCCTGGCCAGGTCGGAGAGCACCAGCCGGGTGACCTCGGGGCGGCCTCGGTGCTTCTCGTTCCAGGCGATGGCGATCTCCCGTCCCGCCAGCAAACCCACGAAGACCCAGGTCGTGCTCATGGGCAGGTTGCTGACCTCCTTGAACAGGAACAGCACGATCCCGTAGATGAGGTCGACGAAGGTCGCCGAGCGGATGTCGGTGGTGTTCGTCTTGGTGAGCACCACCTTCTGGATGGCGCCGCCGTGGGTGTAGAAGATGTAACCGAGGAGGGCCACGATGACGACGACGCTGAGGGCGAACCACCCCGTGGACATCTCCGGCGTGCGGGCCACCGGGTCCCGGGGCAGGAAGACGTAGATGTTGGCCAGGTCCTGGATCAGCCACTGGCTCCAGAGGAAGCCGGTGGAGCACCACTGGGCCACCACCCACCAGCCGCCGGTGGGCCCCTCGGTCTGGTTGAAGCGGTGCTCGAGGGCGCGGGTGACCAGCTTGTAGACGAGGATGGCGGCGATGAAGGCGGTCGCATACCCCAGCAGCGACTTGACCAGCATCGCCGGCAGCGCCTTGGGGGCGAAGATTGTCAGGGTGAGGAAGGTGGTGCTCACCGGGATCCCGAAGCGCGTCAGCAGGAGCAGGGCGAAGGGGGGCACGCAGTAGATCCAGACGAACTGCTCCGGCACCGGGATCGCCCGCAGCCGGCCGTAGGAGACGTCGCCGGAGTGGGCCACCCACCCGTACACCAGGACCACGGTGATGATCCCCCCGCCGAAGATCCAGAGCACCCACCAAGGACGGTGTGCGTTGGAGCTGAGGAAGGTGCCGAGGGTCTGGATCGCGTCGTTGCCGACGATGGAATAGGCGCCGAGCAGGAACCCGATGATCATCAGGGTTTCCTGGGTCATGGGAGGGAGGGGAGAGTCATCTCAGCTTGGCAGGCCGAAGTGACGATCGCGCGGCGCGACCGTTTACAGGCCGCGGCCGCCGCCGCGAGAACCGGCCGGCGCGGCTGGACCCGGGCGGCGGCCGGGACGCAGTCCTCGCCGGCGTAGCCGTCGGCGGGCAGCTCCCGGCCCTCGGCGGGGGCGGCCACCCGGGACTCAGGCGGCCCTGACCCAGGCGAGGAGGGTCCTCAGGCCGGGCGGCTTGCCCTGCATCAGCAGCCCGATGCGGAAGACCTTGGCCGCCACCCACACGGCTCCGACCACCGCGGCGGCGCCCACCGCGATCGACAGCCAGACCTCCCACCAGGGCGGCGGCTGGGTCGAGGCCATGCGCATGAGCATGCCGAAGGTGTTGACGGGTGGCAGGTAGCTCGCGACGACGGCGACCGTGTGGCCGGGGTCGCTGGAGACCAGCGGCCAGAGGAGCCACGGGGCCATGAAGACGACCATGAGGGGCGTCAGGAGAGGCCCGGCCTCGTTCATGTCGTTGACGGCGGATCCGGCGGCCAGCATCAGGGCCCCGAGGGTGAAGAAGCCGATGAAGAAGAAGATCACCAGGTAGAGGATCAGCCAGGGATCGAGGAGGCCGAGAAGGGAGAAGGAGGCCAGCATCGCCAGTCCCGTCAGGATGTAGACGCCCATCATGACCAGGCAGATGGCCACGCCTCCGATGAGCTTTCCGGCCATCAGCTCCATGGGCGACACCGCCGACAGGAGCACCTCCACGACACGGCTCGACTTCTCCTCTACCATCGAGGTCAGCAGCATCTGCCCGCCGGACATGACCCCCAGGAACAGGAGCATGGTGAAAGCCGCCGGCAGGATGAAGGTGAAACCCCTGACGGTCTGCAGTTCGTCCCCCGCGCCCACCGTGGTCGACCGCTGTCGGGAGACCCGCACGAGGGCCTCGATCCTGGCCCGGTCCTGGCCCCGGGCGGAGACGCGGGCGCCGACGATCGCCTCCCGGGCGATGCGGTGCAGGAAGTCCAGCTCCCGCTCGTCGAGGCCGGGGGGCACGTACAGGTCGTAGGTCCCGAGTTCGGCCGCGGGACCGGCCGCCTCCACGGCGTCCTCGTGGATCACGATCAGGGCGCGATGCCCCGCCCCGCCGCTCTCCTCGTTCAGCCCGGCTTTCGCGGTCTCCACCTCCGCACCCGAGGCCAGCGGGATCAGCCGGACCTCGCCGGCGGGCCAGTGGGACTCCCGCCGCGCCTGCTCGATGGCGGCCTCGGCGAGGGCCCGGGCCGCCTCCGGCGCCTGTTCCAGGTTCCGGCGCAGCTCCCGCAGCTCGTCTTCCGCGATTCCCCCCGCCTCCAGGGCCCGCTCCATCTCGGCGAGGACCCGCCCCGTCGGATCGAGGACGGCGTACTCCCCTTCGATCCGGAAGTCCGCGTCATGGAGCATCTGCAGGTACCGGGGTCCCAGGAGGACCATGGCCGCGATCATGGCCGGCGTGAACAGCACCCCGAGGACGAAGCCCTTCCTGGTCACGACGGCGAGGAAGTCCCGGAGCGCGATCCTGAGGACGCGTCTCATTCGGTCTCTTCCGCAGCGGCGTCGCCGAGCTGCGCCCGCAGCTGCCGCTCCTCCTCCGGGGAGCGGCTCTCCGAGGCCTGCTCGAGGAAGACATCCTCGAGACGCGGACGGGCCAGCTCGATGCGCGCCGCGGGGACCGTCTCCAGGATGAGGCGCATCGCCGCGGAGGGATCGGTGCCCTGGCGGAGGCGGATCTCCAGGCCCCGGTCCTCGTCCCGGAGGCTCTCCACGCCGGGCAGCGAAGCGAGGGGAGCGGTGTCGGCTTCCGGGTCGAGGGGCTCGAAGCGGATCGACCGCGGGTCGTGGCGCCGGCGGATGGCGGCGAGGGAGTCGTCCAGCACCTTGCGGCCCTTGTGGAGCATGACCACGTGCTCGCAGATCTCCTCGGCCCGGGGCATGACGTGGGTGGAGAGCAGGACCGTGGCCCCCCGGCCGCGCTCCTCGAGGATCAGGTCCCGGAGCCTGCGGGTGCTCACGGGGTCGAGGCCGCTGAACGGTTCGTCGAGCACCAGCAGGTCCGGCCGGTGGATCACGGCGGCCACGAACTGGACCTTCTGCGACATCCCCTTGGACAGCTCCTCGCATCGCCGGGTCCCGTCCGCGGACAGGCCGACGCGTTCCAGCCATTGGCAGATGCGGCGGTCGAGATCGGGGCCCTCGTCGCCCTTGAGGCGGGCCATGTACTCGAGGAAGGCCCGGACCCTCATCTTCCGGTACAGGCCCCGCTCCTCGGGCAGGTAGCCGATCCGGTCCTTGGCGTCCAGGGCCGAGGGGTGTCCCAGCACCGATACGGCGCCCGAGTCCGGGAAGAGGATGGACAGGATCATCCGGATCGAGGTCGTCTTGCCGGCGCCGTTGGGCCCGATGAACCCGTGCAGCCCGCCGCGGGGCACCTCGAGATCCAGGTCCTCCACGGCCGTGGTGGGCCCGAAGCTCTTGGTGACGCCCGTCATGCGGATGGCGGGTTCCATGGGAGTCTCCCCTGCGGCGGACAAGCAAAGAGGGGCGGACCGCATGGCCCGCCCCTCCGTGGTGCTCGGCGTGCGCCGCGCCCGGTCCCTCAGGCGGCGGCGGCTGCCGCCGCCAGCACCGCCCGGCGCGCGTAGACCCGGGCCAGCTGCCGGCGGTAGTCCTCGCCGGCGAAGCTGTCGGCCAGCAGCTCCTGGCCCTCGGCGGCGCCGGCCACGGCGGCCTTCACCGAGTTCTCGTCGAGGGAGGCGCCAGCCAGGGCGCTCTCCACGCCGGCGTCGCGGAAGGCGGCGCTGGCGATGCCGTTGAAGGCGACGCGGGCGCTGCTGCAGGCGCCGCCGCTGACGGTGACCGCCGCGGCGCAGCCGCAGACGGCGAAGCGCGACGCCGGGTGCGGGAACTTCAGGTAGGAGACGCCCGTGCCGGCGCCCGGGGCGGGCACCCGCACGGCGGTGACGATCTCGCCCGGCTGCAGGGCGGTGGCGAAGAGCTCGACGAAGAAGTCGGCGGCGGCGATGGAGCGGGCCCCGCCGGGGCCGACCACCTCCACCGAGCCCTCGGAGGCGAGCACCGCCGCCGGGTAGTCGGCGGCGGGGTCGGCGTGGGCCAGGCTGCCGCCGATGGTGCCGGCGTTGCGCACCTGCACGTCGCCGATGACGGCGGCGGCCCGGGCCAGCAGCGGAGCGCCGGCGGCGACGGCGGCGGAGGACTCCACGTCGTGGTGGGTGGCGCCGGCGCCGATGACGACGCCGCCCCCTTCCGATCGGATCTCGCGCAGCCCGTCGATGCGGCTGATGTCGACCAGGTGCTCGGGCGCCGACAGGCGCAGCTTCATCGCCGGCAGCAGACTGTGGCCGCCGGCCAGCAGGCTGGCGTCCTCGCCGTGCTCCTGCAGCAGGCTCACCGCCTCGTCCAGGGAGGCGGGACGATGGTACTCGAAGCTCGAAGGAATCATCTCTCCCTCCTCCTCAGCTGCCGTTGGCGGACTGGATGGCCTGCCACACCCGCTGCGGTGTGAGAGGCATCTCGAGGTGGCGCACCCCCAGGGGCCAGAGGGCGTCGATGACGGCGTTGACCACGGCCGGCGTGGCGCCGATGGTGCCGGTCTCGCCGGCGCCCTTGACGCCGAGGGGGTTGTGGGGGCACGGGGTGACCGTGCGGTCGGTCTCGAAGCGCGGCAGCTCGTCGGCCCGCGGCAGGGCGTAGTCCATGTACGAGCCGTTGATCAGCTGCCCGTCGTCGTCGTAGATGGCGCCCTCCATCAGCGCCTGGCCGATGCCGTGGGTGACGCCGCCGTGGACCTGGCCGTCGACGATCATCGGGTTGACGACGTTGCCCACGTCGTCGCAGGCCGCGTAGCGCACCAGCTTCACCACCCCCGTCTCGGTGTCGACCTCGACGACGGCGATGTGGGCCCCGAAGGGGAAGGTGAAGTTGGCCGGGTCGTAGAAGCTGGAGAACTCCAGCCCCGGCTCGAGCCCCTCCGGGTAGTTGTGGGGCACGTACGCCGTCAGCGCCACGTCCCCGAAGCCGATCGACTTGTCGGTGCCGCGCACCGTCCACTGGCCGCCGGCGTACTCCAGGTCGTCCGCCGACGCCTCCAGCAGGTGGGCGGCGATGGCGGCGCCCTTCTCCTTGATCTTGTCGATCGACTTGGTGATCGCCACGCCGCCCACGGCCAGGCTGCGCGAGCCGTAGGTGCCCATGCCGAAGGGCACCTGGTCGGTGTCGCCGTGGACGATCTCGACGTCGTCCATGGGGATGCCCAGCTGGTCGGCCACCAGTTGCGAGAACGTGGTGTCGTGGCCCTGGCCGTGGGAGTGGCTGCCCACGAAGACGGTCACCTTGCCCGTGGGCTGGACGCGGACGCTGGCGCTCTCGTAGAGACCGGCGCGGGCGCCGAGGGCGCCGACCACGGCCGACGGCGCGATGCCGCAGGCCTCGATGTAGGTGGAGAACCCGATGCCGAGGTAGCGGCCGCCGGCGCGGGCCTCCTCCTGCTCCCGGCGCAGGGCCGGGTAGTCGACCATCTCCAGGACCTTGTCGAGGGATGCGCCGTAGTCGCCGCTGTCGTAG
>JAJDTN010000412.1 GCA_022827165.1 Candidatus Latescibacterota bacterium
CATGGACAGCCGGCGCGCCTCCGGCGGCTGAAGCACCAACCCCGGGGAAGCCGCCGCTCTCACGCGGTGGATGCCCCCGCACCGCCGCCGCTCCCTGGCGGCCCGGCCCAGTCCTCCCCCGTCCGGCAGGAACATCCCGGCGGCAAGATGGTCCCTCTTGTCAGGGACCTCTCCACCGTCGCTCATGCAGATGCCCTCCCAACCCCACTCGTGCGGTGTCTCCCTCTACGGTGACCGCGGATCTCGCCTGCGCGGGTGAGCGCCGCACCCGCTGCGCCTCCGAGACCCGGCGCTTCGGCCGCCAGCTGGCTGCGGCCCTGGTGCCGGGAGACCTCGTGGCCCTCGAAGGCGACCTCGGCACCGGCAAGACCTGCCTCGTGCAGGGAATCTGCGCCGGTCTGGGTGTCGACGAGGTGGTCAACAGCCCTACCTTCGTGTTGCTGAACGTCTACGAGGGCACCGGGGAAGGCAGCGGATTGCGGGTCTACCACTTCGACCTCTACCGCCTCGCGACGGTGGACGAGCTGGCGGAGATCGGCGCCGACCAGTTCTTCCACGAGGCCGACGCCGTCACCCTCGTGGAGTGGGCGGACCGCCTTCCCGAGCTGCTCCCCGAGAAGCGGTGGCGGATCGAGCTCCGCCACGGAGAGCAGGAGCAGGAGCGCCGCATCCGATGGCGGCGGCCCGACACCGGCGCCGGTCCCGGGAGGGGCGCTTGACCTCCTACCGCTCATGGCTTCCGGCACTGGCGATGCTGGCCGCGGTCCGGGCGGGTCCCGCGGGCGCCCAGTACGGGCCGCCGGAGCTGGTGCGCCTCGTGGACAGTCCCACCGCCGGCCTCCTCGACAAGGGACAATTCGCCATCGACCTGAGGCTGTTCCCGGGAGGCGGCCTGATGGGCCAGGTCGACGCCGGACTCCTGCAGCGCCTGGCCGTCGGCCTGGCCTTCGGGGGCGAGGGGGTCATCGGCGACGACGAGGTCGACTGGTATCCCAGGGTCGAGGCAGCGGCTCGCTGCCGCCTCGTCGAGGAGAGCACCGGCATGCCCGCCCTGACGGCGGGGTACGACACCCAGGGATACGGGGCCCACGGCCACGGCAGGTACCAGGTCCGGGGCAAGGGGATCTACCTGGCCTCCAGCAAGAACTACGGGACCACTCTCGGCCAGCTCGGCTTTCACGGGGGCCTGAGCTGGTCCCTCGAAGAGGAGGGCGGCCTCTCCGGGTGGGTCGGCGCCGACAAGCGGTTCAGCGACAGGCTCATCTTCATCGCCGAGTACGACCTCGCCCGCGACGGCGGCGACGACTCCTGGGCCCTGAACCGGGGATACGCCAACGGGGGCGTCAACTGGTCGCCCACCCGGAGCCTGAGGCTCGGTTTCCTGCTCAAGAACTTCCTCCAGAACGGGGACCGGACGGCGCCTGGCGGACCCTCCGCCGACCTCAGCCGCGAGATCACCGTTCGCTACAGCGAGAGTTTCTGATGCGCCACTTCCGAACCCCCCTCGCCCTGCTCGTTCTGGCCACGGCCGCCGCCGGCCAGGAAGAGCGGGCCATCGACAACTTCGCCGGCGTCGGAGTCCGCGCCATGGCGATGGGCGGCGCCTTCGCCGGCCTCGCCGACGACTTCACCGCCGTCTACTGGAACCCCGCCGGTCTGGCGCAGATGCGCCAGCGCGAGATCAACGTCGCCTTTCTGCGCAACGCCCGGCAGAACCGGGCCGTCGCCGGATTCGGGACACCGATCGAGAACAGTGCCATCGCCGACGTGAGCAACACCCGCTTCGGCAGCTTGGGCTTCGTCTATCCGGTGCCCGTGTACCGGGGGAGTCTCGTGCTGGCGGCGGGCTTCAACCGGGTCAAGGACTTCGATTGGGCCCTCGACTTCCCCCTGGTGCCGGTGGTCCGGGATGCGGCCGGGGCCGTCCTCGGCGACAGCCTCGCCTACGACGACAGCTTCCGCCACGAGGGCGAGCTGGCCATCACCTCCGTGGCCGGCGCCATCGACGTGAGCCCCTCGGTCTCCGTTGGCGCCACCCTCAGCCTCATCGGCGGCGAGGACGAGTGGACCTCGGAGTTCGTCTCCATCGACACGGAGGACTTCTTCTACGAGAGCCGCTTCACCGAGCGCGAGGTCTTCGTCGACGACTACGGCACGACCTGGACCGCCACCCTCGGCGCCATGGTGCGCACCCCCCGGGACGACCCGCGGCTGCGCCTCGGCGTCACCATGGCCACCGGTTCCTCGCACAAGGTCAGCTACACCTGGCGGGCCCCGCCCCAACCACACTTCAGCTCCGTCGAATCCGACAACGGGGAGCTTGTGGAGACGCCGAGCGAGGAGTTCAAGAGCAGCTACCGAATCGCCCTGCCCCTCTCCTTCGGACTCGGCGTCTCCGGCCGGCCCGTGCCACAGGTGACGCTGGCCGCCTCGGTCCACGCCACCGAGTGGACCCAGACCGAGTACACCGACGACGACCCCTTCGAGCTGCGTACCGACACCTCCTTCGAGGACCAGTACGCCGACGTCCTGCGCTGGCACCTCGGGGCCGAGTGGCAGGTGCCCTGGGCGGCCGTCGATCTGCGCGCCGGCTACTACTCCGACCCCCTGCCCTTCGTCGGGCCCCGGGACCCGACCCGCACTCCGGACCCGGTCGACAACCCCCTGATCCGGGTACTCCGGGACCGGCGGTTCTACACCCTCGGCGCAGGGGTCGCCGTGGAGGAGGCGGTGCGCATCGACCTGGCCTATACCCGCGGCAACTACGAGCAGGCCGAAGGCGAGAACGAACTGGAGCTGCGGGAGGACGTGGACGTGAACCGCGTCTTCATGGGAGTCCGCTACCTGTTCTGACCCGGTCCCCGAGGCCCCCGGGCGAGCCCCGAAAGCCGTTGACCGGGAAGGCTCCCTCCGTATATTGACCCCGAGCGCCCCGGCGAGGGCGCCGCACCCACAGGAGGTCGCGACATGACCAGATCCCTCACAGGTCTCGTGCTCGCGCTGGCAGTGGTTTCCGCCACCGGCTGCTACACCGTCCTGCGGGCCCCCGGGGGCTTCACCACCCCCGAGGAACCCGCCTATTCCGCCACTTGGGAAGAGCCCGAGGACCGCGATCCCCGCATCGGCCGGTTCACCGACGAGCGCGGCCTGGGCACCACGGGCTACGACTCGTACGGCAGCGGCTATCCGATCTTCGGCTACGACTCCCGGTACGGCATGTACGGCTTCGGGTCGCCCTTCGCGTACGGCCCGGGCTACGGCTACGGATACGGCTATCGCTACGGCGGCTACGGACCGTACGGCTACAGCCCCTACTACGGACCCTACGGCTACGGCTACGACCCCTACTATTCCCGCGGCAGCTACGTGCCCCCGGGGTACGAGCTGGTGACCACCACCGAGTTGTCCGAGCTCAGGTCCGGACTCACCAGCAGGGGGCCGACCTCGGAGCCCCCCACCGTCGACGAGACCACCCTTCGGGAGCGGCAGCGGCAGAGCCAGGAGCGCGCCTGGACGCAGCGGGTCGAGCCGACGGTGCGGCGCTCGACCGTCGGTCAGCGCACCACCCGGCCCTCGGGTAGCTCCAAGTCCAGCGGCAGCGTTTCCTCCTCCTCCAGCTCGTCGAAGCCGGCCTCGGAGGAGAAGAGCAGCGGCAGCTCGGCCGCCAAGCGGCGGAAGAAGCGGCGCTGAACTCGCCCCGCGCATAGCGCGCCCACATCAGAACATAGAGAAGGGGGCGGCTCCCGACCGGGGCCGCCCCCTTTCCTTTGCGCCGACGAACCCCTCCTGCCGCCGGCTCAGTCCCCGCTGCTGTCGAAGCGGCGCGTCTGCCGGCTCGGCGGCGGCGCAACCCGCGCCAGGAACTGCCGCAGCGGCGGGGCCAGGGCCGTCAGCATCTGCCGCTCGGTGCGGTCCCGGCCGCCCCCGAGAAGGTCCAGTTGCACCGGCTGCCAGCTGCTGTGCCGGCCCTCGTGGCTCCAGTGCCCGCCGGTGGCCAGGTTCACCAGCAGCAGGTGCAGGTTCACGGTGATGTTCACCCTCGGATTGGCGGCCATGCCCCCGTAGGGGGTCGGGGTCATGGGCGACATCCGCGCGTCCAGGCCGCGAAGGGTGACGAAGACGAGGGCGTCGAGGCCCAGCTCGCTCACCATGGCGCTCTTCAGACTGTCGCTGAAGACGGCCGCCGAGTCCAGCTCCACGTCGCGGAAGTGCCAGCGGATCTCGTCCTGGCCGATCACCGTGCGGTCGGACAGGTTGCGCAGACCTCCGGCGGTGGCGTCGGTGAGGCGCCCCATGACCTTCTCGATGTCCAGATCCTGCAGCGGCGTGATGTCGGTGGCCGAGAGCACGCCGATCTTCTCCACGCCCTTGAGCAGGGGCCGGATCTCGGCGTCGGGGACGGAGGGCGCCCGGAACTCCACGGCCGTGCCCATGCCGGGTCCGCGGCCGGCGCATCCGCACAGGCACAGGAGGGCCATCCAGGCGGGCGCCCAACGCCCGGCCGCCACCCTCAGAAGCTCCGCCCGAAGCTGAAGTGCATGTGCCACCCCGAGATGTCCTTGAAGTCGGTGCGCCGGGCGAACTCGAAGTTCAGCGGCGCCAGGAAATAGACGAGCAGGCCGAAGCCGACGCCGCCCTGGAGGCGCACCCGCTCCGCCGCCGGGTCGACCTCGACGTGGGGGCTCTGCAGCGGCCACGGGTCGAGGGTCTGGTCCTTCTTCCAGGCGCTCCCTAGGTCGGCGAAGATGGCGCCGTCCACGGCGGGAATGGCGAACGTCCCGGGCCAGCCGAAGGTGATGTTGCGGATGAAGGGGACGCGGATCTCGCCGTTGACGAGGGCCACGCGGGTGCCGGTGAACTTCGAGAACGCGTAGCCCCGCAGCGGCCCGACATTGAGGTTGTACCCCGGGTAGAAGGGCAGGAACCAGGCCGGCCCGCCGAGGTTGTACTCGAGGCCGTCGCGCCCCAGGGAGCCGATGCCCGTGCCCCGCAACCCGAGGACCGACCAGCGGCCCAGGCGCAGGTAGTGGCGGTAGTCGACCTCCACGTGGGTGAAGTTGCGGTCCCCCTCTCTCAGGGCCAGGGTGCGCCCGGCGGACAGGTAGTAGCGCCGGCCCGCCGTGGGGCCGAGGAGCCCGATGTTGAGGGAATCGTGGACATAGGCGGCCTTGAACAGGTGCGTGCTGGAGCCGTCGATCGGCTCCTGCACCGGCCACGCGATCTCGCGCTGCTCGTCGACGAAGGAGTACGACAGCTCGACGCGCCGGTACACGTCGAGGGGATAGCTCATGTCCGCCAGCAGCCCGGTCTGGCGGCTGCGCACCAGCCCCCGGGTGAGACGGGCGCCGATCCCGTAGTAGCCCCCGAAGGGGCCCCGGCCCTCGTTGTCGTTGAAGTACTGGTTCCAGTTGAAGACCATGGCGCTGTACGTCGGCCGGCGGCCATGGTAGCTGTAGCCGGCGGCGAAGGTGAAATCGTTGTTGATCTCCTGGGAACCCACGTAGTCGGTGAACATGTTCAGGTCGTGGTTGCCCAGGAGGTCGCTCATGCTCAACTGGGCCACCCCGGCGAGAAAGCCTGAGTAGTAGCCCATCTGCAGAGCCACCCCGTCGAACTCCAGCTTGGGCGTGTACCGCCGCCGGGGCAGCCCTTCCAGGGCGCTCTCGGGACTGCCCGGGAGCCGCGCCGTGTCCCGCCGCAGGGCATCGCCCACGTCCTCCAGGCCTCCCGTCGGCGAGGGGATCCCGCCCTCGCCGGCCGCCGCCGGACCGGCGTCGCCGCCGGAGGCCTCCGCCAGCTTCATCGCCTGGTTGGTGTCCGCCTTGCGGTCGAGGATGGCGACCGCCTCCTCCAGGCCGAGGCGGGTGGCCCCGGCCAGGGCCGCGGCTGCGGTGTCGGCCGCCCCCTTCCGCACGAGGAGGATGGGGTCCGGCCCGGACGGCCTTTCGCCACCGGCCTCGGTGGCCTCGGCGGCGACCACCGGCCCGGCGCCGACCCGCGCCGCCAGCTCGTCGCTGCGCAGCCGCAGCTCCGGCATGGTGGGCATGTCCATGCGGTACATCTCCCGGCGGCTGTGGTAGTAGGTGTTGAGCACCAGCTGCTGGCCGTCGGGAGACAGGGAGGGGTTCATGATGCCGGAGAGGGTGCGCGTCAGTCGGTACTCGCGGCCGTCGCTGAGATCCTGCAGGAACAGGTCGTTGATGCCCTCGCGGGTGGAGACGAAGAGGAGCCTGTCGCCCTCCGGGGTCCACTCCGGCCACAGGTCGTCGCCCGGCGTGGCCACCAGCGTGGACTGGCTCCCCGTGTCGAGGTCGTAGACCTTGATGTCGAACTGGCCCTCCACCTTGGCGCTGAAGGCGAGGCGCCTCCCGTCGGGATGGAAGTCGGGGTGGTCCTCCCGCCGGGACGTCCCGGTCAACTGGCGGACCTGCTCGGTGGCCACGTCCACGAGGTAGAGGTCGCTCTGCCCGTAGCCGGTGCCCACGAAGGCCAGGCGGCGGCTGTCCGGCGCCCAGTCGAGTCCCTCGACGATCTCGATGTCGTCGAAGGAGAGGGTGTTCACCAGCTTCTTGTCGTACAGGTCCCAGAGGACGATGGCGTCCTTCGGACCGTCCTTGCCCACCAGGGCGATGGTGCTCCCGTCCGGCGCCCAGGCGACGGTGCCGTCGCCGAAGGTCAGGTCGTCGAAGACGCGGGTGCGCATGCCGGTGGTGACACGCTGCACCCGGCGGCCGTTGCTGACCCGGATGATGTCGACGTGCTGCTCCACCCCGTCGGTGCTCAGCACGGCGAGCATGTCGCCTCCCAGGGACCACTCCGGCGACATGTACAGGCCGTGGATCTCGTCGTTGTCGACGACGCGGTTGGCGAACTCGGAGACGTAGTCGCGGTGCTGCAGCAGCGGCCAGTAGCGCTTGCGCATGTGCGCCTGCCAGCGCTCGTCGAGAGTGCTCATGTCCATGTCGATGAGGCGCTCGAGGAGCCGGTCCGTATCGGTCTGCTGGTCCCACACGCGCAGAATGCGGCTCACCTTCTCGGGCCCGAAGTTGGCCGCCATGTACTCCATCAGGCTGTGGCTCTGCTTGTAGGCCAGGAACGTGTTCGGCAGGTAGTTCCAGCTCGAGTCCATCACCTCGAGAGGGATCAGCCGGTCCGTCAGCACCGCGTCGCGCAGCACCATCTCGTCGATGGTGTTCATCTCCTCCGTCGAGTACTCGGCCAGGCCTTCCATGATCCACGTGGGCGGCCGCGCGATGGGGTTGGAGATGCGCCGCACCGGTCCCCGGTTCACGATGTCGTACTGGAAGATGTGCATCAGTTCGTGAGTGAGGACGTTGCGGAAGTCGTCGAGATCGCCGTTGAAGGGGATCACCATGCGGTAGCGCAGGGGCTCGGCGAAGCCGGCCACCCCGGGCGGCAGGAAAGCCTGGATGATGTTCGTCTGCTGGAACTCGTAGTGGGACTTGAAGATGACGATGGGCGGCTTGGTAGACAGCTCGTGGCGCATGAGGGCGCTGATGTGGAGGTAGGCCTCCTCGAGGTACTCCACGGCCCGGTCGGCGAGGTCCTCGAACTCCGGCTCGTAGTGGAGGAGCAGGTGCTCGCTCTCGACGAAGTGCCAGTCGAAGTCCTTGTAGCGAACCTTGTTCTTGCCGAAGCCCTGGCGCAGCTGGGAGGACAGGATGTCCTGGGCCGAGGCGACGCCCGGCTGCCAGGCCATGGCGGCGGCCAGCAGCAGGGCGCCGGTGCGGATGCGGCGTTCACGAGAGTTCATGGTGGGCATCACCCTTCCTCCGGCGTTTCCCGCGCCGGGGCGGTCCCTCGGCGGCGTTCCCTGGCCTTCGGCAGCCCGTCGATGTCGACGCTGTCCGCCGGTACCCCGCGGGCCTCCTCGGCCCTGCGGAGGTAGCCAAGATTGGCCTGGTACAACCGCTTGCCGGGGGCCAGCCGGGCGGCGAACTCATACGCCGCCCGCGCCTTCTCCCGCTCTCCGAGCCGTTCGTAGAGGATCCCCAGGTTGTTGTGCAGACTCGCCGACAGGCTGTCCACGGCGACGGCCTGCTCAAGGTGGATCCGCGCCTCCTCCCAGAGGCCCCGTTCGATGCACCAGAGAGCGTATTCGTTCACCCGCTCGACCCGCTCCCGGTCCTCCCGAGTGCGGGACTCGTACGCCCGCCGCTGCGCCTGCACCACCTCCGGGGACGGTGCCGGCCTCTCCGGGGGACGGGCAGCTTCGACCTCCGGAGGACCTCCGGGACCGGCCGGAGCGGCTTCGGCGGCCGGTCCGGCAGCCGCCAGGGAGTCCGGACCCTCCACGGCCTCCGGCGGGTGAGCTCTCTCCCCGGCGGCGGCGACGGAGTCGGGCGGCTCCGCGGCTTCGAGCGCGGACACCCCCTCTTCGGCTTCAGCCACTGCCTGGGCGGACGTGTCCTGTTGGACCTCCTCCGTCCCGGCGGGGTTCCCCCCGGCCTCCCACCAGGGCACGGCACTCTGCCGCGGCTGGCGGGCGACCTGGGTGCAGGCGGCCGCGGCCAGTGCGAGCAGGCACAGGGACAGCTTCCAGGCAGAGGTACCGGAACTCACGACGAGACCTGGATCGGGGAAGAGGAGACGTCGGCGAGGATGAAGAATTTGAATATACGCACCGGGATCGGCGGCTTCATGCCGGGTCGGAGACCGTCTCTCTGCTCACGGCGCCGCGTCGAGCGGGGGCCCACTGGATCAGGCACCAGCCGAGCAGCAGGTACACCGGGCCGTACTCGACCCAGGCCACCCATCCCGAGGACTGCCACGTCCCCGTTCCGCGGTAGGGCATGAGCGCCTCGTAGCCGAGGAAGGCGAGCCAGCTGAAAGCCATCCACGGCGGTGCCGGGTACATGGGCAGGAAGGCCAGGACCCAGAGCAGGTACCAGGGATGCACCACGGGGGACAGCAGCAGCAGGGCCCCCATGGAGGCCGCGACGGCGCGCACCGGGTCCCGCCAGCCGGCGGCCGCCCCCGCGGTCACCGCCGCGAGCCCCGCCAGGCAGATCCAGCGGGCCGTCATCAGGGCGCCGTCGTCCCACTCCCAGCCGGGCTTCGGGTCGGCGAGCAGGGAGTAGACCAGGCCGTAGAGGCTGTCGTTGTGACGCCACTTGACGGCGAAGGTCCGCAGCCCCGACCACATGGCCCCGCCGGCGTCGGCGTACGCGAGCCAGGCGGCGGCCGCGCCGAGGGGCACCCACACCAGGGGCCGGCGCGGTATCGGATCGAGCCACCGCCGCCAGCCCCGCGAGTCCGCCGGTTCCCAGGATCGCCAGAAGGCGGCCAGACACAGCACGGGGACCATCTTGGACAGGATCGCCGCCGTCAG
>JAJDTN010000213.1 GCA_022827165.1 Candidatus Latescibacterota bacterium
GCCAGCCTCGACCTGCAGGTGCGGCGCAACATCCACACCTTGCGCGCCCTGACTCGGCCCGGCCGCAGCGAGCAGGAGTTGGAGGACAACTCTCTACGCGGCTACTCGGTGCACATCAGCGACGATCAGATCCGGTGGTCGGAGGTCGGCGTCCTGCGGGGCATCACCGAGTACGCCAGCACCGAGGTGAATTTCCGGCCTACCTGGACTCGCTACATCCGCCTGGTCATCATGGAGATCAATGCCGTCACCCAGCCCAGGGTGGCGGAAGTGGAGGTCTACGGGTCCGGCCATACCGACCGGGGAGTCTTCGTCTCCGAACCGCTGGACTTCGGACTGGCCGACACGGCCAAGAACCTCGGACGCCTGTGGTGGCAGGCCGAGGTGCCGGAACGCACCCAGCTGTCGGTGCAGTTCCGGAGCGGCCAGACGCAGGAGGACTTCGGCGACCCGGAGGCGGGCTGGAGCCGGACCTTCGACGGCCCCGGCGACACCCTCTGGTTTCCCGCGGCGGAGCCGGCCCGCCTGCTGCAGTACCGCGTCAGCATGTCGACGCGCGACGATACCCGCACGCCCGTCTTCCGCCAACTCGTCATCGAGAGTTCCCAGGACCTGGCCGCCGCCGAGGCGCGGGCTCACGTCAGTCCCAAGACGGCGCGCATCGGTGTGGATACGACGTTCCACTATACCCTGGACCTGAGCTTCGGCGACGAGGCCCAGGGAGTGGAGCGTCTGGCCATCGAGGTCCCGAGCCAGGCGGAGTTGCTGTCGGTCTCGGGACTGGGGCCTCGATCGGTCCGCTCCTGGTCGTCGACGCAGCGCAGCCTGCAGCTGGAGTTCGACGAGCCCTTGCGGGAGGATACCCAGCTGGTCATCTCCTTCCGCACCACGACATTCGCCACGGCCCACGGCTTCCGCTCCGCCCTGTTCTCGCCGGGCTCGGAGAACCCCCTCAACGTGCAGGAGAACACGGACCTCGACGAGGTGACGGGGGAGGCCCTCTCCTGGCACTTGCTGGCCATCCTGGCTCCCCAGGAGGTCCTGTCCCGGGTGCGGCCCAATCCCCCGGTCTTCTCGCCGAATGGCGACGGGATCAACGACTTCACGGTCATCGAGATGGTGCTGTCCAAGGTAGACATCCCCGCGCCGGTAAAGGTCGAGGTCCATGACCTCTCGGGCCGCCGCGTGGCGAGTCTGGGCGAGGTGGGGCTGACGGCAGGCACCTACTTCTCGGACGCCTCAACCGGCCCCGGGAGCCCGGGGTACTGGGACGGACGCGACGGGTCGGGGGCGCTGGTGCCCCCGGGCCTGTATCTCTACCGCGTGGAGGTGCAGCTGGACACGGGTGACGAAGTCTCGGTGGGAACCGTGGCCGTCGCCTACTGACCGCCGGCGACCTGAGATGATCGGCATGACTCCCACGCCGGGCACGGGGCGCAACCGGCGGGCCGTGAGGGTTGGCATGGGAGCCCTCATGGCGCTGCTGGCCGGAGCCGGCGATTCCGGGGGGCAGTCCCTCGACCGGGACATCGAGTGGGGCTACCAGCAGTTCCTGACGCGCGAGTACCGGCCCTTCTGGGACGAGCGCTACGAGAACCTCTCCTTCCTCAGCTACCGGAACTTCCCCATTCGAGGGGAGCAGCCCAGGTACGACCCCTTCGGGCTCTACCTGCTCGACGGCAGCGAGATCCTCCGCATCGAGGAGTACCGGACCTTGCATCCGGGCGACAGTTCCCGGATCCCCACGGGCCCGAACTTCGGACAGTTCCGGAACCTCGTGATCATGAAAGATCACTACGGCAGCTGGTCGACGCGGCTGATGCTCGGACAACGCCTGAAGGCCCACCTGTCACCCCTGTCGCACGCCCGGGCGACCTTCGACGGCATCCGGTGGGACGCCTCCTCGCACCGCAACATGATCTCCATCCTCACATCCCGTGTTTCCCACCGGCCCGCAAGGGCTCCCCGGACCATACCCTTCGGGACCTATCTCTACGGGGGCCGGTGGCAGAGCCAACTGGGCGATATCGCCACCTTCGGGGCGACCTACGCCGATGTCCACCTGCGCGACACCACTCAGAGGAAGGGTGATTTCCGCGGCGTCTTTCCGAAGGACCTGAACCCCGCGGACTCCTATTTCGTCATCGTCAGCGACGACAGTCCCGAGGACGGTGTGGGACCGCTGGTGTACGCCGTCGAGATGTGGTCCCGGGGGAGGCGGGTGGAGGCCCAGGCCGAGGCGCGCTGGGTCCTGGGCTCGGCGCGCGCCGATGACGTGGCTCACATCCGCAGAAACGGGTCGTGGGCGGTTCTGTCCATGGAGGCGGACCGGTTGCTTAAGCCGGTACAGCCGGGGAGAGGGCGCTTCTACAGCAGCGGCATCCCCGCCGTGGTCGACGGCCGCGGCACCGAGGTGGCCGGCACCGACCTGCTCGTATTCCGCTTCGACGCGCCCGCCGAGCCGGAGGACCTGCACTTCCGGGTGCTGGCCTCGGGCGACTACAACCTCGACCTGGGCGCCTCCTACGTGCTGGTGGAGGTGCCCGACCGGGCCTGGTCCGACTGGCACAACGTGGTCCGGGCGCCGGGCAACGTCCGCGACGGATCGAACCTCGGCTGGGTCGATCTCCGCTACGGTTTCCCCACGGGCCTGGCGAATCTCGGCGCCGATATCGAGATCAACCTGTGGGACGTGGAGATGAAAGGCGAGTACGTCCACAACACCTCGAACTACCAGGTCCCGATCTTCGGCGATCACTTCCGGCAGCGCACGGCGGCGTGGTACCTAAAAGGCGTGCGCCGCATGGGCGAAGGCTGGCGGCTGGGCGGCGAGATCCATCACATGCCGTCCGACTACGTAAACTCCCTGCCCATGTGGTCGCACAGCGCCCGCAAGGTCCTGGCCTACCGCATGGTGGAGGACAACGACGACCGCGACGAGTGGCCGGACGAGTACGAACACTGGGATCCCCTGCACCCCACGTACATCATCAACAAGCGGAACAACGTCGACGTGGACGCGCTCCTGTCCGAGGTGAGCAGCGACTACGGCTTCGGGGGGGACTTCACCTACGGCGTGTATCCGGGTCTCGACGCGGACCAGGACGGCCAGCCGGACACCAACGTCAACCGCAACGAGTTCGCCGACTACGTGGAGCCCTTCCTGATGTACTACGTGGAGCCGGACGAGTTCGTCTACGGGGACGACTTCAACAACAACGGCGTCGTCGATGGCCGTGAGAACGACAATCGCCCCGACTATCCCTATCCGCTGGATACCGACGGTTACCACGTCTTCGGGAGCTATCGCGGAGCCGGCCGGGTCGGTGCCCGCCTCGGCCGCTACGAGGTTCACCAGACGGCCGGGGACGGCCGCAACGAGGTCTCCTATGCCGAGGCCCGCTACCGGTGGCGGATGTCCGCCGCCGGCAGCCTGGACCTGCGCTACCGCCTTCGACGGGTGAGGGACGACATCCCCGACCCTACGTACATCACGGTCGTGGAGCCCCTGTCGGCGACCAACCGGGCCACGGCGATTCATCCCGACCGGCTGCTGACGCGCAACAGCCTCGTCAACACCGTCTACGCCGAGTCCTTCTATAGTGGAGTGGACGGCCTGACCGTGGTGAATGCCACCAAGGTGGACGTCAACCGCCGTCTGGACGACCGGCAGGGCAGGGGCCGCAACATCACGGACTGGACCTGGGTCAGCAAGGCGGACTACGCCGTCGGATTCTCCGAGCACCTGACCTTCACCCCCATGGCCAAGCTGCTCGTGCAGCGCCTGGACGGCCCCGGCGATCTCATCACCGACCGCCACACGTGGGAGTGGTTTCCGATCCTGCGCCTCGACCTCGCCTTCAGCAAGACCACCGGAATCCGAACCGGTGTGCAGGGGTTCCCCTTCAAGCACCGCTACCGCCACGCCGAGTCCAGGTCCTCCAGCTTCGACGCCCGGCACTACGTGTTCACCTTCCACACCCGGCGCAGCTATACCGGCTACAGCGCCAGCATCAACGTCGGCCTGCGCCGCAGCCGTGAGCAGTTGATCAACCTGGAGGCCGGGAGCGTGCGGGATTTCACCCAGTTCTTCGTACAGGCGCGGATCCTCTGATGGCCCTCGGTCAGCCGAAGTCCACCGCCGCTTCCCTCGTCCTGCTGCTGGCCATGGCGGCGGATCCGCCGGCCCCGGCGTCGGCGCAGATGCTGTGGAACCACGAGGAGTGGCGCTACGTCAACTACGCCCGGCAGGGATACCGGCCCTACACCGGCGGCGTCTGGTCCGAGCTGCGCAAGCCCGCCTTTGACGAGTTGGGCAACTACCTGATGCAAGGGGTTCAGGTCTTTCGCACCGAGGAGGCCCGTGAGAACGACCCCCTGGCGGGCAGCCTCGTGGACGAGTCGGTCGAATACCGCATTAACCTGAACCGCCTCGTCATCGGCCACGACTCCTACGGGGACCGGTCGAGCCGGATCATGGTGGGGGACTTCATCCGCACCAAGTTCACCTCCCTGACCCTCGACCTGGCCTCTCTGAACGGCGTGCGCTGGGACATCGACCTGAATCCCACCCAGGTCACCCTCGTGTCGTCGCGCATGGACTGGCCCATCTTCCCGTCGGGGAGGCTGCTGGCGCGGACCGACCGCGACAACGAGGCGCACCGGGAGCGCCGCTGGTCGACCTACCTTCTCGGCGGCCACGTGGGGCGCCGCTTCGGCGCCTTGAACCTGGGCTTCAACTACGTCAACCTGCACCGCACGGACAGTCTGGTCGACTGGGGGGACAACAACATCCGCGGCGTCCTCCCGTCGGCCGTCAACCGGCCGCCGGCCTGGATCGCCGTGCGGGTCAACGACGGGTCCGACGAGGACGAGGAAGGGGCCCGGGTCCACGAGATGCGCATCAGGAACCCGGAGCTGGCCCACGTGGCGGCCGATGTAACCCTCCACGACACCGAGGTGATCGACCAGTCGTATCCGAATGGCGACGAGTTCTTCCCCCTGGGACGCCGCATCCCCCCGTACGTGCAGTTCCTGAAGGGGGAGTTCCCGCCCGCCCAGCGCCGCCCTGAAGGATACTACCAGGCCGACGGCACGGAGTATCTCATCTTCTGGTTCCAGATTCCCCACGAGCTCCGGGACACGATCTCGGAGCTCGAATTCGAGGCCCTGGTATCCGACGATTACGACATCGAGCTGTCGGAGGTCTTCCTCCCCATCAGCCGCGAGACCTCGAGCAATCCCTCCGTCAGCGGCGAGCGGGCCACCTACTACTACCCCGTGGCCGGATCCAGGGGCAACGTGAGGGACCAGTCGAACCTGGAGTGGATCGAGTTCTCCTACGGGCGGCAGACGGGGCGCACCACCGCCAGCGTGCGCATGGAGTACGAGCGTCCCGGCTTCGAGCTCACGGCGGAGATGGCGGGCACGTGGGACTTCCGCCAGCATCCTTCCACGGTGGGGCGGAAGGCGTGGCACACCACCCGCTCCCGGGCCTGGTTCGTCAACTTCGAGAAGCACCTGGCGGGCCTGGTGGTGGGGGGCGAGCTGTTCCGCATGGACCCCTTGTACAGCACCATGGTGTCGGTGGAAGACCCCGAGTACTCCAGCTATTCCGACGATCTGAACAGCCCCTTCGGGATCCCTCACTCTTTCCCCATCGACCGCAACAACACCGTCGACATGGATACCGTCGACGACAACGACGACAAGGACCTGGCCCCCGACTTCCACTTCCTTCCCCACTTGCAGGACGGCAGCGTGCTTCCGGGCCGGGACCTCGACCTCGACGGCCGGATCGACGACAACCAGAACGGCAACGGCATTCCCGACTACCTGGAGCCCTTCTTCCTCTATCACTCCGATCCCGCCGAGTTCGAGTACGGCGACGATCTCAACAACAACAACATCATCGATCACCGCGAAGACGACCGCGCGCCCGACTATCCGTACGACGTCGACCTGGAAGGCTACCACCTCTTCATCGATCTCGAGCCCCTTCGCGACCTGCGCATGCGCCTGGGGCGCTTCCGCACCGACGAGATCTGGGGCGGAGGCAGGAACGACGTGAGCTATACCCGGGTCGACTACGAGCGCACCCTCTTCCCCTTTGGCAGGGTGCTGCTCACCAACTACCTGAAGAACGTGCGCGACGACATCGAGGACGACGCCCCCTTCCTCTCCGTCTACTCACCGAACCAGCTGCCGCTGCAGCCGGGGACCGGGGTCGGATCCCTGCTGAACGTGCAGGTGGCGGACGAGCTGTGGATGCGCGACAGCCTGGTGAACACCAGCTACCTCGATGCCACCCTCTTCCGCTTTGCCAACCTCAACATCAACAACCGCCTGAAGTACCAGTCCAACTGGCAGCGCGCCACCGCCTTCCAGCCCGCCAACCGGCTGGCGGAGTGGTCCTGGGTCCTGAGGGCGGACTACGCCTGGCACCTGCGCGGCCTCACGGTGCAGCCTCGCCTGAAGTACATGGTCTACCGACGATCGGACCGGGAGGAGCGGCGCTACCCGGTCTCGGAGCGCTACTTCTATCCCATGCTCATGGCCAGCTACGCTCTCACGGACCAGACGACGGTCTCCGCCGGCGCCCAGGGGGTTCCCTTCCTGGAGGCCGGATTCCGTGATCTCTCCCATCCGGAGACCGACTGGAACTCGCGGGACTACATCGTCTCCCTCACCAACCGCACCACCTACCAGGGCCAGCAGCTGAGCCTCAACATGGGGTGGCACCTGCAGGTGGTCGAGTTCCAGGAGAGGGCGCGCCGACACGAGGGCGTGGACCGTTCCCTGTTCTTCCTGCGCCTGATTCTCGGCGCCGAGCCTTTCAAGGGGTGAGGGCGGTGAGGCGGATCCACATTCCGGCCGTTCTCCTTGCCGCCGCGGCCGCCTGGGGGCAGCAGGCCCAGCAGGCGGGAGAAACGCCCTGGCTCGACAAGGAGGAGGACGCCCCGGAACGGCTGGGCATCGCCCGCGTCGTGCCCGGCGAGGACTTCCTGTACCGCGCCTGGGCGGACTACGAGAACTTCGGCATCCGCGACTTCCAGCTTCCGGAGACGTCCTGGCTGGCCCGCCGAAACCACTACGGCCCCATGGGGAACTTCCTCCTCAACGGCTACGATTCCTACCGGTGGCTGGAGACGCGGGCCAACTCGAGCCGCGGCGACGCGCCCAACAGCACCTTGTCGAAGGCGAACATGGGCATTTTCCAGCAGAACCTGGTGGCCAGGGAATCCCACAAGGGATGGGCCACGGCGCTCATCCTGGGCGAGGAGATGCGCACGAAGTTCACCCCCCTCACGCTGAGCATGGCCGGCATCAACGGCGTTCGCCTCGACGCCCAGCGCCAGTTCCCGCGGTGGTCGACCCGGTTCACGGCCCTGGCCTCGCGCTGGACCTCTCCGGTGTGGACGGGGAACGTGACCGGCGAGCAGCAGGACACGCGCCGCACCCTCTCCATGCTCATGGCCGCCCACTCCGACGTCCAGGTGGGCCGCCTCGTCACCGGCGGCACGGTGCTCAACTATCACAACGCCGACGCCTACCAGGAGTCCTTCAACCTCAAGGGCCAGCTCCAGTCCGGTCAGGTCAAGCCGAGCTTCGTGGTGGTGAAATTCTCCGACGACTCGCCCCGCGACGAGGAGGGGGGCGCCGTGGTCAACGACGTCCTCCTCGTCGTCGACGGCGTGGAGCGGCACGACCTGCAGCCGACCTTCGTGCGCATCAACTCCCGGAATCCCACCGCCCTGGGGCGCACCAACCGGATCACGGGTCAGTTCAGCCGCACCATATACAACGACGGCGGGATCCGCTTCGCCGACTACTTCTACCGCCTCGACCAGCTCGCCGGGGAGTCGGTGGACAACGTCAACCTCGAGGAGCTGGAGCGCTTCATCCAGGTCCTGTCCCCGGCGGCCCGGCTGGAGGCGAGCGGCGACTGGGTGATCATGGCCTGGTTCGATCTGCGCGGCGAGCCTTCGGTGCGCTCCGTCCAGGTGCGGGCCCTGGTGGGCAACGACTACCGCATCGACGTGGTCGGCCTCTTCGACGACGACCCGCGGCAAAGGACCTACGAGGGCCGCTGGTCGGCGGGAGGCATCGAGGGGCAGGCGAGGGCGGAGGGCAACGTGCAGGATCTGTCCAACCTCGGCTGGGTCCACATCGACGCCGGCGCCTGGACGGGGCGCTATGTCGTCGGCTGGAACGGCTCATGGGAAGGACGGGATGGCCGGATCCGCTGGGAGTATGCCCGCAGCTTCGACTACTTCCAGTATCCCGACGGGCCCCCGGGGCACCGCCAACCCCAGGAGATCACGGGTGTCCGGATCTGGAAAGGGGAGGTGAGCAGGCACACCGAGCACGCCTACTACCTGACCGCCGAGTGGGGGCGCGGCCTGTGGGAAGGGGGCGCCGAGGTCTTCTCGCTGCCCGACCGCTTCAACCGGCACCTGCCCACCACCTCCACCTTCGCCCTGGCCCGTACCGATGGCTTCGTCGAGGACAACGACGACAACGACAGCTGGCCCGACGCCGGCCCGGGAGACCGGCCCCGGCACTTCGGCGACAAGTCCTCCGACCCGGACGGGGTCTTTCCCGGCAAGGACGAGGACAACGACGGCATCCCCGACACCAACCGCAACCAGAACGATCTGCCCGACTACGAGGAGGCCTTCCTCCTGTTCTACGTGGAACCCGACGAGTACGTCTACGGCCGCGACTGGAACCACAACGGCGTCGCCGACGAGCGCGAGGACGACCTGGAGCCGGACTTCCCCTACCAGCTCGGTCAGGCCGGCGCCCACGTGTACGGCCGCCTGAACCTCACGAGCCGCTGGTTCCCCGGGGTCTTGACCCTCGGCCTCGGCCGTCTCGACGCCGAGGGCATCGCCAACGGCGGACGAAACGACAGCGACTACGGTCAGCTCATCTGGAAGGCCGGGGTCCCCGGCCTGGGGCAGGTTCGCTTCGAGACCCTGCTCGAGAGAGTCCACGACGACGTGGCGAATCCCTACTACCGACTCGACGAGATCCTCGGCGAGCCCCTTGGCAGCGGCGGCTTCACCTTTGCCGGCGCCACGGCCTACCACCGCGTCGTCGTGCGCGACCCCCTGGAGTGGCGCAACAGCACCGAGCGCCAGCACTACCTGCAGGGCGAGCTGCAGCCCCTGGCCGGACTGAGGCTGTGGGGCAACGTGCGTCACTCCCTCAACAGCCAGAAGGGGGGCGTCCTCATCGAGGGCCGCGACCTGGGGTCCGACGAGATCAGCTTGTGGACCTCGGTCCTCAAGGCGGAGTACATCTGGGAGCCGAGCCGCAACTGGCAGATCTTCGGCCAGGCCAAGGGCCTGCTCCTGCGCGAGGACCGCGCCAGTGTTCCCACCGACCTGCAGGACCAGAGCACCTTCGTGCCCATCGTGAAAGGCCGCTATGTCCTGACTCCGCGCACCGACTTGTGGCTCGGGGTGCAGGGCCTGCCGGGACTGCCCCTCGTCGTCAGGGACCGGGCAGACGGGTTCCACTCCCGCGAGGAACGGGTCTGGGTGGCGCAGCTGACGAACAAGTCTCCGTACCTCGGCTACGACACCGCCATCACCCTCGGCGTCAAGAGCGTCGACCGCGACTACCGGGATCCGACGCGGGAGCTGGAGGACATGCAGGTCCTGTCCATCTTCCTGCGCGTCCTCCTGGGCTACACCATCGATTGAGAAGAAACCATGTTCCCCTGGATCACACTCGCTCTCATCGTCGGCTTCTACGGGGCCACGCGCAACGTTCCCACGGCCGACGAGATCAGGGCCTCCTTCGATCACGGCCAGAAGTTCTACTCCTCGGGCGCCTATGATCAGGCCATCGGCGAGTACCGGTCGATCATCGGGAGCCGCAGCTCGCTCCTGACGATGGAGGGCGTCACCGTCTCGGTGGGCGACATCGAGGCCCCCCTCCAGGAGGTGGCCACCTACCAGATCGGCAACGCCCATCTGCGGATGGCGGAGGAGGCCCTCGAGCGCCGCGCCCGGGCCCGTGACCTGGAGACGCAGCAGGACCTTCAGGGGCAGGCCGCCGACCTCCTGGCCGAGGCGATCGACTACTTCGAGCTCACCGAGGAGCGGGCCACGGTGGAGGTCCTGCAGGCCCTGGCCCGCAGCCAGATCGTCAGCTGCCACTACAAGCGCGGGGACTACGAGAGCACCATCGAGGCGGCCCGGACCCTGATCGAGCGCTACCCCGCGAGCAAGTACGTGGTACAGGCCATGTACGACATCGGCTGGGCCTACTTCGACATGGAGGAGTACGCCTCCAGCGCCGCCGCCTTCGAGCGGCTCGTGCAGCGCTTCCCCTCCGGGTACCGGGGGAACCGGGCCCTGTTCCAGATCGGCGAGTCGTACTTCAGGCTGGAGCGCTACCGCGACGCCATCCCGCAGTTCCAGCGCCTCGTGGAGTCCCAGCGGATCGGCCAGATGTCGCAGCGCGAGCTGCTGGTCATGAAGCGCGAGAAGCTCGCCGGCCTCGTGGATGAGACGGCCCTGGAGCTGGCCGCCAAGGCGATGATCCGCCTCGGCGAGTGTTACGAGCGGACCGGCGACTACCAGGAGGCGAGCCTCGCCTTCGAGACGGTGGCGACCCAGTTCCAGGAAGAGCAGCGGCTGGCCGAGGAAGCCTACCTGCGCCACGCGGACATGCACTACAACCGCGGCGACTTCGAAGCCTGCATCGCCGTATACCGGCGGGCGATCGAGAACGACCCCGACATGGGGGACAAGGCCCGCCTGCAGTTGCTGATGGCGAACCGCTACTTCGAGACCGAGCACTACCCGGAGGCGGCCCTGGAGTACACCATCTACCGGGATACGTACGCCATGTGGGCGGCCGCCGCCGGCCTGCCCGTGGAAGGTGTGGGCCTGCAGGTCGCCCGGGCCTGGTTCCGGCACGCGGCGGGGGTGGAATCGGCCCGGCGCCTGGACCCGTACCGCCGCGCCGAGGCGGAACTGAAGAGCACCCTGCGCGCCTGGCCGGGCTCGGCGTACGACGTGGAGTTGCGCTTCAACCTCGGACTGGCCCTGGAGCGGCAGGAGGACGAGGCCAAGATCACCGAGGCCCTCGCCCTCTACCTCGCCCTCATCGAGGATCCCCGATCCGGCGGCTACCGCCAGAGCGCGCGCTTCCAGGCCGCCCGGATCCTGCACGACCGACAGGACTTCGCAGCTGCCGCCGATCAGTACCGCCAGGTCATCCTGGAGATGGCGGATCGTGCCGAGGTGCAGATCGCCCGCTTCGAGCTCGCCAACGTCCTGCGCGACGCCGGCCGGCCAGACGAGGCCGTCGCCGCATACCGCGAGGTCGATCCCGAGACCGAGCTGTTCGCACGCTCTCGCCTCGAGGCGGGGCAGTCCCTGTTCTCCGCCGGCCGTACGGGCGAGGCCATCCCCGTCCTCGAGGAAGGCCTGGCGCCGCAAGGGCAGGCCGACGGGGAGACCCTGGCCTTGCTGCACTACCTGCTCGGCGCCGCCCATTCGCGCCTGGAGCAATACGAGGCGGCCGTGCCCTGGTTCTCCCGGGCCATCGAGGATGGCGTGGAGACCGTTCTGGAGCAGGCCGTGTACGGGCGCGGCCTGGCCTATTTCCGCATGGGGCGGCTCGAGGCGGCGGCGG
>JAJDTN010000077.1 GCA_022827165.1 Candidatus Latescibacterota bacterium
AGCGCCACCTGCACAGCTCCCTGGCCCTGCAGGCCGGCGTCGAGGCGATGGGCCTGGAGCTCTACGCACCCGCCGAGTACCGCCTCAACTCGGTCCTGGCGATCCGCGTCCCCCACGGCGTCGACGACGGCGTCGCCCGCAAGTACATGACCGACCGCTTCAAGGTGCTCATCGCCGACTCCTTCGGCATCCCGGCCGTGCGTATCGGCCAGATGGGGGAGCAGTGCCGGGCGCCGAACCTGTTCCGTACCCTGCACGCCCTCGGTGTCGCCTTTGCGCGCCAGGGCGTCCACCTCGACCCCAGCGCCGGGATGGCCTCCATGGAGGCCCACCTGGCCGAACACGCGGAGGACGTGCTGTGAGCGCAGAGGCCCCCGGCCTGCGGTTCCCGACGTACGACACCATCGGCGTGCGGCCGCTGATCAACTGCCGCGGCACCTACACCATCATCAGCGGCTCCCTGCTGCTGCCCGAGGCGAGGGCGGCGATGCAGGAGGCCTCCAGGCGCTACGTCCACCTCGACGAGCTGGCCGAGGCCGTGGGGGCGAGGATCGCCGAGCTGATGGAGTGCGAGTGGGGCCTCATCGTCAACGGCTGCGCCGCCGCCCTCTGCCAGGTGGCCGCCGCGTGCGTGGCCGGCACCGACCCGGAGAAGATGGAGCGCCTGCCCGACGCGACGGGCATGAAGGACGAGGTGATCGTGCAGAAGAGCCACCGCCACGGGTACGACCGCGCCGTACGCATGACCGGCGCGCGCCTGATCGAGGTCGAGACCTTGGAGGAGCTGGAGGCGGCGGTGAGCGAGCGAACGGCGATGCTGCTGATCTTCGGCGACGCCGGCGACCGCGGGACGATCCCGATCCCGGAGATGACCGCCGTCGGCCGCCGCCACGGCATCCCCAGTCTCGTCGACGCCGCCGCCGAGCGCCCGGACGTGCCCAACCGCTACCTCGCCGAGGGCGCCAGCGCCGTGGCCTACAGCGGCGGCAAGTGCCTGCGCGGCCCCCAGGCCTCGGGCCTGATCCTCGGCGAGAGGGAGCTGCTCCAGGCGGCGTTCCGCAACGGCGCCCCCCACCACTCCCTGGGCCGGCCCATGAAGGCGGGCAAGGAGGAGGTGATGGGGCTGCTGGCGGCGGTGGAGATGTGGGTGCGGCGCGACCACGAGGCCGAGTGGCGGGACTGGCTGCGGCGCCTGGAGGTGATCGGCTCCGCCGTGCGGGACCTGGATACGGTGGAGACCGCGGTCAACGAGCACACGGGGCGCTCCAACGTCGCTCCCGGCCTGAACGTGACCTGGGACCCGGAGGCTGTGGGCCTCGACGGGGCCGGCGCGGCTCGGGCCCTGTCCGCGGGCGACCCCCGGATCGAGGTCTTCCACGGGGAGAGGTCCGTCGAGTTCAACCCCTACATGATGGAAGAGGGGGAGGAGGAGGTCGCGGCCCGGCGTCTGCGCCAGGTGCTGACGGGGGAGGGGCGGTGAGCGGCGGGACTCAGGAGGAGGGCTCGGCGCGGGCGGCGAGCCAGCCGCTGACGGCGGTGTCGTAACGCGCCGTGAGGCGGTAGGCCTCCACCGCCAGGCGCATGCCGTAGGCGGGGTCGATGAGACCGCCGTCGGCGCGCAGGCGCGCGATCGTCTCCGGGTACTGGCCGGGAGAGCTGACCACGTAGATCGAGGCGTGGTTCTTGGCCGCCGAGCGCAGCATGGCGGGGCCGCCGATGTCGATGTTCTCGATCCCCTCGGCCAGGGTGCAGCCGGGGCGGGAGATGGCCTGCTCGAAGGGGTAGAGGTTGACGCAGACCAGCTCGAAAGGCGCGATCCCATGACTCTCCAGGGTGGCCATGTGGTCGGCGTTGTCGCGCAGCCCGAGGAGGCCGCCGTGGATCCTGGGGTGCAGGCTCTTCACTCGTCCGTCCATCATCTCCGGGAACCCCGTGACCTCCGCGACCTCGGTCACCTCAAGGCCCGCCTCGCGCAGGGCCCGCCCGGTGCCGCCGGTGCTCACCAGCTCGATGCCCAGCTCGGCCAGAGACGCGGCGAACTCCGCCAGCCCCGACCGGTCCGAGGTGCTCAGCAGGGCCCTGGCGGCCTTCACGTCGTTCCCACTCATCTCTCCTCCGTCTCCTCCCTCGCCCACTCGGCGGGCGGAGCCCAGAGCCTAGCCGGGGTCCCGGAATGGGGCAAGTAGGTCCCATCGATCCCGGGCAGGTCGATCCCGGCGCGGCGGCGGTGATCGAGCGTCTCCGCGGCGCCGGCCACAGGGCCTACCTCGCCGGCGGCGGCGTCCGCGACCTGCTGCTGCACCGCCGGCCGAAGGACTGGGACGTGGCCACCGACGCCGACCCCGGCCGGGTGCTGGAGCTCTTCGAGTACGCAATCCCCGTGGGGGCGCAGTTCGGCATCGTCCTCGTGCGCCTGGAGGAGGGCGAGTACCACGTGGCCCGCTTCCGGCGCGAGGGGCCGTACGCCGACGGCCGGCACCCGGAGCGGGTCGAGTTCACCGGCCCCGAGGAGGACGCCCGCCGCCGCGACTTCACCATCAACGGCCTGTTCCACGATCCCGGCGGCGAGGGGGTGATCGACTTCGTCGGGGGCGTGAAGGACCTGGAGGCCGGCGTCGTCCGCGCCATCGGCGATCCCGCCGAGCGCTTCGCCGAGGACGGGCTGCGCACCCTGCGGGCGGTGCGTCTGGCCGCCAGCCTCGGCTTCGAGATCGAGACCGGCACCCGGCGGGCGATCCGCGAGTGCGCCCACATGGTGGACGCCCTCTCCGCCGAGCGCGTGCGCGACGAGCTGACGCGGATCCTCGTCGAGGGCGCCGCCGCCCGCGGCTTCGGGCTGCTGCGGGAGCTGGCCCTCCTCGCGCGCGTCCTGCCCGAGGTGGCCGCCCTCGAAGGCGTCCGGCAGCCTCCGGAGCACCACCCCGAGGGGGACGTCTGGCGGCACGTGCTGCTCATGCTGGAGCAGGTCGACGGCCTCGACGATCCGCCCCCGACCCTGGCCTGGGGGGTCCTGCTCCACGACGTGGGCAAGCCGCCCACCTTCACCGAGTCCGACCGCATCCGCTTCCACGGCCACGACCAGCTTGGCGCCGAGATGGTCGAGGAGATCGCCCGCCGCCTGCGGTTCTCCAACCGCGACGCCGAGCGCGTGCGCATGCTCACTGCCCAGCACATGCGCTTCCCCAACGCCCGGCACATGCGCCCCGGCAAGCTCAAGCGCTTCCTGCGCCAGGACGGCTTCGACGAGCTCCTCGAGCTGCACCGCATCGACTGCCTGGCGAGCCACGGGATGCTCGACCTCCACGAGTTCTGCCAGGAGGCGCTGCGGGCGGCCGGTGAGGAGGAGGGGGACCCGCTGCGGCCGCCGCCGCTGCTCAGCGGCCGCGACCTCGTCAGCCTCGGGCTGCGGCCGGGTCCGGCCTTCGGCGAGATCCTGCGCTGGGTGGAGGACGAGCAGCTCGAGGGCCGCCTGCCGGATCGCGACTCGGCCCTGGAGGCGGTGCGCCGCCGCTGGGCGGCGGGAGGCTGAGCCCGCGTCCGTCAGGCCCGCGCCTGGAGGAGTGCGCCGCGGCGCCGGGCTCGCAAGGCGCGCGGCGGAAGCGGCAGGGGACCCACCGACAGGCGCAACACCGCGAGCCGTGCATCGGCGCAGCGCGTCCACCCGAGACTGCGCGCAGGGTCTAGCCGAGACCGGCGGCCAGCACGTCCAGGACCGGACCGTGCCCGGCGGGCGACATGAGGTAGACCCCCGCCCACCCCTCCTCCCGCAGCCGCCGGATCTGCCCCGCGGCGATCTCCGCCCCTGCCCGCGCCTGGTCGGCCGCCTCGCGGCAGGACCCCAGGCGCGCCATCACCTCGTCGGGCACGACCATCCCCGGCACGGCGCGCATGCGCAGGGCGTGGTCCAGCCCCCGCAGGACGAGCACCCCCGCCAGGACCGCCACGCGCTCCCGGAAGGACTCCAGGCCGTCGAGCGCATCGGGCCGGAAGGCGGGCTGAGTCATGACGTAGTCGGCGCCGGCGTCGATCTTGCGCCGCAGCCGGTCCAGCTCGCGCTCGCGGGCCGGGGCCTCCGGCTCGACGCCGGTGCCGATGGTGAAGCGCGTGCGCGGGTCCCGGTGGCGGCCGAGGGGCTGGCCCCCGAAGTCGACGCCGGCGTTCAGCCGCGTCTGGGTGAGGCGGATCATCTGTACCGAGTCGACGTCGAAGACCGCGGTGGAGCGGGGGTAGGTGGGCGCCATCTTGGGCGGGTCGCCGGTGATGAAGAGGACGTTGTGGATGCGGTTCGCCCAGTAGCCGATCAGCCGCGCCTGCACGCCCATGAGGTTCAGGTCGCGCGAGGTGAAGTGGGGGATCAGCTCGAGGCCGTCGCCGCCGTCGGCGGTCCACTCCAGGCGCTGGCGCAGGACATGCACGAAGTCCCCCGGCGGCATGAGCGGGATGCCCCGCGAGCCGTCGGTGATGTCGACGGCGTCGGCCCGGCCGGACTCGGCCAGGCGGCCGATGAAGTCGACGCTGGCCTGCAGCTGCTTCGGCGCCGTGCCCCGCGGCGGCAGGACCTCGACGCTCACGGCGAACTCGCCGCTGAAGATCTTGCGGGAGAAGCCGCCGTTCTCCGCCTTGGCCTCGACGCCCGCCGGGTCGCGCTCCCCGGTCCAGTCCACGGCCACGGACCGGGCGCCGGCGGCGCGGCTCTGCAGGTAGTTGGCCATCTCCGCCACGTGGGCCGGGTGGATCTCGCAGCAGCCGCCCACCAGCCGCGCCCCCGACTCGCACAAGGTCCGCCCGAGGCGGCCCATGAACTCCGGGTTGACCCGCGTCATGTAGCGGTTGCCGATGTGCTGGAAGCCGCCGGCGTTGGGCATGGCCGAGACCAGCAGGCCGCTGTCGGCCGCCTCCTCCGAGCCCGCCACCTGCGCCACGAACCGCTCCGCCTCCCAGGGGGTGCAGCAGTTGATGCCGGCCGCGCAGGCGCCGCCCTCGGCGGCGGTGCGGGCGAACCGGAGGGGGTCGACGGACCAGCCGTCGCCGTCCTGCTCCAGGGCCATCTGGGCGATCACCGGCAGGTCCGGGGCCGTCCGCGCCACGAGTTCCAGGACCCCGCGCAACTGGTCGAGGCAGCGGAAGGTCTCCAGCAGCAGGGCGTCGACGCCGCCGGCGACGAGGGCGGCGAGGTGATCGCCGTAGGCCGCCGTCAGGGCGTCGCCGGACTCGTCCCCGGAGGGGGTGGGGCCCACCGAGCCGAGGACGAAGAAGCGCCCGCGGTCCTCGCCGGCGGCGCGGCAGTACTCGTCGATGGCGTCGCCGGTGACGGCGGCGGCGGCGGCGCTCAGCTCGGCGGTGCGGTGCCCGAGGCCGGCGGCGGCCAGGCAGGCGCGGTTGCCGGCGAAGGTGTTGGTGGTGAGGCAGCGGCTGCCGGCCTGCAGGTAGGCGAGGCCGACCTGGCGCAGGACCTCCGGCCGCTCGGCGCCGAAGGCCTCGTACACGTGGTTCGCCTCCGACAGGCGGCCGGTCAGCTCGAAGAGGTAGGAGCCCATGGCGCCGTCGGCCAGCAGGGGCCCCTCGCGCAAGGCCTCGAGGAAGGGTGTCATTCGGCAGTTGTCAGCGGGTGCAGGGCCCCGCCGTCGAGCTCGCGCCGCTCAGGCGTCCTCGGGCGTTTCCGGCCCGCTGCGAGGGGGGGCGCCGCCGTCGGCGGCGGGATTGCCGTTCGCCGCGGGCCAGGGTAGATTCGCACCATTCCTTCCTTCCAGATCGATCCCGGCGCAGACAGATGCATCCCTTCCCCGGTCGAGGCGAGGCCCTCCCAGCAGACGGACCCGGTTCCGGAGAGGCCGGTTTCCGCCCGCTGGGACGGGACGCGCTCGCGGGCGCGCGGCCAGGCCGGGCGAGTGTGCTCGCGCCCGCGCCTGTGGCCACTCCCGGCCGGAGGGACTCCGCGTGAAGCCCGCCGCATCCGCCCCGGGGCTGGCCGAGCGCCGGCGCGTGGTCGTGCGCGACGGCGCCGCCGCCGATCCGGAGGCGGACGCGGTCACCGTGGAGGAGCCCCTGGAGATCCGCATCGACGACGAGCCGGTGGCGGTGGTCATGCGCACGCCCGGGGAAGACTTCGATCTCGTGGCCGGATTCCTCCTCACCGAGGCCATCCTCCCCGAGCCGGCCGCCCTCGGCACTCTCTCCTACTGTCCCTCCGCCTCGCCGCCGAACGAGCGCAACGTCGTCGACGTCCGTCTCGCCGCCGGCGTCCCCTTCGACGGCGACGGGATCAAGCGCAACTTCTACGCCACCTCCAGCTGCGGGGTCTGCGGCAAGGCGAGCATCGACCAGGTCCGGCTCAAGGCCCGCCGGGAGCTGGCCGACTTCGAGGTCGCCGGCGACACCCTGCACGGGCTGCCCGACCGCCTGCGCACCGCCCAGGACCAGTTCGAGCGCACCGGCTCGCTCCACGCCGCCGGCCTCTTCGACCCCGCCGGCGGGCTGCTGGCCCTGCGCGAGGACGTGGGCCGTCACAACGCCGTGGACAAGCTCGTGGGCCACCACGTCGCCGCCGGCCGCTGGCCGCCCTCCGCCTCGGTCCTCATGGTCAGCGGCCGCACCAGCTTCGAGATCGTGCAGAAGGCGCGCCTCGCGGGGATCGGCTTCATCGCCTCGGTCTCGGGGCCCTCCAGCCTGGCCGTCGATCTGGCCCTAGAGGCCGGCATCACCCTCACCGGTTTCGTCCGCGGCCGCGGGTTCAACGTCTACGCCAATCCGGGGCGGCTGCGCCTCTGAGGCTCTCCTTGACCCGGCCCCAACCGGTCCGCCGGACGGCCGTTGCCGGGTCACCTGCTCCCGTCGTCTCCGAGCTCTCCTCGTCCTGAACGCTGGACACGCCCAACCGGGTGGCATCGCCATCGAGGCTGGCGATCACGGCGCACAGGATCGGCCCCTGGTCCTCCGGTCGATCCACCCCTCCCCACGCCACCCAGGCTGGTTTCGGCGTGTCGAGCTCCACGAGGTTGCCGTCTTCGTCCAGGCCCTGGGTCACCATGATTTCCCGCCAGATCCGATAGGCGTCGGCCTCCTCGACGGTGGTCCAGCACAGGCAGATCCGGGCTCCTTGCCCGTCCGTCTGGTCCACGGTGGCCAGTGTCCAGCACTCCTCGTCGCTCCACACCGAGTCGGGCGGGGCCGGTTGCGCCTGGGCTCCGGCGCACCACACCAGCAGCACCGGCAGGATGCCGCGGACGGTCTTCACCAGAGTTGCCCCTGAGGGCCCGCCCGCACGGGGGCATCGATGATGATCGATGGTCTGCATGGGCTCTCCCTTGGAGAAGGGTGGTCCGCACGGCGCCCGCGGCAGCAGGGTGCTCGCGGCCTCACGGAGTCCCTCCGGGCGGCGCCCGCCGGCCCGGGGCCAGCAGCAGCACCGAGAGCACCAGGCACCCGAAGAGCAGGCTCCCCAGGACCAGGTGAACCAGCTGCAGGACGGGGGGCAGGGCCCAGGAGGTCAGCCCCAGGCCGGCGGCGATCTGCGCCAGGGTGAGCCACGCCGGCGCCTGCGCCAGGCGCCGCAGGCCGGGGCTGTCCGGCAGCCGGGTGTGGGCCGCCCACAGCAGCCAGGCGCACAGCAGGGCGACCACGAGGGCGCCGGTCTTGTGGATCTCGTCGGCCAGGCCGACGCGGCCGAGGAGGAGGGAGCGCTCGAGGCCGGGGTCGGCGGCGGCCACCCCCTCCAGGCCGCCGCGCAGGAAGGCGCCGAGGACGAGCTGCACCACCGCCGCCCCCAGGACGAGGCCGGCGATGGGGAACAGCGGCGCGGCTCCGGCCGGGGGGCGCGGCAGGCGGCCGCCCGCGGCGTCGAAGCCCTGCACGACCAGGTGCAGGAGCAGGCCGGCGATGGCCAGGGCCACGAAGAGGTGGACGGTCACCAGCCTCGGGTCGAGCTCGTGGGCCACCACCTGGCCGCCGAACCACCCCTGAAAGGCGACGAGCAGGGCCGTGGCCGCCGCCGGGACCAGGATGTCCGGCCGGCGGCGGTGCACGCGCCAGGCGGCGACCAGGACGGCCACGATCAGCAGGCCCACGACCACCCCGAGGAGGCGGTTGACGTACTCGATCCAGGCGAGGGCGAAGTCGAACCTCTCGGGGTCGATCTCCGGGGGCAGCTGGCTCGCGTCGGTGGGCGGGATCCAGCGGCCGAAGCACCGGGGCCAGTCGGGGCACCCGAGGCCGGCGCCGGCGGCGCGCACGAAGCCCCCGACGGCAATCAGCAGGAAGGTCGCCACGGTGGCGGCGACGGCGATGTCGCGGAATCCTCTCACCTGTCCTCTCCTCCCGAATCAACCTACCCGCCGCCGTCCGGGGCGGCAATGCGGCCCCCGTCCCGCGTCGGGGCACTCTGATTGACGATATCCGGGGGCCCCGGTACTTTCGAACGGCTTGGCCCGTTCTCCGGACCCCGGAGCGGACAGACCCGCCCCCGCCCGATGATGGCCGAGCCGTCATGCCAGCCGCCGTGCCGGCCGGCCCCGCGCCTCTCCCCGAGTCGATCCGCATGATTGTCGCAAGGCCTCAGACCCCCGCTCCCGATCTCCCGACCGGTCCGCCCCGGCTGCGGGCGCCGTCCGCCGCGGGCCCCTTCCCGAACCGATGAGCAACCCCCTCGGACTCGGCCTGATCGGCCTCGGCACGGTCGGCACCGGCGTCGTGCAGCTCCTGCGCGAGGCGCCCGCCGCCGTGCGCCGCCGCAAGGCCAGCTTCGAGGTGCGTCGGGTAGGGGTGCGCGATCCCTCGAAGAGCCGCGACGTCGATCTTCCTCGGGGCGTGCTCACCGGCGACGCCGGCCGGGTGATCTCCGATCCGGACGTGCAGGTGGTGGTCGAGCTGACCGGGGCGCCGGAGGCCTTCGGCTGGATTCGCCAGGCCCTGCAGGCGGGCAAACACGTGGTCACCGCCAACAAGGCGGTCATCGCCGAGCACGGCGACGAGTTGTTCGACCTGGCCGCCGAGGGCGACGTGGACCTGCTCTTCGAGGCCAGCGTCGCCGGCGGGATCCCCATCATCCGCTCCCTGCGCAACGGCCTCGTGGCCAACCGCGTGGAGAGCCTTTACGGCATCCTCAACGGCACGACGAACTACATCCTCAGCCGCATGACCCGCGGCGAGGGCGACTACCCCGAGATCCTGGCCCGGGCCCAGGCCGCCGGCTACGCCGAGCCCGACCCGGCGGCCGACGTGAGCGGCGCCGACGCCGCCTCCAAGCTCGCCATCCTCAGCCGCATCGCCTTTCACACGCGGGGCACGGCGGCCGACATCTACTGCGAGGGGATCGAGGACATCGAGGCGAGCGACATCGAGTACGCCCGCGAGCTGGGCTTCGCCATCAAGCTCCTGGCCATCGCCCGGCACGCCGACGGCGGTCTGGTGGAGGCCCGCGTCCACCCGGTCATGGTCCCCGGCGAGTCGCAGCTGGCCAACATCCAGGACGAGTTCAACGCCATCGAGGTGGTGGGCAGCGCCGTGGGCACCCAGGTGTTCTCCGGCGCCGGCGCCGGGCGCATGCCCACGGCGAGCGCCGTGGTCTCCGATCTCGTGGAGCTGGCCGAGCGCCGCCGGCGGGGGGCGTCCACCTCCATCGGCGACATGATCCTCGGCGAAGAAGCGCTGGGCTTCGCCGACATCCGCGACGCCGAGATCCGCTACTTCCTGCGGGTCCTGGTGGAGGACCGCCCCGGCGTCCTCGAGCAGATCGCCCGCATCCTCGCCGAGGAGCGCATCAGCATCGCCTCGGTGCTGCAGAAGGAGCGCGACCTCCAGGGCGGCGCCGTGCCTCTGGTCATTGTCACCCACGAGGCGCGGGAGCGGGCCATGCAGCAGGCCATGGGTGCCATCGAGGCCCTGCCTCCGGTGACCCGCGGAGCGCGCCTGATCCGGATGCAGGACCTGTGAGCTTCCGCGTCGCCATCATGGGCGCCACCGGCGCCGTGGGCGAGGTCATGCTCGAGATCCTCGCCGAGCGCGACTTCCCGGCGAAGGAGCTGCGGCTGCTGGCCTCGCGCCGCTCCGCCGGGCGCAGGATCGACTACCGCGGCGAGAGCCTCACCGTGCAGGAGCTGACCGAGGGTTCCTTCGAGGGCATGGACCTGGTGCTGTCGTCGGCCGGCGGCAGCCTCAGCCGGCGCTACGCCCCCGCGGCGGTGGCCGCCGGCGCCGTGGTCGTGGACAACACCTCCGCCTTCCGCATGGACCCGGAGGTCCCCCTCGTGGTGCCCGAGGTCAATCCCGGCGACCTGGACGCCCACAGGGGCATCGTCGCCAACCCGAACTGCTCCACCATCATCATGGTCGTCCCCTTGTGGCCCCTGCACCGCGTCCACCGCGTGCGCCGCGTGATCGTCTCCACCTACCAGGCGATCTCCGGCGCCGGTGCCCCCGCCATGGAGGAGCTGGTGGAGCAGACGCGGGACGTCCTCAACGACCGGCCGGCGGTGCCGCGCGAGCTGCCGTACCCCATCGCCTTCAACCTGTTCTCTCACAACACCGAGATCGACGCCGACGGGTACTGCGAGGAGGAGGTGAAGATGATCCGGGAGACGCGCAAGATGTTCCACGAGGAGTCGATCCTGGTGTCGCCCACCTGCGTGCGCGTCCCCATCCTGCGGGCCCACTCCGAGGCGGTGACCGTCGAGTTCGAGGAGCCGGTGAGCGAGGAGGAGGTGCGGCGGATCCTGGCCGAGGCGCCGGGGGTGGCTCTCGTGGACGACCGCGAGGCCAACCACTTCCCCATGCCCCTGGAGGCCAGCGGCCGGGACGATGTGCTCGTGGGCCGCATCCGCCGGGACCTGTCGCGGCCCGACGGCACCTCCGTGAGCATGTTCCTGTGCGGCGATCAACTCCGCAAGGGCGCGGCCCTCAACGCCGTGCAGATCGCCGAGGCCCTGGCCGCCGCCGGCCGTCTCGGCGCCTGAGCCCGCCTCTCCGGCGGGCTTGCGGCGGACACCCGGCCTCGCGGGCCAGCCGCCTCAGGCCTTGATCGGACCGCGCGGCGATCTGCTCTCGTCCACGGTCTCCATGGTCATGAGCTGGATGATGTCGTTGCTGGTGACCGAGCCCAGAAACCTCTCCGAATCCCGCTCCACGACGGGCATGACGGAAAGGGAACTCTCCGACATGCGCTGCAGCACGTCTTCGACTTGCTCGTCCGGCCGGGCCAACGGGGTCTGGCGGCGTACCACGGCGTCGAGCCGGGTCTTGCCCCAGGCCTCCTTGGGCAGGTAGCGGAGCATCTCCAGGGAGACGATCCCCACGAGCGCTTCCTCGTCGGCCACGACGTAGTGGGGCTGGTGCGGAACGATCCACTGCTCGGTGAAGTCGCGCACCGTGACGTTCGGCGCCGGATGCCGGTGCGCGCGGTCCAGAATGTCATCGATCCGGATGTCTTCGAGGGCGAAGCGGACGATCCCCAGGGGAATGTCGTCGAGTTTCTCCGGCAGGTCGGTCCTGTGGCTGGCCCGGCCCACGGCGAAGTTGATCACCGACGGCATGAACAGGATGTAGCAGAACATGACCAGCACCAGGAACGAGAAAACCACCTCGTCGATGATTCCGGAATCCCACATGACCAGCAACAGCGCGATCTCGGCCACGCCCTTGCCCATCAGGCCGGTGGCCACGGCGTAGGGAACGGCGAGGCGGGAGACGTAAGCGCCGATGAAGGCGCCGGTGAAGTTGCCGAGCAACGGGATCAGCGCCAGCCCCGCCATCGCCTCCAGGGGCAGGGTGAGGAAGGTGAAGCTGAAGCTCAATCCGGCGGAAGCGAAGAACAGGGGCACGAAGAACCCCTCGGCGACGCTGCGAATCCCCGGGATGATCTCCCGCTGCACCTGGTAGGGAAGGCCCGAGAGCGACGCCCCGAAGAGCAGGGCCCCCAGCGAGCCGTGGAGTCCCACCGCTTCGGCGCCGTACACGATCAGGAAGAGCATGCCGAGGAGCAGACCCAGGGAGAGCTGCGGCACCTGGATCACCCGCTGCAGCAGCGCCACCAGGGGTGGCAGCACCCGCGACGACAACACCCAGGTCACCACCGAGAAACCGGCGACTTTGCCCAGCAGGATCAGTATGCCCACGGGGGAAAGCTGGTGGGCGTGCTCGCCGATGCTGAAGCCGATCAGCAGCAGGGCGATCAACTCGGCGATGATCACCACCGTGAAGATCTGCAGTCCGACCGGCTTTTTCAGGTAGCCGCCGTCGGTAAGCACTTTGGCCACGATGCCCAGACTGGTCATCGAAAGCACGCCGGCCAACGCCAGCGACTCGGTGAAATTCAGTTGCAGTCCGAAATCGAAAACCAGATCGGTGGTGACCAGCATCGAAATGCTCAGTGACACGATCACGGAGAGTACGGCCGCGAGGAAGTAATGGCCTTTGAGGGACGACATGAAACTGGAGATGTCGACTTCGTCCAGGCCGATGAGGAAGAAGAAGATGAACACCCCCAGCGCCAGGACCAGCTCGAGGTGCAGGGTCGACTCGATCCACCAGAGGCCGGTGAGCTCCATGACCGGACCCAGGAGCATACCCGTCGCCGCATAGGCGATGATGGAGTTCAACCGCAGCCTGCGGAAGACGCCCTCGGCCAGCTTGGCTACGATGATGAGCAACCCGAGAGTCAACAGCGACTGGTGCAGTTCATGGGTGTGCTCGGCGAACTTGAACAGATCCGTTATCGCCTGGAGCGAGAAGCCTTCCATGGACATCTTGGTGTTCTCCGCAGTGCCGTTCGGGAGGTCTCTAGTTCGGGCCTCTGAGTCTGTCGACCCCTTGGTACTCGCCGTCCGTGCCGATCACGGTGAGGAACACGGCGTCGGATCCCTGGTTGTCGTCCGGCCCGTACTTGAGCCGCATGCCGTCGATGTCGATGGTGCCGGCCTCCCGCACCGCCTGGAGAAGGCACTCTCGACTCAGGTCGCGGCCGCAGGCTTCGAGGCCGGCCACGGCCAGGCGGCCGGCCAGATACCCTTCCAACGAGACGAACCCGGGTTCCGCCCGGGGGTCGTACTCGAAGAGCGCCCCGTGGTATCGAGCCACCACGGGGATGTCCGCGTCGTGGGGGAGGGGAACCACCTGCGTGACATACACGCCGGCCCCGTCGGGGCCCAGCTCGTTGGCCAAGGCGTTGCTCCCCACGAAGGAGACCGTCATGAATACCGGGTCCAGCTCCCGCCGCACCAACTCTATGGTCTTCACCACCGGCATGTAGGAGCCGATGAGGATCACCGCTTCCGGATCGGCCGCGGTGATCTTGAGCGCCGCCCCCCTCACGGCGCGGGTATTGCGCGGGTAGTGGGCGGCCGCTGCCGGCTCCAGGCCCCGGCGCTCCAGGGCCCGTCTCGCGCCCTCCAGCCCGTTCAGGCCGAAGGAGTCATCCTGGTAGAGGACGGCCACGCGGGTGATCCCCAGGTCCTCGGTGAGCCGCGCCACCATCTCCTCGGTTTCCTGGTAGTACGAGGCCCGGAGGTTGAGGACATTGTCCAACTCCCGGTGGCGCAGAAATTCGGCCCCCGTGAAGGGAGCCAGGAAGGGCACCCGGGCCGCCCGGGCCAGCGGTGATGCGGCGCGGGACGTGGGTGTGCCCACCGCTCCGATGAGGGCGAAGACCCTCTCGATCTCGATCAGCCGTTCCGTGTTGGAAGCGGCGAAGCCGGTTTCGTAGCCGTCATCCAGGGCCTTGAGCTTCAACTCGCGGCCATGGACGCCCCCTCCCTGGTTCGCCTCGTGGAAGGCCGCCTCGATTCCCAGGCGCATCGCCTGGCCCAACTCCCGCGCCGGTCCGGTGAAGGCGGCGGATTGACCGAAGAGGACGTGGTCGTCGGAGAACCCGGGGTCGTCCCGGCCTTCTGGCTCGGGTGCATCCTGCCCGCCCCGACAGGCCATGGCAAAGGCGGCCAGCAGCAATCCTGCAATCATCAACAGGGGGGCCATCGAGCGAGAGACCGGACGTTGCGCCAGCTTCATCATTGCGTTCTCCTCTTCCCGTGCCCCTGGAGGCCAGCGGCCGCGACGAGGTGCTCGTGGGGCGCATCCGCCAGGACCTCTGCGGCGATCGGCTTCGCAAGGGCGGCTCTGATAGCCGTCCATCGCCGAGGCCCCGGCCGCCGTCGGTCGACCGGGCTCCCGGGCTCGCCCCTGCGGCGGATCCTCCCTCAGCTCTCTGCGCGCACGCAGACGTGGTCGATGAAGCGCCCGTACAGGTCGACGGCCTTGTGCAGCTGATCGATCTGCACCCACTCGTCCACGGTGTGGGCCTGGGCGATGTTGCCGGGTCCGAGCACGACCAGGTCGCGCATCTTCTCGCGGAAGGCGAGGCCGTCGGTGCCGTAGGCCACGGTCGTCGGCTTGCGGGTGCCGGTCAGGCGCAGGGCGGTGCGCACGATGGGGGCGTCCGGCGGGGTGTAGACCGGCTCGCCGGGGAACCGGACCTCCACCTTCAGGCCGCACTCCCTGGCCTTGGCTTTCGTGCGCTCCAGCAGCCGCGCCGGGTCGATGCCGGGCATGAGCCGGTAGCTCACGGTGCAGACGCTGCGCACGGGAGAGATGTTGGTGGCCACGTTGCCGTCGTTGATGCCGATGCTCCACTCCGAGTGGGGCGGCGAGAACTCCTCGTTGCGGTAGCGCTTCGAGGAGAGGACGAGGTCGTTGATCTTCCTCATCTCCACCAGGAAGGGGATCATGGCGAGGTTGGCGTTGACCCCCTTCAGGGTGCTCGTGTGGGCGGCGCGGCCGCTGGCGGTGGCGCGGATCGCCATCGATCCCTTGTGGGCGTAGACCACGCGCAGCAGGGTGGGCTCGCAGATCACCCCGTACCCGGTGCTGGCCGTGTCGAAGAGCTTCGACTTGCGGGTCACCTCGCGGGCGCCGCGGGCCTGCACCTCCTCGTCGGCGGTGACCACGATGAACAGCGGCTGCTTCAGGTCGCCGGCGCCGAACTTCGCGGCGGCGCAGATCGAGGCCGCCAGGGGGCCCTTCATGTCGCAGGCGCCGCGGCCATGGAGCTTGCCCCCGGCCACGCGGGCCTGGTAGGGGTCCTGCTTCCAGCCGTCCTCGAGGGCCGCCGGCACGACGTCGTCGTGGCTCATCAGCGTCAGGCCGCCGCCGCCCTTCCCCAGCCGGCCGACGACGCAGAGCTTGTCCACGCCCCGGTCGTCGGTATAGGGAAGCCGCTCGACCTCGAACCCCAGCGACTCCAGAATCGCCGCGATCCGCTCGGTGACCGGGACGTTGCTCAGGCGGCTCTCGGATCTGTAGCTTACGAGCTCTTTCGTCAGCTCCACGACGTCGAGTTTCATTCGGATCCAGCTCGGTTTCAGGTGAGAAATGGGAGCGGGGCAAGGTAGCTCCGGCCGCCGGGGCGGGGCAAGGAGGGAGAGGCCGTGAACCGGCCCCCCGAGACGGCCGTCATAGTGCGCGAGGAGCGGCTGCTGAGCTTCGCCTCGGCCTGCTTCGAGAAGGCCGGATCGCCCCCCGCCCAGGCGCGCGCCGTGGCCCGGCTTCTCGTCGACTCCGACCTGCGCGGCGTCCGCAGCCACGGCTGCCGCGCCCTCGACGGCTACTGCGCCTCCCTGGAGGCGGGTCTGCTCAACCCCGCCCCGCGGGCCTCGGTCATCCACGAGACCCCGGCGGTCGCCGCCCTCGACGGCGACGGCGGCCTGGGATACGTGCCCATGCTGAAGGCGACCGACATGGCCGTCGCCCGGGCGCGGGAGCTGGGCCTGGGCATGGCCACGGTGCGCTCCATCGGCCACTACGGCTCCGCCGGCCACTACTGCCGCCGGGCCGCGGCCTCCGGCTGCATCGGGTTCTCGGCGCAGGGCCCCGGGGGGCTCGGCAACGCCGCCGGCGCCGACCCCAAGCCGCAGCTGGCCTACTACGGCAACCCGCCCATCTGCTTCGCCCTTCCGGGGGGAGAGACGCCGGGGGTCGTTCTCGACGCGGCCACCCGCATCCTCGCCGACTACCAGAAGGGGCCGGAGTTCGACGCCCTGATCCCCGTGATCCCGGCGGCCTTCTTCAAGAGCGTCGGCTACACCGCGGTGGCCGCCCTCATGGGCGGCGGCCTCGCCGGGATCACGCAGACCGACCCGGCGACGGCCGAACGCTGGCCGAAGGCCACCAGCGGCGGCACGATCCTGGCCATCCACGTGGGCTCGGCGGTCTCGGAGGAGGCCTTCCGCGCCGAGGTGGACCGCATGGTGCGCGACGTGGCCGCCACGTACGAGCCCTTCCCCGGTCACGACCGCGCCCTGCTGCCCGGCGCCGTCGAGGCCGAGCGCTTCGAGCGCTACCGCCGCGAGGGCATCCCCTTCGGGCCGCCGGAGCAGGAGTCGGTGCGCGGCGCCGGCGCCCGCCTCGGCGTGCCCCTTCCCTGGGACGAGGAGTGATGGCGGAGATCCGCTTCGGCATCATCGGCGCCGCCGGCCGCGGCAACAGCTTCGTGCAGGCCCTGCGGGCGAACCCGGCCACCGAGCTGACCGCCCTCTGCGACGTGCGCCTCGAGCCGCTCCGGGCCAACGCCGCCGAGCTCGGCGTGGAGCACACCTTCACCGACGCCGCGGAGCTGCTCGACTCCGGCGCCGTGGACGCCGTCATCATCGGCACCCCCATGCAGTGGCACGCGCCGCAGGCGATCCTCGCCCTCGAGCGCGACATCCACGTCCTCAGCGAGGTCACCGCCGGGGTCTCCATCGAGGAGTGCCGCGACCTGGTGCGTGCCGCCCGCCGCAGCGGGGCCACCTACATGATGGCCGAGAACTTCACCTACATGAAGCCCAACGTCCTCGTCCGCGAGCTGGCCCGGCGGGGCCTCTTCGGCGACCCCTACTACGGCGAGGGCGCCTACATCCACCAGCTCCGCGGACTCAACGAGGCGACCCCCTGGCGCCGGCGCTGGCAGACCGGCGTCAACGGCTGCACCTACCCGACCCACAGCCTCGGCCCGGTGTACCAGTGGTTCAACGCCGGGGCCCCTCGCCCCGACCGCGTCGCCGCCGTATCGGCCGCCGGCACCGGCCACCACTACCTCGACCCCCGGGGCGACCGCTACGAGATGGAGGACTCGGTGACGATGATGTGCCGCATGGTCAGCGGCGGCCTCGTGCAGATCCGCGTCGACATGCTCTCCGACCGGCCCCACCACACGGCCCGCTACGCCCTGCAGGGCACCGACGGCGCCTACGAGTCCGGCGACGGCCACGAGGCCGAGCCCAAGGTGTGGCTGCGCTCCCGCGGCGAGCAGCAGAGGTGGGAGCCCCTGGCGGCCCTGGAGGAGGAGTTCCTGCCCGAGTTCTGGAAGAGCCCGCCGCCCGAGGCGCTGCAGGCCGGCCACGGCGGCGGCGACTACTGGGAGGTGCAGGACTTCGTCGCCGCCATCCGCGGCGAGACAAAGCCGGCCGTCGGCATCGACGCCGCCATGGACATGACCCTTCCCGGCCTGGCGAGCCAGCAGTCGATCGCCGAAGGATCGACCTGGGTCGCCGTTCCCGATCCCCGCAACTGGACCTGAGGACGCCATGACAACCGAGCTGCCCCGGCTGGCCTTCTACCACGACGGCCGCCACCCGCTGATCTACATGTACGAGCCCCCCATGCAGCGCGCCGAGTTCGAGCAGGGGGTGGACGAGCTCGTCGGCACGCCCGTGGACGCCATCATGTTCTGCCTCGGCGACGGGCGCACCGTGCTCCACGACACCAAGGTCGGGGAGCTGTGGGGCCACAACGTCGATCGCTGGCCGCACCTGATCTTCCGGCGCGCGCACCAGAACGCCCGCCACCTGATCGACAGCGGCGACGACCCTATGCGGGTGATCTGCGAGCGCGCCCGCGCCAAGGGTCTGCCCGTGTACCCGACGCTGCTGGTGCAGCAGGGGAGGGGGCCGCGCGAGGAGGACGTGCGCTGCTCCGACTTCCGCTTCGACAACGCCCACCTGGAGATCGGCGCCAAGAGCGGCGTCGACGAGTCGTGGAGAGGCCACAACTGCCTCGACTTCGCCCACGAGGAGGTGCGCCGGGAGCGCTTCGCCCTCGTCGAGGAGGCGGTGCGGGACTACCCGGTGGACGGCTTCGAGCTGCAGTTGAACTACA
>JAJDTN010000395.1 GCA_022827165.1 Candidatus Latescibacterota bacterium
CGACGAAAGCGAACCTGGCCTCCTGCTCACTTACGCGCAGCTTCTTCTCCTCCGGTTCCGGGAAGAGGAGACGGCATCTCGGGATCTCGGACTGATTTCCACTTCGTGCGTACGCCTCCCACAGGAGACGGTCCGTACTCCTGCACTGACGCGAGAGGCCGGCTGGCTGGGTCTTCATGGTTGAATCCTCCATTCTCGCCTCCTTTCGGAGGTCGTGATTGCTGCTACCCTCCGTGACCACCTACGCAATCTAAGCGATTCTGACGGCGGATCCTGAAGAAAAACTGCCCCCTGACCCACCCTCAGACCTCCCACCACACCCCGTCCTCCTGCCGGTCCACGTTGTCGAAGAACTCCACGAAGCGCGCCGTCTCGAAGGAGTGGATGGGCACCAGCCGGCGAGGGGCGAGGGCCGCGGCGAAGCGCTGCAGGTCGGCCACCGAGGCGTGGCCGGAGGTGTGGAGGACCTGCCAGGGAATGCCGTTCTCCTCCAGCCATCCCGTGACTCTCCGCGTGCTCTCCTCCTTCAGGTAGCCCTCCCACATCGAGTAGGTGAGGGCGGCGCCGTCGAGCACGGACTGAAGGCCGCGGTCGTGCATCATGCCGGTGCGGAAGAGCATGACGGCCCTGCCTCCCAGGCCGGGCAGGCTCTCCGGGTAGATGCGGTTCGCGTCATGCCGTCCAAGTTCATCGAACATCTTGTTGGTCTTGACGAGCACCCGTTGGCGCTGAGGGAGATAGAGCTTCACGCCGTCCCAGTGGGACTGGGGGACTTTCTCCCTTCCCGTCGCTTCGAGGACGAGGGCCGCGTAGAGATCGATGACCAGGGCGCGGCCCGTCTTCCGGGCGGCGCGGAAGATCGTCACCACGCGGTCGATGTTCTTGGCCGAGGTCCAGACGAGGTGGAGGCCCCGAGTCTCTTCGAAGGCCTGGACGAACTGCTCTTCGAGTTCCGCCTCGGTGGCAAATCCCTCGCCCGTCCCCGTTCGCCCGATCGTCGTCCCTTCCATCAGAAGGACATCGATGCCCCGGGGCGGATGCTGGATCACCGCCTCGATCAGAGAGGCCTTGCGGCCGTGGGCGCGGAAGTCGCCGGAGTAGTAGACGCGCTTGCCGTCGGCTTCCACGAGGAGGGCGTAGGCGTCGAAGGCGCTGTGATCGACGAGGTGGGGGGTGATGCGGAAGGGGCCGATCTCCACCGGCCTCCGGTGATGGAGGAAGTGGGGATCGGTGAAAGCGTAGCCCTGCGGGACAAAGGGTCGCGCCGCCGCCAGGATCTTGTGCGCCGCTTCGCCGATATGCACCGGGATCTCCGGGCGGATGTTCCGCGCCAGACCGTAGTGGTCGGGATGCGAATGGGAGATCACCACCCCCAGCAGGCTGTCGTCGCGCTCCCGGAAGCCGGGGACCTTGGGGAGCAGGCTGTCGCACACATCCGCACCGGCGCCGTCCGGTGTGTCCAGCGGCAGGCCGACATCGAGGACGACGCGCTTCCCCTGCGCCTCGATCTCGATGCAGGTGCCGCCGATTTCCTTGGTGCCGCGATGGATGCGAATTCTCAAGAACTCTCGGTCCCGCTCCCCTCCCCCAGGGCCGCCACAACCCGCCCCGCCGAGATCGAGCCCACCGTCTCGCCGCTGTCGTCCACCACCGGCGCCTCGCTCGGGGCCGGCGGCGTCAGCAGGGGCAGGGCGTCGCCCAGGGACATTCCCGCCGGGATGTGGGGCGGCCCCCGCAGGCCCTCCTTCGCCGGCTCCATGAGGGAGCCCACGCGCAGGACGCGGCCGCGGTTGATGTTGCGGGTGAACTCGGCGATGTAGTCGTCCACCGGCTCCAGGACGATCTGCTGCGGGTCCCCGTTCTGGACGATCTCGCCGTCGCGCAGGATGGCGATGCGGTCGCCGATCTCGATCGCCTCCTCCAGGTCGTGGGTGACGAAGACGATCGTCTTGTGCAGCTCCCGCTGCAGCTCCAGCAGCAGGGCCTGCATGTCGGTGCGGATCAGCGGGTCGAGGGCGCTGAAGGGCTCGTCCATGAGCAGGATGCCGGCGTCGGTGGCCAGGGCCCGCGCCAGTCCCACGCGCTGCTGCATGCCACCCGACAGCCGCGCCGGGTACGAGTCCTCGTAGCCCGTCAGGCCGACGCGCTCGATCCACCCCCCGGCGCGGTCCGTCCACTCGGCGCGCGGCACTCCCTGCATGCTCAGGCCGTAGGCGACGTTCTCCAGCACCGTCTTGTGAGGCAGCAGGGCGAAGCGCTGGAAGACCATGCTGACCTCGTGCCGGCGGAAGTGCTGCAACTCCAGCCGGTCGAGGGCGAGCACGTCCTGGCCGCCGACGAGGACCTCGCCCTCGGTGGGCTCGATGAGGCGGTTGATGTGGCGGATGAGGGTCGACTTGCCGGAGCCGCTGAGGCCCATGACGACCTGCACCGTGTGCTCCTCGATGGCCAGGTCGACGTGGCGCAGTCCGAGGATGTGGTCGTAGCCGGAGAGCAGCTCCTCCTTGCCCACCCCCTCGCGGACCCGGTCCATGGCCGCCTCCGGATCGGGGCCGAAGACCTTGTAGAGGCCGCGGATCTCGATGTCGCCGGGACGCGCCATGGTCAGCGGTTGGCCTGCAGGCGCCGGCCGCAGCTCTGGGTGATGCGGTCGAAGACGATGGCCAGGGCCACCACCGCGGCGCCGTTGAACAGGCCGAGGGCGAAGTACTGGTTGGTCACCGCCCGCAGCACCGGCTGGCCGAGTCCCTTGACGCCGATCATGGAGGAGATGACGACCATGGAGAGGGCCATCATGATCGTCTGGTTGACGCCGGCCATGATGTTGGGCAGGGCCAGGGGCAGCTGCACGCCCAGGAGCCGGCGGCGGGCGTCGGCGCCGAAGGCGTCGGCCGCCTCCAGGACCTCCTCGTCGACGAGGCGGATGCCGAGGTTGGTGAGGCGGATCACCGGCGGCACGGCGTAGATGACGACGGCGATGACGCCGGGGATCTTGCCGAGGCCGAAGAGCATGACCACGGGGATCAGGTAGACGAAGATCGGCATCGTCTGCATGACGTCGAGGACGGGGGTGATGACGGCCTGCACCCGGTCCGAGCGCGACATGGCGATCCCCACGGGGATGCCGGCGGCCACGGCCATGAGGGTGGAGACGAGGATGATGGCGAGGGTGCGCATCGTGTCCTCCCACATGCCGAACCAGCCGATGGCGAAGAACGTGACGACCACGCCGGCGGTGAGCCACCGGCTCCGGCTCGCCAGGTAGCAGAGCCCGGCGATGACGGCGATCATCAGCCACCAGGGGGTGGCGAGCAGGAGCTGCTCGAAGCGGATGAGGAGGTAGAGGAGGGGGTCGAAGAACGCCTCGATCGCCTCGCCGTACTCGCGGGAGAACCCCCGGTACGCGGCGTCGAAGGACTTCTTGAGGGCGCGCAGCTCGCCCACTTCGAGAGTCGGGAATTCCCGCAGCCAGTCCGCCATCGGCGCTTCTCCGTCCTGCCGGCGGTCCGCCGGCTGTTGTTGGATTCCGCGGCCGGGCAGCCGCCGGCCGGAGGCAGAGGCGGGCCTCCCGGGCGGGCTACAAGCCGGCCTTCACCTTCTCCGCCACCTCTTCGGGCACCCAGGCCCCCCAGATCTCCTCGCGGCTGCCGAGGAAGTGCTCGGCCGTCTCCCGGGCCGTGGCCTGGCGCTCGTCCTGCCAGGCCAGGAATCCGTTGACCACCTCGTTCGACCAGGAGAGGCGGGAGAGGAAGTCGAAGGCCTCGGGCGACTCCTCCGCAAAGCGCGAGGTGACGACGGTGAGCACGACGCTGGGCTCCCAGCCGTTGGGCCGCGGGTCGGCGCAGTCCTTGTCGGCGATGCAGTCCCAGGTCTCGGGATCGTGCTCCATGCCGCCGAGCCGCACCAGCGGGTAGCGGCCGAGGATCGCCGTGGGCGCCCAGTAGTAGGTGAAGATCGGCCGCCGGCGCTCGAACTGGCGGGCGATGGCCCCCTTCAGCCCCTCGGAAGAGCCCGGGTTGAAGAGGGTGAAGCCCGCCTCCTCCATGCCGTAGGCGGCGAAGAGGTTGACGTTCAGGTGCTCGCAGGCCCAGCCCGGCGGGCAGCCGTAGAACCGCCCCTTGCCCGGCTCCTCCTTGTCGGGGAAGAGGTCCGGCCGCTGGCGCACCGCCTGCAGGGTGGTCAGCTCCGGGTGCTCCTCCACCATGTAGTCGGGGATCCACCAGCCTTCGACGCCGCCGTCGGAGAGGATCTCGCCGGCGATCTTCAGCCGCCCCTCGGCCACCGCCTTGTCCACGGCCTCGCGGGCGGCATTGATCCAGACCTCCGGGGCGACATCGGGCTCGCCCTTCTCGGTCATGGAGGTCACCGTGGGCACGGTGTCGCCGGGCACCAGGTCGGGGGTGCAGCCGTAGCCCTCATGGAGGATGATCGCCGTCACGTGGGCGGCCACCGCCGCCGAGGCCCAGTTCATCTCGGCGATGGTCACATCGCCGCAGGGCGAGGCGCCGGTCTCCGCGGAGTCCGCGGCGGCGGCGGGTTCGGTCCAGGCGCCGCAGACGAGGGCTGCCGCCATGGCCGCGGTGGCCCGGCGCGGGAAGCCGCGCCGCAACAGGGAGGGCCGCGGCAGGTTCCGCTGCCCGGTCCGGGGGCCGCGCGCCGCGTCGGGGGCGCCCATCCGACCCGGGCGCCGCTGGGCCTCCAAGGGCGTCCGGTGATCCGCACGGCCCGCCGATCCGCCGGGCACGGGATCGTGCGCCGGGTCGAGGGCGCCCATCCGACCCGGGGGCCGCTGGGCCGCCAAGGGCATCCGGTCAGCCGCCCGGCCCGCCGATCCACCGGACCGGGGACCGCGCTCCGGCGCGCGGACGCGCATCCGGCCTCGCCGCCCCGGAAGCCGCTGTGCCTCCAGGCGCATCCGCCTAGCCCCCCTGTCCGGCGATCCGCCGGTAGATGGCGAAGTCGTGGGCCTCGATATGCTCCATGACCCGCTCCATGAGCCAGTCGGGCAGGGCCGAGCCGCCGCGGCGGCTGTAGGCGCTGCGGAAGATGCCGGCGCGCACGAAGAGGGTCTTGTGCAGCCACAGGGGCGACGCGGCGCCGACGATGAGGGTCCGCAGCACCGGCGCCACGATGCCGTGGTAGGCCTGGCGGCCGGCCTCGGGATCGCCGGCGGCGTAGTGGTCGCAGACGCTGCGGAAGGAGTCGATCAGGGCCGGGTGGGGCATGCTGCCCACGGAGCCGCGGTCCAGCTCCTCGGGGAGCCAGTTGCCGTTGCCGCCGCCGAGGACGGTCAGCTCCCGGGGGCCGCCGCCCAGGAGGCCGCGCTCCCGCAGACCGTCGACGACGGCGCCGATCTTGTCCGGGGCCCCCTGCGATTCCAGCTTGAGGCAAGTAACGTGGGGGGCTTCGTCCACGGCCCGCAGCAGCACCTCGGCCGGGGCGTTGCCGCCGGCGTCCTGCACCATCAGCGGCAGCTCCACCTGCTCCGACAGGTCGCGGAACAACCTCACCAGCTCGTCGCCGCCGTGGCGGTCCGGGTTGACCATGGCGAGGTCGACGCCGCAGTCGCGGGCCATCGCCGTGTGCTCCAGGGTCCCCGGGCGGCTGGCGTGGGCGGTGGCGGCGATGACCGGCACGCGGCCGTCCACGTGGCGCGCCGCCAGGCTCCACATGCGGCTCTTCTCCGAGTCGGTGAGGACGGCGCTCTCGCTGCCCATGCCGAAGGCCACGGCCTGCGATCCGGCCTCGACGCAGAAGTCGAGCTGCCGCCGCATGCTGTCCTCGTCGATGACCCCCTCGTCGTCGAAGGGCATGGCCAGGACGGGCACGGCGCCCTCGATCCGGGGTGCTGTTCCATCGCTCACTGGGACGTTCCTTTCGTCTGTGGGGGCGCGTGGCCCATGCGATCCAACTTGCGTTAATTGACCGCACGGGGCAACCAGCCCCCTTCACCGGAGACAGCCATGTCATCGACCGCCGACGCCGTCGTCATCGGGGGCGGCATCCTCGGCGTCAGCACCGCCCACTTCCTCGCCCGGACGGGCTTCGGATCGGTGGTGCTGCTCGAAAAGCGCAGCCTCGCCGCGGTCAGCACCGGCCACTCGGCCGCGGCGATCCGCACCTTCTACTCGAATCCCCTGACCATCCGCCTGGCCGTGCGCTCGGCGGAGATGTTCGCCGGCGCGCAGGAGACCTTCGGCGGCTCCTGCGGCTTCCGGCAGTCCGGCTATCTGACCCTCCTCGACGAGGACAGCCTCGACCAGGGGCGGCAGGTGGCCGACATGGAGCGGCAGCACGGCGTGCCGGTGGAGGAGCTCTCCCCCGGGGCGCTGCGGGAGCGCTTCCCCGTGGTCGACCTGGAGCGGGTGCGGGCCGGCATCTTCGAGCCGCGGTCCGGGTACGCCGACCCGCTGGCCACCACCCGGCTGCTGGCCTCGGCCGCCGAACCGCTGGGCCTGACCGTGCGCGAGGGCGTGGGCGCCACCGGGATCACCCTGGAGGGAGGCCGCGTGGCCGGCGTGGAGACCGAGGCGGGACCGATCTCGACGCCGGTGGTGGTCAACGCCGCCGGCGGCTGGGGGCGCGTCGTCGCCTCCTGGGTGGGGCTCAACTACTCCTTCCGCTGGAGCCGCGAGTCCGACATCGTCCTCGACGTGCCCTTCGAGACCGACGGGTTCCCGTGGCTCTCGGACCCGCGGCTGCGGTTCTACGCCCGGCCCGCGGGGCCCCGCCGGCTGCTGGCCGGCCTCGGCTTCCCCAAGGAGATCGAGCCCCTCGACATCGAGCGCTACGACCCCGAGATCGACGAGCCCACCCGCCGGCGCATCGAGGATCTCCTCGGCCAGCGCGTCCCCGCCGCCCGCGAGGGGACCTTCGTGCGCGGCTGGGCCTCGTTCTACACCATCACCGACGACTGGCACCCCCTCGTCGGCCCGGACCCCGAGGTCCCCGGGTACTACGCCTGCGTCGCCGGCAACGGCCACTGCTTCAAGCTCGGCCCCTCCATCGGCGAGTCGCTGGCGCAGACCATCGCCGGCCAGGAGCCGGAGGTCGACCTGCACGCCCTGCGCCCGAACCGGTTCCACGAGGGCGACTACTTCACCTCGGTCTGGGGCGGCGGCAACCGCGCCTGACGCGGCACCCGCCACCAAGCCCGTGAAGACCGACCCCATCAAGTTCGAGGTCATCCGCAACGCCCTCGGCGAGACCACCGAGGAGATGTCCGCCGCCCTGCGGCGCAGCGCCTACTCGACCAACATCAAGACCCGCTGCGACTTCTCCTGCGCCATCTTCGACCGCGACGCCAACGTCCTGGCCCAGGCCTTCGCCCAGGCCAACCACCTCGGGTCGATGGTGCGCCTCGTCCCTCTCGCCCTCGATGAGTACGGCGTCGACAATCTCGCCCCGGGCGACGCCATCGTCATGAACGACCCGTACCGGGGCGGCGTTCATCTCAACGACATCTTCCTCATCGCCCCCTTCTACTATGAGGATGAGCTGTGCGGCTTCGTCGCCAACCTCGCCCATCACGTCGACGTGGGAGGCGGGGCCCCGGCCAGCGTCGGCGCCTTCCAGGAGGTCTACCAAGAGGGGGTGATCATCCCGCCGGTGAAGCTGGTGACCGGCGGCGAGATGAACCCCGACGTCTTCCGGCTGATCCTCGGGCAGATCCGCTCCAAGCGCGAGACGGCGGGCGACTTCCGCGCCCAGGTGGCGGCCAACAACACCGGCATCCGGCGGCTCACCGCCCTCTACCGGCGCTACGGCCGCGAGACGGTGGAGGAGTACGCCCGGCGGCTCATCGACTACGCGGACCGCCTCACGCGCGACGAGATCTCCCGCCTCCCGCGCGGAGAGTTCGCCGCCGAGGGCGTGGTCGACAACGACGGCTTCACCGACCGGCCGGTGCGCCTGGCGGTGAAGGTCGTCGTCGACGACGAGGGAATCCTCTTCGACTTCAGCGGCTGCGACGAGCAGCGCCCGGCGCCGGTGAACTCCACCCTCTCCATGACCTACGCCGTGGCCGCCTACGTGCTGCGCTGCGCCATCGATACCGACGTGCCCCTCAACGCCGGCTTCTACCGCTCGGTGCGCCTCGTGGCGCCGGAGGGCACGGTGGCCAACTGCCGGCCGCCGGCGCCGGTGGTCGGCGGCTGGGAGACCCACATGCGCCTCGTGGAGGTCACCTTCCGGGCCCTGGCGCAGGCCCTGCCGGAGCGCATGCCGGCGGGCACCAAGGGCATGATCTGCCACTCCGGCTTCGGCGGCCTCGACCCGGCCACGGGCGAGTACTTCTGCTTCCTCGAGACCCTCGGCGGCGGCTACGGCGGCCGTGTCGGCAGCGACGGCCCCGACGCGGTGCAGGCCCACGGCCAGAACACGGAGAACGCTCCCGTGGAGGAGACGGAGCTGAACTACCCGGTGCGCATCGAGCGCTACGAGCTGGTGGAGGACTCCGAGGGCCCGGGCCGCCACCGCGGCGGCCTCGGCATGCGCCGCGACTACCGGTTCCCCTCCGGCGAGGCGACCTTCACCATCCTCGCCGACCGCGACCGCTGGGGACCCCACGGCCTCTTCGGCGGGCAGGACGGCCGCAGGGCCAGCTACGCGGTGGAGCGCGACGGCGAGACCACCCCTCTCGGCTCCAAGGTGACCGTCACCCTCGGGCCCGGAGACGTCCTCAGCTACCGCACCTGCGGCGGCGGCGGCTACGGCCCGCCCGAGGAACGCGACCCCGAGCGGGTCCTCGAGGACGTGCGCGACGGCAAGGTCGATCCCGCCCGGGCCCGCGAGATCTACCGCGTCGCCGTCGACACCGACTCCTGGAGCGTCGACGAGGAGGAGACCCGGCGGCTGAGGGGCCAGGGGCAGGCCTAGCATGGCCGCGCCCCCGGCCGCGGGCTTCCGCCTCGGCGTCGACATCGGCGGCACCTTCACCGACGCCACCCTCGTGGACGAGGCCAGCGGCCGGGTCCACATCTGCAAGCTCTCCTCGACCCCCGCCGACCCCTCCGACGGCTTCCTGCGCATCACCTCCCGCATCCTCGAGCAGGCGGGGGTCTCGCCGGATCAGGTGAGCTACGTCGTCCACGGGACCACCGTCGCCACCAACTCCATCATCGAGGGCCGCCTGGCGCCGACGGGCTTCGTCACCACCGAGGGCTTCCGCGACCTGCTGGAGATCCAGCGCCAGATCCGCGCCTCCCTCTACGACGTCCACTTCGAGAAGCCGCCGCCCCTGGTGCCCCGGCACCGCTGCTTCGGCGTGCCCGAGCGCCTCGACGCTTCCGGCGAGGTCGTCCGCCCCCTCGACGAGGCCGCCCTCCGCCAGACGGCGGCGCGGCTCCGGGACGAGGGCGTCGAGTCGATCGCCGTCTGCTTCCTCCACTCCTACGTCAATCCCGCCCACGAGCGCCGCGCCGGCGAGATCCTGCGCGAGCAGTTCGGCGCCGAGGCCGTCTCCCTCTCCTGCGAGGTGGCCCCCGACTTCCGCGAGTACTTCCGCGCCAGCACCACGGTGATCAACGCCGGCATCCGGCCCTCCGTGGCCCGCTACCTGGAGCGCATCGAGACGCGCCTGCGCGAGGCCGGGCTGCAGGCCCCCCTGCTGCTGATGCAGAGCAGCGGCGGCGTCTACTCCTTCCGGGCGGCGGCGGAGAAGCCGGTCTTCATGGTCGAGTCCGGTCCGGCGGCGGGGGTGATCGCCGCCGGGGCCCTCGGCCAGCGGCTGGGGCGCCGGGACCTGATCTCCTTCGACATGGGCGGGACCACGGCCAAGGCGGGCCTCGTCCAGGACGGCGCCCCCGGCATCACCAAGGAGTACGAGGTCGGCTCGGCGGCGGTCTCCAGCGAGCACGGGGCCAGGGGCGGGGGCTACCCGATCCGCAGCTCCGTCATCGACCTCGTGGAGATCGGCGCCGGCGGCGGCTCCATCGCCTGGATCGACCGCGGCGGCGCCCTCCGGGTTGGTCCGAGGAGCGCCGGGGCCGACCCGGGGCCGGCCTGCTACGGCGCCGGCGGCCGCGAGCCGACGATCACCGACGCCAACCTGGTCCTCGGCCGGCTGGACCCCGGCTACTTCCTGGGCGGCGAGATCCGCCTCGACGTCGAGGCGGCGGAGCGCGCCGTCCGCGAGCGCTGCGCCGGACCCCTCGGCCTGGAGCCGGTGGAGGCCGCCCGCGGCATCGTGGAGATCGCCAACGCCGCCATGGCCGGCGCCCTGCGACGCATCTCCATCCAGCGGGGGTACGACCCCCGGGACTTCACCCTCGTCGCCTTCGGAGGCGCCGGGCCCTTGCACGGCAACCGCCTGGCGCGCGAGCTGGAGATCCCGGAGCTGCTGGTGCCGCCGAGCCCGGGGACGTTCTCGGCCATGGGCCTGCTGGCCACCGACCTGCGCCACGACTTCAACGCCACCCACCTGGAGCCCCTGGCGGCGGCGGGGGCCGATCGCCTGGCGTCCGCACTGGAGGCGCTGGAGGCGCAGGGCCGCCGGGCCCTGGCCGCCGACGGCGTCGATCCGGCGCGCATGCGCTTCGTCCGCCAGCTCGACCTGCGCTACGTGGGGCAGAGCTACGAACTCGGGGTGGAGGTCGAGGACGCCGGCTTTCCTCCCGCGGAGGGGCGCCGGCTGGCGGGGCGCTTCCACGAGGAGCACGAGCGCGCCTACGGCTTCAAGGCGCCCGGGGAGCCGGTGGAGATCGTCACCATCCGCCTGTCGGCGGTGGGCGAGATCTCCCGGCCGGAGCTGCGGCGGCTGGAGGCGGACTCGGGCGCCGGGCCGGCGGGGTCCCGGCTCGTGTACTTCGAGGAGTCGGGGGGATTCGTGGACTGCCCGGTGTACGAGCGCTCCGGCCTCGGGGCGGGCACCCGCATCGAGGGTCCGGCGGTGGTGCAGGAGCTGGACTCGACGACCTTGCTGCACCCGGGGTACCGGGCGGAGGTGGACCCCTACGGCAACCTGCTGATCCGGGCGGAGGAAGACAAGTGCTCCGTTAAGGACTCAGACTAGACTCCTTAAGTCGTGGTACCATGGGGACATATTGGCGACTCTGAGTGAGAGAGCCTGCCGAACGAGGGGACCGCTGCCCCGTTTTGAACCTACCTCTGGAAGGGGAGTCCCATTTTGCTTCGTCTTGTTGCCGTTCTCTGTCTTAGCTCAGTTGCCGTAGCTGATGACCATGTGATAATAGATGCGTGGTTTCAGTACCCGATGACAAAAGGTGAGACCTTTGCTGTTTGGGTAGACTCCTCAGTCTACGAAGCTCGGGTTACTACTCGAATGACCATGCTGTTTGATGGTGACCTTCGTCTCAGGGTGTTTTCGTGGAGGCCTCCTGATCCAATCTCTATCGAGCCTTCGGAGATCCGGTTTGAGGATCTGGTCGAGGGGGACACGTTGAGTTTCTCCTTCATCACTCGTCTGGAGGAGAGGGGTCTTTGGGCACTTCGTGTAAATTGGTACTTCCAGCCCGCTCCTTGGGTGAGTGTTGACGAGGAGAAGGAACTACCCCTTTTGACACAGAGCAGCTATCAGTTCTATGTAGGCACGAGGAATGGGGCAGTTGCGGCCGGGTTCTACGGATTGAGGTTGGACCTTCCTCCCGATCCTCCTCCACCCTCCGATCCTCCAGGCCCCTTGAAGGAGGAGTATCGAGACAAACCTCCCTGCTACATTGGGATTGAGTTGGACGTTGGTGAGGAGTGCACCGGAACTGATTGGCTGATCAGAAACGCCTATACAGAGCATCCTGAACATGGTCCCACTCTATTGGTGTGTGTCTACCGAGGAGAGACCAATCTTGGTCCGTGTGGCGTGATCTTGGGGAGCGAGTTGCCGAGGGACTCGGTGACGTTACGCCACGCTCTTAGAATCTCTCGGGAAGGCAAGGTGTGGACGTTGGTTGAGATCGTTGACCCGAATTGGGTTCTGCGAGAGGATGAGCTGCAAACCCGGTCGATTCCCACGACCCTGAAGAAGGTCGGCGGCGATGCCCAGCAAGGTCCGAGCGGGAAGCTCCTGGCCGAGCCCCTCGTGGTCTCGGTGAAGGACCAGAACAGGCAGCCCTTGCCCGGCGTCGTGGTCACCTTCGCCGTTGCCGGCGAGGGCGGGACCCTGTCTGCCGTGAGCGACACGACCGACGCCGAGGGCCTGGCAGTGACCGCCCTGACCCTGGGCGAGGAACTCGGAACCTATACCGTCGTCGCCACGGTGGCAGATCTCGAGCCGGTGACTTTCACCATCACGGCCAAGGCCAGCCCAGACTTCGACGGCGACGGCGAGGTCGGGTTTGAGGACTTCTTCCTTTTCGCCGGGTCCTTCGGCGGCAGCGATCCCCGGTTCGATCTGGATGCCAGCGGCGTGGTGGACCTCGCCGACTTCTTCCTCTTCGCCGAGAGCTTCGGCCAGCCGCAGCGGGCCAAGGTGGTGGCCTTGGCCCGGGAGCGGCTCGGCCTGCCCGACGGCCCCCAGCTGCAGCAGAACGCGCCCAACCCCTTCAACAGCGGCACCGTCATCTCCTGGTTCCAGCTGCTGCCGGGGTCAGCGCGCCTGGAGGTGTTCGCGCTGACGGGCCAGCGGATGGCGGTGCTGCACGAGGGCCGGAAGGAGGCGGGGTTGCACCTCCTGCGCTGGGACGGCCGGGATGAGCGTGGCCGCTCCCTGGCCAGCGGGGTCTACGTCTACCGGCTGGTGACGAGGGAAGCCGTACAGACGCGCAAGCTCACCCTACTTCGATGAGGCCGATGCCAACTGGTGAAGGTCCAAGACTCAAGGCCCACTCTTCAACTGGAACTAGAGGACTAGCGATGGGTCGCCTGCTGGCGTCGATGCTCCTGGGCGCCGGGTGCCTCCTCTTCGGCTGTCAAAGCGAGGACCGGATCGTCATTCAGCTCACCGTCGATCCCATCGACGATCAGATCCTCGACACGGGGGACGAGGTGCAGCTGACGGTGAGCCTCAGCGGAGGGCCGGGAGACCACTTTCTGCATGCCTACTCCAGCGACACCTCGGTGGTCACCGTATCCGTGAGCGAAGGCCTGCTCACTCTCACCGGGGTCGGAACGGGGACCGCCACCGTCACCGTTTCCGTCTCCGCCCCCACCGGGAGGCGGCTGGACGCGGCGGTATTCCGGGTCACCGTCGATTCGGAACTCCAGAGGGCCGCCCGCGAACGCGAGGTCCTCACCGCCTTCTATCGCGCCACCGGCGGCCCCGACTGGAAGACGGCCGCGAACTGGTCGACCGACGACCTGGAGAGCTGGCACGGAGTCACCGTCCAAGACGGACGGGTGACGGCCCTGCTTCTCGAAGAGAACAACCTGAAGGGTGCCGTTGCCGAGACCCTTGGGATCCTCGGCCGCCTGGATCACCTGGAGGCGGCCCTCTTCGCCTCGAACGGACTCAGCGGAGAGATACCCGACACCCTGGCCGGTCTGGAGCCGTTGCGGTTCCTGGATCTGCGGGATAACGACCTGAGCGGCCCGATCCCGGAGGCCCTCGGCCGCCTCGACAGCCTGCAGGGGCTGAACCTCCCGGGAAACGACCTCGACGGACCGATCCCCGAAGCCCTCGGCCGCCTCTCCGCCCTCTCCCACCTGAGCCTGGCGGACAACGATCTGAGCGGACCCATTCCCGAGGCCCTGGGCCGCCTGTCCAGCCTCACCTTCCTGCGGCTCGACGGCAACGACCTCACGGGACCCGTCCCCGAGACTCTGGGGGGCATGTCCAGCATCGGGCACCTGAGCCTGGCGGAGAACGATCTGAGCGGGCCCATCCCGGAGGCCCTGGCCCGCCTCTCCAACCTCAGCGGCCTCTTCCTACAGAACAACGATCTCACCGGCGAGATTCCCGAGGCCCTGGGCAACCTCTCCAACCTCGTCTTCCTCAACCTGTCCCACTGCGATCTCTCGGGAGGGGTCCCCGACACCCTGGGCACCCTCTCCCGGCTGTGGACCCTCGATCTCTCCGTCAACCCGCAACTGACCGGCCCTCTTCCCCCGAGCCTTACGGAGCTGTCGGATCTCAAGTACATCGACTTCCGCGGCACCGGGCTCTGCGCGCCGGCAGACGCCGCCTTCCAGGAGTGGCTCGAAGGCGTTCCCCAAGCCCATGGCCAAGTCTGCGAATGATGCGATCCGGCTGCCGCGACCCGGCGATGCTCGTGCTCGGCCCCCAGGAGCCGACCGCGCTGATGTCGCGGCGGGCACCTCTTCGGACGCGCTATTTCAGAAGCAACAGACGCCGCGTCTGCACCTCCTGTGTACTGGACAACCGATACAGATACACCCCACTGGCAACAGGCGCACCGCTGTCGTTGCGCCCATTCCAGGCAACCCGATAGCTGCCGGCGGCCTGTATCTCCCTCACCAGGATGCGTACCCGCTGTCCCAGGATATTGTAAATGGCCAACTCCACAGGACCGGCCGTGGACAGGGTATAGGCGATCCGGGTTTCGGGATTGAACGGATTGGGATAGTTCTCCCCCAGCCCGAAGGGCAGACGTGGCACCACGGGCTTGGACGTCTGCGACTCCATGACGGTGATGACG
>JAJDTN010000377.1 GCA_022827165.1 Candidatus Latescibacterota bacterium
CCAGCGTCGTGGGAACGATCCCGGCGGGCAAAAGGGAGATGCTCAGCACGAGCATTCCCACGGCCCCCGCCATCGTCACCCCGGGCTGGTCCGTGGCGAACCTCAGGGCCCGGTCCAGAGGCCCTTGCAGGAACCTGTTCAGCAGCGCGTTCACGCGCCCCTGGAGCCGCGCGAAGAACCGGTCGAAGGCATTGGCCGGCTCCCACTCCGGGCCGTGCAAATGGGACAGGTGGTTGGGCAGCACCAGCAGCGATTCGACCAGGGAAACCAGCAGCATGGCGATGATGATGATCGGCAGGGCCCGCCAGACGTCACCGACGCCTCCCGGGATGAACAGCAAGGGGACGAAGGCCACCACCGAAGTGAGGACGGCGAAGGTCAAGGGCACCTTGATCCGCCGTACGCCTCGGATCGCGGCTGCGACCCCGGGGGTCCCCCGCTTGCGTTCCGATTGAATGTGCTCGGCCACGACGATGGCATCGTCGACGATGATGCCGATGGCGAGGACGAAGGAGAACAGGCTGATGGTGTTGATCGCCACGTCGAGTGCCATCATGATGGCGAGGGCGCCCATACCAGAAACGGCGAGGCCCACGGCGACCCAGAGGGCGAGCCGGATTTCGAGAAACAGGCTGAGTGCGATCAGCACCAGCACCAGCCCCAGGAGCCCGTTCTTGAGGAGGAGATCGGCGCGTTCCTCGTAGACTTGGGATTCGTCATTCCACATGGTGACGCCCACACCGTCCGGCAGGGCCGGGATCACCTCGTCCGCCAGGTGCTCGCGGACGGTCCTGGCCACGTCCATCACCTGCTCGCCATCGGCCCGGTAGACCTCGACGAAGACGGCGGGGTGGTTCTGATGCCGCACGATCAGGTCCGCTTCCTGGAAACCGTCGCGGACCTCGGCGATATCTCCAAGGCGCAGGACCGTGCCGTCACGGCCGCTGAGGAGGACGACCTCCTCGAAGTCCTTCTGGTCGTAGTTCTGGCCGAGGGTGCGGACCCTCACCTGGGATTCCCGGGTATCGATGCTGCCGGCGGACAGGTCCAGGGAACTCCGGCGAATCGTGTCGGCGATGTCGGTGAGCGTGAGTCCGAGGGCCCGCAGGCGGTGGAGGGGCACCTCGATGGAGATCTCGTAGCTCCGGACACCGCTGACCTCGACCTGGGAGACGGAGGGGAGCGTCGTGAGGTCGTCCTCGATCTGGTACGCCAGTTCCTTCAGCGCGCGCTCGGAGACGTCGCCGTGGACGATGAGCCGCATCATGCTCAGGCGGTTGTCCATCTCCCGGAACAGGGGACGTTCGGCGCCGGCCGGGAAGGACTGTATTCGATTGACCGCGGACTCGATATCGTCCAAGGCCCGGGCCATGTCCGTATCGAAAGCCATTTGAACCCGCACCGAGGCCATACCCGGGGCGGCTACGGACTTGACCGCCTTCACGTCATCCAGCCCGCTGACCTGGTCCTCGATCCTGACGACGATCGACTCCTCGATCTCCTCCGGTGTGGCGCCGGGATAGGCCATCGAGACTTCGATATGGTAGAATGGGGTCGTGGGCCAGGCTTCCCGCTCGATACCGGTCAGCGCCACCACCCCGGCGGCGACGATGGCCCACATCAACAGGTTGGCGGCCACACCGTTGCCGGCCATGTAGGCGATCGGGCCGGGCCGTTCCTCGTGATTGCCGTTGCCGGGACTCATGGCGCGGGGTCGGCCTCCGTGAGGACGCGCATGCCCTCGGTGGCGAACCGGATTCCGCCGGTGACTACCTTGCCGCCGCCTTCCAGGCCGCCGGTGACGAATACCCGGTCGTCGGCGCGCTGAAGCACGCGCACCGGAACGATGCTCACCACCCCGTCCTTCACCGTCCAGACCTCGTCGCCCGGCTGGAGGGCTGCTCTCGGCACCTTGAAGTAATCATCCGGCGCCAGGCCCTCGATCTCCACCTCCACGAAGGCACCCACGAGCAACGGATGCACGCCCGCCGGGAACGGGTCCGTAACGCGCACGATCACGTCGATGGTGCGCGTTCGCGCGTCGAGGGCCGCCTCGCCCCGATCGACATAGCCCTCCCAGGCATGACTCCCGCCGCGCGACGGGGCGACCACCCGGGCCGCCACCCGCCGGTCCCCGTCCCCCGGCGCGAGCTCCCACAGCCCCGGGATCAGGGCCGCGTCGGCATCGGAGACCGGCACCACCACCTCCACCGCATCCGCGGCGAAGAGGCGCCCCACGCTCTGTCCGGGCGCGAGGATCTGTCCCACGTCGACGGACTCGTCGCGCACGAAGCCGTCGAAGGGCGCGGTCACCCGTGTCCTGGAAAGGGAGAGCTCCGCGTCGGCCAGCCGCGCCTGGTCGCGCTCGAGGGCGGCACGGGCCGCCTTCAGCTGCGGCTCCCTCAGGGTGAGGGGATTGGCGGCCGGCGCCGAAGTTGCATTCCCCTGCCGCTCGGAGTAGAGCCGGTACTGGTCGCGGGCGATGGCGGCCCGTTCCTCTTCCTGGAGCAGGGCCACGCGGCGGGCGGCGAGATTGGCCTCGGCTTCCTGCACCCGGTGGAGGTAGTCCGCCTCCTCGATGCGGAACAGCGCCTGGCCCGCCTTCACCCGGCCCCCGCTCTGGAATCCCGGGTCGACCCACACGACTCGCCCGCCCACCTGCGGCGCCACGTCGATCTCCGCGCTCGGCCTCACGGTGCCGGCCCCGTACACGGGTATGGCCCCGGACCCGGCGGCGACGAGGCCGGTCTGGGCGAAGGGGATCTGCGGCGGCGGCTCGGTGCGGGCCGGCTCGGGAGCCATGGAGACCAGGAGGGCCGCCAGGCCCACGGCAACGACGAGGATGGCGGCGGCGGCGACGAGGCTGCGGATGCGGGACATGGGCGACTTACTCCGTGGAGGTCGGCGGCGGGGTAGCGGCAGCCGCGCTGCTCTGCCGGATGGCTTCCCGGTTGTCGGCGGTCCACGCGCCGCCCAGCGCGCGGTGCAGCGCGAGGCGGGCGTAGCCGAGGTCACGTTCGGCGGCCGCCTGCGCGGCCTGCGCGCCGAGGAGAGTCTGCGATGCGGCCAGGAAAGCCTCGTACCCGCCGACCCCGGAGAGGTACCGCCGCTCCTGCAACCCGGCTTCGGCCCCGGCCTCCTCCGCCAGCGAGACCAGCAGCGAGTGGCGGCGGCGGCTGGCCTCCAGACCGGCGAGAGCGGACTCGACCTCGTTGACCGCGGTCACCACGGCCCGCCCGTAGGCGGCGGCCGCCTCATCCAACCGGGCCTCGGCGAGAGCGACATTGCCGCGAAGGCGCGAACCCTGGAAAACCGGGCCGAGCAGGTTCAGGCTGAGATTCCGGAACCACTGATCCGGGTCGAACCACTCGTCGGCCTCGGTGCTCTGCACTCCGATGGAGCCGTGCAGGGACAGTCTCGGCAGCAGGTCCGCGCGGCGGGCGCCGACGGTGTACCGGGCCGCTTCCACCCGCTGCCTGGCGGCGCCGACATCGGGCCGCTGCGCCAGGAGGCCGGCGGGAATGCCGGCCGGGACCGGCTCGAGCGCCGCGGCAGGGGTCAGGGAACCGGGCAGCAACTCCGCGAGGTCGGCGCGGTAACCTCCCAGGAGCACCCACAGCCGCCCCTCCGCATCGGCCAGCAGGGCCTCGATCTGCGGCAGCCCGGCCTGCGTGTTGCGCAGATGGCGCCGCGCCGCATGGAGGCCGCCCGCATCGCTCAGGCCGCGGCCATAGCGGGACTCGGCAAGGGACTCCTGGTGCCGCAGGATCTCCACCATCTCGCCGGTCAGCCTCCGCTGCCGGCGCAGGTTGGCGATCTCGAGGTAGGTCCGCACAGTCTCGGCCAGCACCCCCATGCGGGCCGTGAGGTAGTCGGACTCCGAGGCCAGCCGCGCGGCCCCGGCGGCGAGGGCGTCGTTTCGGTTCCGGCCCCAGAAGTCGAGCTCGTAGGCGACTTCCGCGGCGGCGGTGTAGGTGGTCAGTCCGAGGCGGTCGGGGAGAACGAGTCCGGATGCACCCAGACCGGACTCCAGGCCCAGTTCGTCGAATTGGGCGCCGATGCCCGCATTGGTGGGTGTGTCGGAGTCGCTGACGCCGACCGCGGGCTGAAGGAGCGGAAAGACCGGGGCCCTGGCGATGCGGGCCCGGGCCCTGGCCTGATCGACCCGGGCCACCGCCGCGGCCAGGTCGAAGTTCGAGGCGAGCACCTCCGCGATCACCCGGTCGAGCATCGGGTCGGAGAAGCTCTTCCACCACTCCCGCGGCTCGTAGGGACCGGCCGCTTCCCCGCCGGCGAACCCGGCCGGCAGCTCCTCCACCGCCTCGAGGACCGGGGGGGTCTGCTTCGGTGCAAGGGAGCAGGCGGAGATGAGACAGCCGACGATGGCCGGCCTCAGCAATCCGGAAACCTGGTTCCTCCCATAGCAGGCCATCTCCCTACCCTCTCGCGGCGACGGCAGCGGGGCACACCAAAGCCTCTGTCATCTTGCCGTGACCTTCCGAAGTGTACGCAATCAAGGGAAATCCGGCATGGTTGCGGGTCAGGACCCCGGCGAGTCGACGAACTGAAAGGCGTACAACTTGCAGTCGCGCATGACGAAACGGATCCGGACGGGTGTCCCGGACAACGGGCCGACATCCGCGCCCTTCTTCCAGCGGACGGGCATGCGCACCGAGTTGCCGCAGATCCAGGAGGCGTCGCGCTCCGTGTACCCGCCGAGGGGACGTCCCTGCGCATCCTGAAGCTCGACGCGCACGGCGCCGCCGCCGCCGGTGTCGAGGTTCAGCTCCAGACGCCGGCCCTCGAAGCGGACGACGGGCGTGACGATCTCGCCGCCGCCGTAGCCCGCATCCGCCGACACGAACCCGTCGAGCCGCAGGATGGCCCGGCCGATGCCGGAGAGGTGGCCCCCGCCCGCCGGGTCGACGAGGCCGTCGTGGTCGCGGTTGGTGCCGCTGTAGTAGATCCAGATCTCGTCACCTCTTCGCACCGGCTGCGGCATGGCCCAGACCATGCGCGAGGAGAAGCCGCCTTCGGGCCCCGGGCTCAGAAAGGGCCGCCGTCCGCCGCAGCGCAGGAAGTTCACTCCGTCGCGGCTCACCGACAGACGCGCGTCGAAGCGGCTGGGGCCGTAGATCTGCTGCGTCTCGGTGCGCGGGACATCCATGTCGTCGCGGACCGTGGTCACCACCGGCTCGCGGTTGAACCAGTACCAGTTGGCGTTGGCCAGCATGACGTACACGCCGTGGGCGTCCGGGTACTTGAAGACGGTGGCGCCGTAGTAGTCCATCGGCGTCCTGCCGTACGGCTTCTCCGGCGCCGTGGGATCCAGCGGCGCCCCGGTCTCGTACGTCGCCAGGTCTTCCTCGTCCGGCCACATGACCGTCTTCTGGTTCTCCCAGTTGATCAGATCGTCGGATTCGAGACGCCGCACCGTCCGGTAGTTCTCGTTGCCGGTGGCGGTGGTGTGGCGTTTGGCGACCCAGCGGCGGGTGTAGAGAACGTAGCGCCCGATGGCGGGGTCCCGGAAGATGATGCTCTGCGTATCCCAGCCGCCGCGGTGCGGCAGCTGCATGCGGCGAAGGAACTTCCAGTGGATTCCGTCGGGCGAGCCGTGCATGTGGAACTGCATCGCCACATCCGGATTGTAGACCTTCGACTGGTTCTTGTAGCGCTCCTCCGGCGGGGCCTTCGGGTCGATCCAGACCGAGCTGCCGCCGATCTTGCCCGGGATGACGACGTTGTTGGCCGTCGACCCGCCTTCGTCGATGAGGTTCAGCTCCGGCTTGTCGAAGTGGATGCCGTCCGTCGATTCCGCATAGCCGACGTAGGCCTGCTCCAGGCCGGGCCCGGACCCCGCCTTGCGCAGGTGATACCACAGCCGGATTCGCCCGTCCTCTTCCTGCAGCACGCTGCTGTAGATGCCGAAGCTGGTGGTGGACGGATCCTCCCACGGGGCGCCGGCGGTGACCACCGGCTCCGCCGCCTGGCCGGGTGGATTCATGGTGAGCTCGACGCCATGGCCGGCGGCCATCAAGCGATCGTCGACGAAGAGCTGCTTTCTCGATCCGATGTCCATCGGCTTCATGATGCCCTCCCTGCAAACCCTCGCTTCGTGGTCACCTTCGGTTTGTCTATCATTGCGCGCCCGCAGAGACGCCTTGTGAATCACTCGAAATTGTACTGGGACGAGACCCGCTACTCCAGCTTCCCCACGGTGGTCGGGGGAGACCGCGGCGAGTTGTGGGTCGGATTCGACTGGAACTCCCACACGCCGCTGGCCCGCGGCGTCGAGGGTGCGGCGCACTCCCACGCAGGTGGCCTGGCGGGAGGCGCCACCGGTCACGTGGAGTTGTTCTCCCCGGACGGGGGGGACAACTGGTTCGAGGAGGGGAAGGACGGGCGGTACCGCGAGTGCCCGGAGGCGCTGAGAAGCGCCGTGCTCAGCGACGGCACGCAGGTCCGGATCTCCCGTCCCGTCAACGCCTACCCGCCCGGGCGCAGGCAGGAGTTCGAGGCCCGCGGCTTTGCGGTGGAGGAGTTCCCGGGGCGCATCCACGTGGAGCACAGCCTGCGGGTGTCGCGAAAGCGGCCGCGACAGGGCTCCTGGGAACACCTTCTTCTCCGGAGCGGCGAGGAGCTGCCGTTCTTCGCCCTCGTCCGCAACGGGTCCGACCTGAAGAGCTGTGTTCTGGCCGACGATACGATTCTCCACCAGGTCTACGGGAGCGCCCGGGCCGGCGATCCGTACCGGGCGTGGGTGCTGCGCTCGGAAGACGGCGGCGACACCTGGGAGATGGTGACGATGGCGTACGACGGCGGCGGGCATCCCTTCAACGAGAGCAGCCTGCTGGCGCTGCCGGGGGGCCGCATCCTGGCGATGGTGCGCACCTCGAGCGGCAGCAAGCGCATTCCACAGGAGGAGAAGTACCTCTTCCAGACACACTCGGACGACGGCGGCAAGACCTGGAGCCGGGTGAGAAAGACCGGGATGTGGGGATATCCTCCGCACCTGCTGCTGCTGAGCAGCGGCGATGTCCTGTGCAGCTACGGACACAGGCGGGCCCCCTTCGGGGTGCGGGCCTGCCTGTCCCGCGACGGCTGCGAGACCTGGGAGACCGCCGACGAGATCGTGCTCCGCGATGACGGTCTCACGACCGACGGGACCGTGGCCGGGAAGGGAACCCCCGACGACCTGGGTTACCCGCGGACGGTGGAGCTGCCCGACGGCTCGCTGTTCACCGTGTACTACATGACCCTCGGCGACAGCGTGACCCACGTGGCCGCTACCCGATGGACGCTGGGTCCGGCCCAGGCCTCCGCTTCGCGCCGGCCGCGTGCACGCGGGACTGTGCCCGCCGCCCCCGGTCCCTGACGGGGGCCCCCGAACTCGAGGCACCCATCTCGAGCAGGTGCTTTTCCCGGGAACCCGGGCTCGCGTCGGTCCTGTTCCGGCTGTTCCGCCGCCGCGACGCCAGGGCCGCCACCGTTGAGGACGCGGCCCTGAGACTGACCTGGGCCTCCGGTGCCGGGGAGATCCCCCTCGGCGCCATCGATTCCGCGCAACTCGAGACGGGGTGGCGCTGGGGCCGGGTGAGGGTTGGTCATGCCTCCGGGGCGGCCGCCGTGGCCGGGCTTGCGCGGGCCGACGCGGAGGCGCTTGCGGCGGCGCTGGAAGCGGCCCGGGCCGGTTGGTGGCGCCGCGAGTTCGCCGCCCGGAGCGAGGCCCTCCGCTCCATCCACGGGCGCCTGGCGCAGTTCGAGGACCCGCCGGGATACATGGGCCGCAGCCTCTGCGGTGATCTCGAGGGAGTCGCGGGTGAAGTCGCCGGCCACTTCCCCGGCCAGTGGCCGGACCCCCTTTCCGACGCTCCGGAAGCCGCGATGCTGGCGGCGGTACGGGGCTTCCTGAACAGCCCCGAGGCGTTCAGGACGAGGGCCAACGAGGCCTTCGCCGCCAGTGAGCTGAAGCGCTGCCGGGCGTTCTTCGACCGGGTGGAGGCGCGGCCCCTCACCGACGAGCAGCGCCGAGCGGTCGTGGTCGACGAGGACCGCAACCTCGTGGTCGCCGCCGCCGGCAGCGGCAAGACCTCGGTGATCGTCGCCAAGGCCGGCTGGCTCGTCCTGAGAGGTTCCCGGCGCCCGTCGGAACTGCTCCTGCTCGCCTTCGCAAGGGACGCCCGGGACGAGCTCGACGAACGCATCCGCGCCCGTCTTGGGGACGAGACGGCCGGCGGCGCCACGGTGCGGACGTTCCACGGCCTCGGCATGTCGATCATCGGCAAGGCCGAGGGCCGGCGCCCGTCACTGGCCCGGGCCGCAGAGGACAACAAGGCGCTCATCGACCTGCTGAAGGAGATCCTCGCCCGACGGCTCGCCGCCGGCGAGGTGCCGGATGCCCTGCTCAGGTGGTTCATGGGCTGCTTCGCGCCCTACCGGAGCCACCAGGAGTTCAGCAACTGGGGGCAGTACTGGGAGTACCTCCGCCGCTACGACATCCGCTCCCTGAAGGGGGAGAAGGTGAAGAGCATGGAGGAATGCGAGATCGCCAACTTCCTCTACCTGAACAGCGTGCCCTACGAGTACGAAGCCCCCTACGAACACGACACGGCGACCCCGGAGAAGCGTCAGTACCGGCCCGACTTCCATCTCCCGGAGGCGGGGATCTACATCGAGCACTTCGGCCTCGACGCCGAAGGCCGGACGGCGCCGTTCGTCGATGAGAAGAAGTACCTCCAGGACATGGAGTGGAAGCGCCGGCTTCACGCCGAGAAGGGCACCGTCCTCATCGAGACCTTCAGCCGGGAACGGGCCGCCGGCGCCTTGACGCGCAATCTGCGGAACAAGCTCGCCGCGCGCGGCGTCCCCCTGTCCCCGCTTCCCCAGGCCGAGGTCTTCACCGTCCTCCAGCGGCAGGGCCGCATCGACCCGTTCCTGCGCCTGCTGGCAACCTTCCTGCACCACTTCAAGGGAGCCCAGCTCACCTTCGAGGAAGTCTCCCGCCGGGCGGCGGGCGCCGAAGACCCGCGGCGGGCCGAGGCGTTCCTCGCCGTCTTCAGACCGGTCTTCGAGGCCTACCAGGAGACCCTCTCCCGTCTGGGAGAGATCGACTTTCACGACATGATCGACAAGGCGACGGAACATGTGGAGGAGGGACGCTACCGCAGCCCCTTCGGCTACATCCTGGTCGATGAGTTCCAGGACATCTCCCCCGCGAGGGCGAGGCTGCTGAAGGCACTGCTCGACCAGTCCCCGGCGGCCCAGTTGTTCGCCGTCGGCGACGACTGGCAGGCGATATTCCGCTTCGCCGGATCCGACACCGCCATCATGCGCGACTTCGGGAAGCGCTTTGGCGCCAGCGAGCGGATCGCCCTGGAGACGACCTTCCGATGTCCGCAGGCCATCGCCGAGGCCGCGACCCGGTTCGTTCTCGCCAACCCCACCCAGATACGCAAGAAGGTGCGTTCGACGCGCACGGTGGAGGGACCGTGCGTGCACGTAGGGCTCGCCGGGACCGAGGGCCATTCCCTGTTGAGCGAAGCCCTCGACAGGATCGCGGCGGACGCCGAGACGAGCCAGGAGGCGTCGAGCGTGCTGTTGCTGGGACGCTACCGGCACGCGCAACCGCCCGACCTGTCCGGCCTGGCCAGCCGCTATCCCCGCCTGCGGCTGTCCTTCATGACCGTACACGGCTCCAAGGGCCTCGAAGCCGACTATGCGGTGGTCCTCGGCCTGTGCTCGGGGAGACACGGGTTCCCGTCGGAGATCGCCGACGACCCCCTTCTCGATCTCGTTCTCTCGGCGCCGGACGAACATCCGAACGCCGAGGAGCGGCGCCTTCTCTACGTCGCCATGACCCGGGCCCGACGCCGGGTCTACCTTCTCGCCGACGGTGGCCCCCCTTCTCCCTTCGTTCAGGAGTTGATCAAGGGGGGCGGCGACGTCGTCGTCTTCGGGCCTTCGCCGGAGAAGGAAGCGCCCTGTCCCCGGTGCGTCGAAGGACACCTGGTACCCCGCGAGAACAGCCGCGACCGGAGCGTGTTCTACGGCTGCTCGAACTGGCCGTACTGCAGACACAGGCAGCCGCCCTGCCCGGCCTGCGGCAAAGGACTGCCGGTGGCGGAGAACGGAGGGTTCCGCTGCCGGGATTGCCGCCAGCCGATCGAGGCCTGCCCCGACTGCGGCGGCTGGCTGCAGACCCGGACCGGCCGGCACGGCCGCTTCGTCGGGTGCTCGAACTGGCCTGAATGCGGCTATACCCGCCAGCCTTCGCCGGGCCATCGGGGCTGACGGGGCGACTCTTCCCCCGATCGCCCGGACCTTTCCAGGACCGGCCCAAGTCCCGTTAATCCTGCCATGCCTCGCACTCCCCAGAGAACCGCTGCACCGATCCGCGGGATGCCCGTACGGCGGGGCCCGGAGACCGGGATTGTCGCAAGGCCCCCAATCGACTACGGAGAGCGGCCGTGACCCGGGCCCTGGGCGCCATACTGCGGCGGATCGTCGATGCCCTGCGCGACCTGGCGCCGATCATCCTCGTCATCGCCTTCTTCCAGATCGTGGTGCTGCAGCAGCCGTTCCCGGATCTCGGGCGCGTCGCCCTCGGCCTGGTCTGCGTGATCGCCGGGCTGACGCTCTTCATCCAGGGGCTCGAGAGCGGCCTCTTTCCGCTGGGCGAGGCGATCGCCCAAGCCTTTGCGCGCAAGGGCAGCGCCACGGCGCTGCTGGCCTTCGCCTTCTGCCTCGGCTTCGGCACCACCGTCGCGGAACCGGCCCTGATCGCCGTGGCCGCGGAGGCGGCCGAGGTCGCCGCCGAAGCCGGCGCCATCGCCGACCACGACGGGGCGCGCGGATCGTATGCCTTCAACCTGCGCATGGTGGTGGCCGTCTCCGTCGGCGCCGCGATCCTGCTCGGCGTGCTGCGCATCCTCAAGGGCTGGCCCCTCCACCGGCTGATCATCGGCGGCTACGTGGTGGTCACCGCCATGACCGCCTTCGCGCCCCCGGAGATCATCGGCGTGGCCTACGACTCCGGCGGCGTCACCACCAGCACGATCACGGTGCCCCTGGTCACCGCCCTCGGTGTGGGGCTCGCCACGTTGATCCGGGGGCGCAACCCGATGGTCGACGGCTTCGGGCTCATCGCCTTCGCCAGCCTGACGCCGATGATCTTCGTCCTCGCCTACGGCATGGTGGTCTGAGGTGGAGTTCCTGCGCACCATTGTCGTCACCGCGGGTACCACCGCCCTCGACGTGGCGCCCATCGTCGGCATCCTCGTCCTCTTCCAGGTGGCGGTGCTGCGCCGCAGCCTGCCCAATCTCCGGAGGATCGCGGCCGGCTTCGCCCTCGTCCTGCTGGGTCTCACCCTGTTCCTCATCGGCCTGGAGGAAGCCCTCTTCCCCATCGGCGAGACCATGGCCCGCCAGCTCACCGCCCCCGAGACCATCGGGACGGCGAGTCTGGCCGACGGCGTCGACTGGCACGACTACCTGCTGGTCTACGTCTTTGCCGCGGCCATCGGCTTTGCCACCACCGTGGCCGAGCCCTCCCTCATCGCGGTGGCCCTCAAGGCCGAGGAGATCTCGGGCGGCGCCATCCACGCCTGGGGCCTGCGGATCGCGGTGGCCGCCGGGGTGGCGGCGGGAGTGGCCCTCGGGTGCTTCCGCATCGTCACCGGCACCCCCCTGCCGTGGTACATCATCGCAGCGTATGTGGTGGTCATCGCCCAGACCTTCCGGTCGAGCCGGACCATCGTGCCCCTCGCCTACGACAGCGGCGGCGTCACCACCTCGACCGTCACCGTGCCGGTGGTCGCCGCCCTGGGCCTGGGCCTCGCGGCCACCGTTCCCGGGCGCAGCCCGCTCATCGACGGATTCGGACTCATCGCCTTCGCCAGCGTCTTCCCCATCATGTCCGTCCTCGGCTATGCCATGGCCGTGTCCTGGATGGGCCGGCGCCGGGAGGCCAACCACTCCAAGGAGACCTGACCATGAGACTGAAACTGATCGTCGCCCTGGTGAGCGACGACAAGACCGATACCGTGGTCGATGCGGCGCGCGCCGGCGGCGCCACCGGCGCGACGATCTTCACCGGCGTGCGCGGCGAAGGGCTGAAGCCGCAGAAGACCTTCTTCGGTCTCGACCTGGCGGCCCGGCGCGACGTCGTCCTCTTCCTGGTGGTCGAGCCACGGGCGCGCGACATTCTGGAACGGATCCGGGATGCCGGGCACTTCGAGGACGAGCCCGGCGCCGGCATCGCCTTCCAGGTTCCCATCGAGGACGCCGTCGGTCTCACCACCCAACTCCCCACCATCCTCGAAGAAGTGGATGACGAGATATGAACGAGAAACGCATCATCCGCGTTGCAGACCTCATGGGCTCCAAGCTCTACACGATCGACCGGCTCGCCACCGTGGCCGAGGCGATGGCCCTCATGAAGCACCACGATGTCAGCTCGCTGGCCGTCGACCGGCGCGACGACGACGACGAGTTCGGCCTGCTGGTGGTGGCGGACATCGCCCGCGAGGTGATCGCGAGGAACCGGGCCCCCGAGCGCGTCAACGTGTACGAGATCATGTCGAAGCCGGTGCTGACCCTGCCGTCGGCGATGCTCGCCCGCTACGCGGTGCGCCTCCTCGTGCGCTTCGAGCTCTCCCGCGCGGTAGTCGTCGACTACGAGCGCACCCCCCTCGGCATGGTGACCCTCCGCGATCTCGTGCTGAGCCACGTGGAGGAGTGACGCCCTCCGGGCGCCACGTTCACAAGTCGTACTCGCCGCGCGCGTTCCAGCCCGGGTACTGGTCCTCGAGGCGGGCCAGCGTCTCTTCGGTGTAGTACTCGTGGCCGGGGGGCGGAAAGCGGAAGAGTTCTCGTTCGCGCGCCGACAGCCGGCCGATGAAACCCCGGAAGTGCTCGTTCATCCCCTGGTTGGTAAAGCTGCTCACGCCCTCCCAGTAGTGGTCGGCGCGGCCGTAGATCCGCGTGGCGGAATAGCGCTGCCCCTCGCTGCCCTTGAACACCGTCGCCGAGTGCCAGAGATGGGTGTGGAAGATCATGATCGTGTTCGCCGGCACGGTCAGCATGACCCGCTTGCTCAGGTCCTTCCCATGGGGCCTGGGCACGATTCGCATGGGCGCCTGGTTCTCGTCCACGGCTTCGGGGAAATACCATGTGCTGATCTGCGCGTAGCGCCGGTCGGATGTGGGAGGCAGGAGCGAGTTGTTGCCATTGTCGATGTGCAGGGGCCGCTGCTCGGCCCCGGGGTCGGGGTAGCGCGCCCAGTTGTGGGCGTAGCGGAAGAAGATGTCATCGGTGTCGAGGGCCCGCTGCACGAACTCGATGAGATCCCAGTCGATGATGAACTCATTGAAGAGCATGTCGGCGTACGGGAAGTCGTCCCTCAAGAGCCGGTTTTCGGGCGGATCGTCGGCGATCGCCTCCCAGGGAGGGTGGGTCCGGCGGAGGCCCTCGGCGATCTCGGCCCGGCGTTCCTCCGGATAGAAGTCCTCTACCACCACAAAGCCTTGCTCCAGGAAGGTCTGGTAATGATCGTCCGTCAGTTTCATGCTCCCTCTCCACTGCGTTTCTGTTGCAGGCCGCTGTCCGTGCAACCAGTATAGTCGGCACCTTCCCCCCGACCCAAAGGAATCTCATGAGCGCCGCCTGCAGTTACGAAGTCGTCGAACAGTGGGGCCTGGGCCCCCGGGGCCGCCCCATGGGCGGGGTCGTGCCCGCGGTGGCCGCCGACAGCCGCGGCCGGGTCTTCGTGGGCCGCCGTCATCCCCCCGCCCTGCTGGTGTACGACCGCGGCGGGGCCTATCTCGACACCTGGGGAGCCGGCCTGCTGAAGAACCCCCACCTCCTGTGGGTCGACGCCGAGGACCGGGTGTACGCGGCCGACACCGACGACCACACCATCCGCTGCTTCAGTCCGCAGGGGGAAGTGGTCCGCACGTGGGGCACGCCGGGCGTGCCGGGCGCGCCCGACCAGCCCTTCAACCAGCCCACGAAAGCGATGCGCGGCCCCTCCGGGGATCTCTACGTGTCCGACGGCTACGGCCAGTACCGCATCCACCGCTTCTCGGAGGCGGGAGAGTTGCTCCACTCCTGGGGATCGGCGGGCACCGGGCCGGGGCAGTTCGCCCTGCCCCACAGTCTGTGGGTCGACCGCCACGAGCGCGTCTGGGCCGTGGACCGCGAGAACAACCGCATCCAGCGCTTCGACTCCGAGGGCCGCTACCTGGACGAGTGGACCGACCTGGTAATGCCCATGGATCTCTTCATCACCCCGGACGATACGGTGTACATCGTCGAGGCTCACTCGCGCGTCAGCATCTTCGACATGGAGGGGCAGCTGCTGGCCCGCTGGGGCGAGGACGGATCCGCTCCCGGGCAATTCGCCGACGCCCCGCACAGCATCTGGGTGGACGACGAGGGCTCGCTCTACATCGGTGAAGTGGCCACCCTGCACGACAGGGTGCAGAAGTTCCGCCGCACATGACGGAACTCGTGAGGTATCCCGACAGCCGCATCGAGGTCCTCGACGAGCGCTTCGCCAGGTACAAGCTGGCCAACGCCGCCCTCGAGATGCTCTGGACCGGCGGGCGCTGGCTCGAGGGTCCCGTGTGGTTCGGCGACGGCCGCTACCTGCTGTTCAGCGACATCCCCAACAACCGCATTCTCAAGTGGGAAGAAGAGACCGGGGAGGTCTCGGTCTTCCGCAAGCCATCGAACAACACCAACGGCAACACGCGCGATCTCCAGGGACGGCTGCTGTCGTGCGAGCACGACACGCGCCGGGTCACGCGCACGGAGTACGATGGTTCGATCACCGTGTTGATCGATCGGTTCGAGGGCCGGCCGTTGAACGCCCCCAATGACATCGTGGTGAAGTCGGATGGGTCGATCTGGTTCACCGACCCCGGGTACGGCATCCTGATGGACTACGAGGGACATCGGGACGAGTTCGAGAATGCCGCCAATGTGTACCGTCTCGACCCGGATACGGGGGAAGCGACGGTGGCGGCCGGGGATTTCCAGCGCCCCAACGGCCTCTGCTTCAGCCCGGACGAGTCGCTGCTCTACATCGTCGACACGGGGCGCTCCGACGGCCCCGAGTACCCCACCCACATCCGGGTCTTCGACGTCCACGGCGACCGCCTTGCCAACGGCCGCGTCTTCGCGGACATGGAACCCGGCTCGTCGGACGGGGTCCGCACCGACGTGGACGGCAACCTGTGGTCAGGCGCCTGCTGGGGGGGCGAGGGCTACGACGGCGTCCACTGCTT
>JAJDTN010000196.1 GCA_022827165.1 Candidatus Latescibacterota bacterium
GACGATGCAGCAGCTCGTGGGGCACGTGGAGCGGGTCATCGAGCGCGAGCTCTCCGTGGTGCAGGAGAACCTGTCGCGCAACGATGTCGAGGTCATCCGCGGGCGCGCCTCCTTCGTCGACGCCCACACCGTCCTGGTGGAGGGGCTCCAGGGGCGGCGCCGGCTGTCGGTGGACAAGGTGCTGGTCGCCGTGGGCACGCGCGCCAGCGATCCGCCGAGTCTGCCCCCGGACGGGCGCACGATCCTGACCTCGGACCACGTCCTCGACATCGACAACCTGCCGCGCAATCTCGCCGTGGTCGGCGCCGGGGTGATCGGCATCGAGTACGCCTCCATGTTCGCGTCCCTGGGGGTGCAGGTGACGATCATCGACCGCCGCCCCCGCCCCCTGGAGTTCGTCGACCAGGAGATCGTGGACGAGCTGATCCACCAGCTGCGCAGGGCGGACGTCACCTTCCGCTGCGGCGAGGCGGTGGAGCATCTGGAGGTGGTGGAGGTGCCCCAGCCCAAGGGCCTGATCAAGCTCGAGTCGGGCAAGAACATCGTCGCCGACGTGGTCCTGTTCTCGGCCGGCCGCATCGGCGCCACCGAGGATCTCGCCCTCGAGGCGGTGGGGCTGGAGGCGGACGAGCGCGGCCGGCTGGTGGTGGACGAGCACTACCGCACGGCGGCGGATAACATCTACGCCGCCGGCGACGTCATCGGCTTCCCCGCCCTGGCCTCGACCTCCAGCGAGCAGGGGCGCCTGGCCGCCTGCCACATGTTCGGCGTCGAGGCCCAGCCCATGGGCCGCCACTATCCCATCGGCCTCTACGCCATCCCGGAGATCTCCATGGTGGGGGACACGGAGGAGGAGCTGACCCGCAACCGCGTGCCCTACGAGACCGGCATCGCCCACTACAAGGAGATCGCCCGCGGCCAGATCCTCGGCGACGACTCGGGCATGGTGAAGCTGATCTTCCACCGCGAGGACGGGCGCCTGCTCGGGGCCCACTGCATCGGCTCGGGCGCCACCGAGCTGGTCCACGTGGGGCAGGCGGTGCTGGGGCTGGGAGGCGGCCTCGACTACTTCATCCGCACCGTCTTCAACTACCCCACCCTGGCCGAGGCCTACAAGGTGGCCGCCTTCAACGCCGCCAACAAGCTCGCCCTCGTGCGCAGCGCCATCATGACCCAGGAGACGGCGACAGCCGTCGCCGTGGACGCCTGAGGCCGCCGCCAGCGCTGTCGCCGCCGCCGGCCCGAGGTATCCCCGATGCCGGCATCTTTCCCCACTCGCCAAGTAGGTAGCCGCATGTCCCTGTCCTGGTCCCGAGCGCGAGCGGCCCTCGCCGCCGCCTCCGTGTTCCTGGCCGCCTGCTCGTCTCCCAGCGATTCGCCCTCCGGCGCCGCCTGCGGCGAGGGCCGGGTCCTCCAGGCCGGGTTCTACGCCTTCTTCGAGCCGGTCAGCTACAGCGCCGACCCGAGCCCCGGAGCGGACGGGTTCGACGAGCATCGCGGGTACGAGGCGGACCTGCTGACCGCCCTGGCCGCCATGGACGGCGCCGGCCTCTCCTTCGCCCGCCGCGGCATCGCCGAGTGGTCGGAGATCTGGCTGCGGGCGGCCGGGCCGAAGTACGACCTCGTGGGCGGCGGCATCACCATCCTCGACTCGCGCACCCGCAATGCCGCGGGCGAGCGCGCGGTGATCTTCACCTCCGGGCACATCCTCTTCCGCCAGTCGCTGCTGGTCCGGGCCGCCGACGCCGGGCGCCTGGCCCGTCACGGCGACCTGACGAGCGCCGACCGGGTGGGCGTGCTGCGGCTCACCACCGGCGAGTTCCGGCTGCTGGAGCTGACCGGCTTCGTCGATGCCCGCGGCGCGCTCGCGGCCGGCACCCGCATCGAGACGGACCGGGGCGAGTTCCTGGCCGACGGCACCGATGCGCACACCATCACCCCGGCCGGCGCCTCGGACCATCTGAGGGGCCGCCTGCGGCTGGCGCCGCCCGCCGACGACATGCCGCAGGTGATCTACCTCGACGGTCCGGAGGGGCAGGAAGCCAGCGAGTTGGACCTGCTCGCCGCCCTCCGGGCCGGCGACATCGACGCCATCGCCCGCGGCGAGATCGGCAACCGCGACGCCAGCGTCGGTTCCGAGGGGGAGTTCGTCGTCACCGCCCTCGACGAGGCCGTCGAGCGGGGAGGCTTCGCGCTGGCCGCCGAGGACGCGGAGCTGGCGGACTGCATCGACGACAAGCTCGACTATCTGACCGACGACCGGCGCATCGGCTACGGGGACTGGCGCGCCGACCCGGCGGTCTTCCTCGAGCGAGCGGCGCAGTGGAGTCCGTGAACAGCTGACCTCGACGTGCGTGCAAATTTGGAATCTGATTCCTGATCTGCATGTATTCGTACCGAGTCTGATGCGTGTAAATTCGGAATCCAATTCCCAATTTGCTTGCATCGGACTGCACCCTCGACGACGTGACCCTCCGCGAGCAGGCCCGCGCCGACGCCCCGCTGCTCCTCTCCCGGTTCCCCTCGCCCGTGATCCTCGACGAGATCCAGTACGCGCCGGATATGCTCCACGCCGTCAAGATCGACGTGGACGAGCACCGGGGGGAGAAGGGCCGCTACGTGATCACGGGGTCCCAGGCCTTTCCGCTGATGCGAGGGGTATCCGAGTCCCTGGCCGGCCGCGCCGCGGTGCTGTCGCTGCAGTCGATGTCCCTGGCGGAAACGGGGGGCCGCGCCGCGCCTGACACGCCATGGCGGGAGGTGCTCGACGGCGCCGGGAGCGGGAAGAGCGGCGCCGGGGGCGACCCGGCCGAGGTCGCCGGGCGGCTGCTCCGCGGCGGCTTTCCCGAGCCCGCCCTCGACGCGCGGGTCGACCCGGCGTTGTGGCTCAGCAGCTACGTCCAGACCTATCTCGAGCGCGATGTCCGCTCCCTGCGGGCCGTCGGCGAGTTAGGGGACTTCCAGCGGGTGCTCTACGCGCTGGCCGCCCGCTCCGGGGCGCTGATCAACTTCTCCGACCTGGCCCGCGACCTCGGCGTGACCTCCAAGACGGTGAAGGCCTGGGTCTCGGTCCTGGAAGCGAGCGGGCAGGTCCTGACCCTGCGGCCCTACCACGCGAATCTCGGCAAGAGGCTGGTGAAGCGGCCGAAGGTCTTCTTCCTGGACACGGGGATCCTCGGCTACCTCCTCGGACTCACCGAGCCCGGCCAAGTGCTGCAGGGGATGGCCGCGGGCGCCATGATCGAGAGCGCCGTCCTGGGGTCCCTGTACCGCCTGCTCGTGCACCGGGGCGAGGTGCCGCGCCTCCACTTCTGGCGCACCGCCGGCGGCCACGAGGTGGACTTCCTCCTCGACGACGGCCGGCGGCTGATCCCCATCGAGGCGAAGCTCACGGCCACGCCCCGGCCGGAGCACGCCCGGGCCATCGAGCGCTTCCAGGCCCTCTTCGGCGACCGCGCGGGGCCCGGTCTCCTGGTCTGCCTCTGCCGCGAGCGCTTCCGCCTGACCTCGTCGGTGGACGCCGTGCCCCTCGATGCCATCTGATCATCCTCCCGCGGCGGTCATCGAGCGGACCGCACCGTCTACGCGACCCATGTCGTGAACCGGCCCTGCTCCTGCCCGCCCAAGTGTTCGCGGAGATGGCGGCGAAGACCGACGCCTTCCGCTTGCGGCCGCGAAACGCTCGGCGGCGTCATCCGCATCCCGTTGAGGGATTGAAGGCTCACTCGGGCCGCCGACTCGGCCCAGGAGGCGGGGCCGGGGGCTCGGGCTTCTCCGCAGGACGCGAGCCCCGGTACCGCGGCGCCACCGCGCTTCGCCGCGCGAGAAACCCCCACCTCGCAGGTGACACCTCGCGCCGCTCCAGGTGTTCAATGTCTACACCGCCAGGGAATCGATGGACGTAGATGCGCTCTACCGCCGCTACGGGCCGATGGTCATACGGCGCTGCCGGCAGATTCTGAACGACGAGGAGGAGGCCCTCGATGCCACGCAGGATGTCTTCGTGCAGCTGTTGATCAAGCACAGGCGCCTGCGGGACGAGGCCCTCTCCAGCCTGCTCTACCGCATGGCCACCAACCACTGCCTCAACCGGGTCCGCGACGCCAGGCGCCGGCAGACCACGCCCGACTCGGCCGTCGTCGAGAGGATCGCCCGCTGGGACGAGACCGAGGGCCGGACCGAGGCGCGGGACATGCTCGCCAGGCTCTTCGGCCGGCAGCGCGAGTCGACGCGCACCATGGCCTTCCTGCACTATGTCGACGGCATGACCCTGGAGCAGGTGGCGGGAGTTGTGGGCCTGTCCGTGTCCGGCGTGCGCAAGCGGCTGCGCGGCCTGAGAGCGTCCCTGCGGGAGTTGGAGGAAGCATGAACGAGCCAGAAGAGCGTCCGGTGAGCGACTACCAGTTGGAGCGTTACCTGCTGCGCGAGGGCAGCGCCGCCGAGCTGGCCGGCCTGGACCGGCGGGTGGCGGAGGACCCGGTGCTCGCCCGGCGGCTGGAGGACCTCCGGCGCTCCAACGAGGAACTGCACCGGCGCTACCCGCACCAATGGATGGGCCGCCGCATCGAGGGGAGACTGCAGCGCGGCCGGAGCGGGACCGCCCGGCGCGGGTGGAGCGGGTACCGCCCGTGGGCCGTGCCGGCCTCGGCCCTGGTCCTGGCGGTGGTGGCGGTGCCCGCTCTCTTGGACGAGGACCGGAAGGAGTCGCGGTTGGCGGCCGGGGAGGCACCCATGCTGCGGGTAAAGGGCGATGGGGAGGGGCCTCGCCTGATGATCTTCCGCAAGCTGGCCGGCGGCCACGAACGCCTGGAGGACGGGGCCCCGGCCCGAAGCGGGGACTTGGTGCAGATCGCCTATCGCTCCGACGGTCTGGCCTTCGGGGCGGTCCTCTCCGTCGACGGCCGCGGCGCCGTGACCCGCCACCTTCCCGTCTCCGGCGAGGAAGCGGTGCCCCTGGCGCCGGCGGACACCCTCGACTTCGCCTACGAGCTGGACGACGCGCCGCTGTGGGAGCGGTTCTTCCTGGTGGCGTCCGACCGCCCCTTCGGCCTGGCGGCGCTCGAAGAACAACTGGCCGCCGGCGACCTCGCCCCGGCCGGCGACCTTCGCCTCCACCAGTTCACCTTGAAAAAGACGGGTTCACCCTGAAACGGGTCGATTCCAGTCTCCGGGGAGTTGTGGCTATGTACATGGTGCGCCTGCTGCTGTCCGTCGCCGCCGCGGCGGGTCTGTCCCTGCCGGCGGAAGCCGCCGAGGTGCGGCGCCTGCTGCTGGCCGCCGGGTCCAACAACGGCGGCGTCGACCGCGAGCTGCTGCGCTACGCGGTCTCGGACGCGGAGAGCATCGTCCAGGTGCTGCAGGAGATGGGCGGCCTGGCCCCGGAGGACGCGCTGCTGCTGCGCAATCCCGACCTCGCCGCCTTCGAGCAGGGCCTGGCCGAGCTGGAGGAGCGCGTGCAGACGGCCGGCCGGCGCGGAGACCGGCTGGAGGTGCTGCTCTACTACTCGGGACACGCCGACGCGAAGGGCCTGCTGCTGGCCGGTGACCGCCTGGAGTACCCGCTCCTGCGCGGCGCCCTGGAGAGGGCCCCCGCCGACGTGCACATCGCCGTCCTCGACGCCTGCGCCTCCGGGGCCATCACCCGCACCAAAGGGGGCCGGCGGCGCCCGCCCTTCCTGGTGGACGAGTCCTTCGACATGGAGGGCTACGCCTTCCTCACCTCCAGCTCGGCCGGCGAGGCGGCGCAGGAGTCCGACCTGCTCCAGGCCTCCTTCTTCACCCACTACCTCGTCTCCGGACTCCGGGGGGCCGCGGACGGCGACGGCGACGGACGGGTAACCCTCAACGAGGCCTACCAGTTCACCTTCAACGAGACGCGGGCCCGGACCACGGGGACCGCGGGGGGCATCCAGCACCCGGCCTACGAGGTCGAGATGCGGGGCACCGGCGGCGTGGTGATGACCGACGTGCGCCGCAAGGCCGCGGGCCTGCTGCTGGAGGAAGCCCTCTCCGGCCGCCTGTATGTCCGCAACGCCCGGCAGCGGATCGTCGCCGAGTTGGAGAAGCCCGCCGGCCGCGCCGTGGACCTGGGAGTGGAGCCGGGCTCCTACGCGCTCTACCTGCAGGAGGACGGCGAGGACTGGCGACTGGCGGAGCTGGTCCTGGCGGAGGGCGACTTCGTTGAGGTGACGGCCGGCCGATTCCGCGCCCTGGCCCCGGAGCAGACCGGACTGCGGGGCGGTTCGAAGCGGGGCCTCGCGTTGGGGATGAACGAGGACCGTCAGATCGAGGTCGTCACCGGCGAAGGCCGTACCCTGACGATGGGGCTGGTGACCAATACCCAGGACGAGCCTTTCGACGGCGTCCAGGTCGGCTGGATGGCCAACGTGGCCCGAGAGCGCACCGGCAGCCAGGTGGGCTGGGTGGGCAACCTGGCCCTTGAGGAGGTCGCCGGCTGGCAGACGACCATCTGGGGCGTCAACTGGGCGGTGGGGCCTCTGCAGGGAGGGCAGGCAGGACCGATCAACATCGCCTCGCAGGTGCGCGGCTGGCAGGTGGCGGCCGGGGTCAACGTCGCCGATGAGATCCGCGGCGGCCAGTTCGCGGCAAGCGGCAATGTGGCAGGTGAGGTCAGGGGGGCTCAGATCGGTCTCCTGAACGTGGCGCGCCGGGTGAAGGGATGGCAGGTGGGCGTGACCAACATCTCCGGCCGCATCGACGGCGGGTTGCCCATAGGGTTGATCAACTACTCGCGCAACGGCGTCTTCAGCCTCAGCACGTGGCGCGACGAGGTCGGCTTCAACCTGCTCACCCTCGCCTCCGGCAGCCGCCTGTACCACACATCCTTCACCACCGGCTTCGCCAGCGAGGACGGCCGGCGGCTCTGGGCCATCGGTCTGGGGGCCGGGGTGCGCAAGAGCGGGCGCAGGCTCTCCATCGGCCTGGATGTGCACGGCCTCCGGATCAGCCGCGATCTCGGAGAGGACTACGACGCCGACATCGACTTCTGGCCGCCCCTCAGCATCCGGGAGGTTCGATCGGACACGGACAACAGCCTGTGGCGGATCCGGCTCGAGACGGGGGTGGTCCTGGCCCAGGGGGCCCCCCTCCCCGGCCGTCCGTGGCTGTTCGGCGGTCTCTCGCTGAACAGGTGGTCGACCAAGGGCCATCCCCGGCTGATCGAATCGGGCAGCCGCTTCGAGGAGGAACCGGAGGACGGGGTCTTCGTCTGGCCGGGGTACTTCATCGGCCTGCGCTTCGGGCGGTAGGGTCCCGGGGCAGCCCTCGCCGAGTCAGCCCACCGAGGCCGGAAGCTCGCCCCGCCGCCTATCGGCCTGAAGCTCCTCCGGGGTGATCAGCCCCGAACAAGTGCCGGAGTGCCGGGTGAGCTCGGCCATGCGCATGCGGCGGTTGAAGTCGGCCACGGCGCCGACGATGGCCTCGCGCTTGGTCTTCGCCTTGGTGAATCGGATGGCGTCCTCGAGCTCGTTGTCGGGTATATCGACAGTGGTTTTCATGATGCTAGACTCGAGGACAAGAGCATCTCAATCAAGTAGAGTCTGCTTCCCCGAAGGCCTGTACCTGTACCACGGGAGGCTTCGGGCTCGAATCCTGATCCGGGGTCAGGCGCCCGGGCCGCTGGCGAAGCTCGGCGCAGGATGGGCCAACTGCGGTTCCGCGGCCAGGCGCCGGTACACGTCGCCGCACGAGGCCAGGGTCAGGCCGGCGCGGCGGGCGTGGTCCAGCAGCAGGTCGATCTGCCCGGCGCCGCGGTCGATGCGGTGGATCGACCAGGGATGGAAGCAGGGGGAATAGGTGAGCAGGCCCTGGTCGCGGACGTGCTCGATGCCGGGAGCGTAGGCCTCGTAGACCTCCCGCGCGGTGGCGGGAGTGCGCGCCGGGTAGCCCCAGGGCAGGGCCGGAGGCCAGGCCGCCGCCGAGGGCTGGCCGGTGAGGATGTTGTCGTGCCAGGCGTGGGCGGAGATCTCCAGCAGCTCCGGGAAGCCGTCGTCGGCGAACCAGAAGGGCTGGGTCAGCGGCGCCGGCGCAAGGTTGCCGGGCTGCCAGCTCAGGGTGCGGACGTAGCGGTAGCCCGCCTCCCAAAGCGCCTCCAGCAGTCGTGTCTCCCCCAGGAATCCGCGGTCGGAGCCGCCCGGCGCCGTGAAGCCGGTCACCTCGCGGCCGAAGAGATCCTCGACGACGGCCTTGGAGTCGACCAGCTCGCGGCGCACCGCCGCGGCGTCGTCGCGGATGGCCAGCATGTTCTGGTGGGTGGAGCTGTGGGACTCCAACTCGAAGAGGTCGTGGTCGAGGATCTCCCGGAGCCGGGGACCCGCGGCCTGGGCGAGGCGGCCGACGATGAAGAACGTCGCCGGCGCCCGGTGCCGCAGGTGGACCTCGGCCACGGCGCGCACGCCGTCGAGACACTCGTCGAGGCGGGCGCCTTCGTAGGTCATGCCCGGCTGACCGGTTTCCCACCAGGGATAGACGGCCTCGGTGTCGTACGCGGATACGTAGAAGGTCATGGGCGGACTCTACGGCCGGGGATCGTCTTGGGCAAGCGGCGCTACTGGACATTTGACACAAGACAGGAGGAAGGGCTTATGTGCCGTTCTTTCCTGGCTCTGGAGATTCTCTCATGGCTCGAACGCAAAGACAGAACAAGGGCATCTTCTGCCTGGAGACCTACAAGTGGTATGGGAGCAAGGACGAGTCCAGTGTCGAGCCGATCCTGGAACTACTGCACAAGAGCCACAAGAGGGTCCCCTACACTCGTCGAGATGTGGCTACTCTTGAGGAATTCACCTACTTCCTGAACGACTACTTGAAGCCCGGATACAACA
>JAJDTN010000118.1 GCA_022827165.1 Candidatus Latescibacterota bacterium
CCAGAAGCGCTACGAGAAGGCGCGGGAGCTGCTGCGCCGGGCCGGGGAATCGATCGACGGGGACAAGCTCGAAGCCCTCCGGAGCAGGATCCCCGGGTGACGCTCCCGCGGCCTCCCGGGCCGCGGGATCCCGCCGCAGCTCAGTTGTCCTCCACCGACCCGTCCTCGTAGCGCAGCTCCGGGCGCAGCAGCGGCACGTAGGGGTGGGCGCGGGCCACCTCCTCGTTCAGCTCGACCCCGAGGCCGGGGGTGTCGGGCAGCGTCACGAAACCGTCCTCGACCTGGAACCGGTGCCCGAAGAACAGGTCGTCCCGCCAGTCGGTCTTGTCCCTGGCGGCATCGGCCTCGTAGCCCGACATCTCCTGGATCACGCTGTTGGGGCAGTTCAGGCCCATGTGGATCTCGGCGGCGATTCCGACGCGGCTGTAGGTGATGTGGGGGGAGACCTGGATGTACTGGGCCTCGGCCATGGCGGCGATCTTCTTGAACTCCGAGATGCCGCCGCAGTGGACGATGTCCGGGTTGAGATAGCTCACCAGTCGTTTGGCGATGATGTCCTGGAAGCCCCACTTGGTGAAGTTGCGCTCGCCCATGCACAGGGGCACGGTGGTGCGCTCGCTCAGCCACTGGAGGGCGTCGTTCGATCCCTCCACCTGGATCGGCTCCTCCACCCAGAAGGGGCGGTACGGCTCGATCGCCTTGCAGTACTCCAGGGCCATCGTCGGCGTCAGGCGGCCGTGGGCGTCGATGAGGATGTCGAAGTCGTCGCCGCCTTCGATCCGCATCTCCTCCATCAGGGCGGCGGCGCGCTTCAGGTCCCAGGGCATGGGCACGGTGAGGGGGTCGTCCACCTTGGTGACGGGGGGCCCCGTCTTGATGGCGTTGCACCCCATGCTGCGGGCGCGCTGCACCCCCTTGCTGCCGCTGCCGGCGGCGTAGATACGGACCTTCTCACGCGCCGCGCCCCCGAGGAGCTTGTAGATCGGCAGGCCCGCCACCTTCCCGAGGATGTCCCACAGGGCGATGTCGATGGCGCTCAGGGCGGTGCTGAAGAGGACCCCCACGTGCCAGCGGTTCCAGCGGTAGAGCCCCTGCCAGAGGTACTCGATGTCGGTGGGGTTCTTGCCGATGAGGTGGCCCTCGAAGTCCTTGATGCACTGGGCGATGGTGCCCGCCTTGTTGTCGCTGATCGAGCCCTCGCCCAGCCCGGTGATGCCCTCGTTGGTGTGGATCTTCACGAAGCAGCCGTTGCCCTCCACGAGGAAGGTCTCCACGGCGGTGATCCTCAGCCCCGGGTAGTTCGCGCCCATCACACCTTCTCCTCCCACCCCGACCGGGCCGAACGGTAGGCCGCGTCGAGGACCTCGACGCCGCGCATGGCCGCCTCCCCGGGAGCGTGGTTGACATCGGTCCTCCCGGCGACGAGGTCCACGAAGTTGGCCGGCGGGCCGGAGCATTCGTAGGCGCCTGCTCCGGGGTCGAGATCGAGGGATTCCCCCTCGCCGTCGTAACGGGCCAGCTCCATGCGGGCGCGCTCGCAGTCGAGGAGCAGCATGCCCTCGTCGCCGAAGATCCGCAGGTCGACCTGGAAGCCGTGGCCCGGGGGCACGTTGCCGGCCCCGGAGAGGCTGCCCACGGCCCCGCCCTCGAAGCGCACGGTCATGGCGTCGTAGAGCTCGACCTCGGCGCCGGGCCCGGACATGACCGCGAAGACCGAGGCCGCCCGCAGGCCGGTGAGCCAGAACAGCAGGCCCGAGGAGTGGGAGATCTGGGCGTGGCCGTAGCCTCCCTCGGCGCGGGCGGGATCGGCCCAGGTCGACGGGTCCGGGCCGAAGATGCCGGACTCGGAGCCGCCGCTCTCCTCGTCGAGGTCGGCCTCATCGCCGGAGAGGAGCGGGCGGATCGGCGACGCCATGTGGCAGAGGACGTACTCCACGGTGCCCACGCCGCCGCCCTCCATCAGCTCCCGCGCCCGCTGCACGAAGGGCTTGTAGTGCCATCCGTAGGGGACCAGCAGGTGGAGGCCCTTCTCCCGGGCGCGCTCGACGAGCTGACGGGCGTGGGCGGCGCGCGTCGTCATCGGCTTCTCGCACATCACGTGGAGGCCGGCGTCGAGGGCGGCCAGGGCGTGCTCGTGGTGCAGGGGGTGGGGCGAGGCGACGACGACGCCGTCCAGCTCGCAGTTGGCGAGCAGGTCGCGGTAGTCCTCGGTGGCGTAGCCGAAGCCGAAGCGGTCCTGCACCTGCCGCAGCTCCCGGGCCCCGAGGCGGCAGACGCCGGCGAGATCCACGTCGTCCCGGGCCGCCAGGATCGGCAAGTGGTTGCTGGTGGCCCACCAGCCGGCGCCGATGAAGCCGAGTCTCACTCTTATTGTCATGGGTTCCCTCCCGTCTTTGGCGAGAATCTATCCCGGCTCGGGAGACGGTCCAATGGAGAGACATCGCTGGCTTGCCACTGCTTCCCGCGGCGAGCAGCTTAGCCCGCCCCGACAGTGAAGGAGGTATCCCGGTGAAGGCCACGGTCAAGCTGGACATCGATCGCCGCGCGGGTCCCATCGACCGCCGCCTCTTCGGCGGTTTCCTCGAGCATCTCGGCCGCGCCGTCTACGGCGGCGTCTACGAGCCCGGGAATCCCCTGAGCGATGACCGCGGCTTCCGCACCGACGTGGCCCGGGCGCTGCGGGCCCTGGACATGCCCTGCGTGCGCTATCCCGGCGGCAACTTCGTGAGCAACTACGACTGGCGCGACGGCGTGGGGCCGGGGGAGAGCCGTCCCTCGAGGCCGGACTTCGCGTGGAAGACGATCGAGCCGAACACCTTCGGCGTCGACGAGTTCGCCGCCTGGTGCCGCGTGGTCGGCACCGAGCCGATGATGGCGGTGAATCTGGGGACCCTGGGGCCCCGCGAGGCGGCGGACCTCGTGGAGTACTGCAACCTGCCGGGCGGCACCCACTGGGCCGACGCCAGGCGGGCCAACGGCGGCGCCGACCCCCACGGGGTGAAGCTCTGGTGCCTGGGCAACGAGATGGACGGCCCCTGGCAGGCGGGCCACTGCCCGGCGCCGGAGTACGCGCTGAAGGCGCGCCAGGCGGCCCGGCTCATGCGCGGGATCGACCCCTCCATCGAGCTGGTCCTGTGCGGATCGTCGGGGCGCGGCATGGCCACCTACCTGGAGTGGGACCGCGTCGTCCTCGAGCACTGCTGGGACGAGGTGGAGTACATCTCCGCCCACCGCTACAGCGGCAACCGCGAGGACGACACGGCGTGGTTCCTGGCCGAGGGCGTGGAGATCGACCGCATCCTCGACGACTACGCGGGGCTGCTCGCCTACGTGCGCGGCCTCAAGAGGAGCGACAGGCGGGTGTACGTCGCCTTCGACGAGTGGAACGTGTGGTACAAGAACCACGAGACCGACGGCCGCTGGACCGAGGGGCCCGCCCTGCTGGAGGAGGTCTACAACCTCGAGGACGCCTTGGTCTGCGCCCAGTACCTCAACAGCTTCCTGCGCCACGCCGACGTTGTCCGCATCGCCTGCCTGGCCCAGATCGTCAACGTCATCGCGCCGGTCCTGACGTCGCCGGACGGCATCCTCATCCAGAGCATCTACCACCCGCTGCGGATGTTCTCCCGCCAGGCGAGGGGGGTCTCGCTGGCGCCCGTCGTCGACGGACCCACGTACACGGCGGGATCTCGCGGCGAGGTCCCGGTCCTGGACGTCTCGGCCAGCCACGACGAGGAGACCGGCGCCGTCAGCCTCTTCCTGGTGAACCGGGGGACTTCACAGGACCTGGAGGTGGAGATCGACTTCGGCGGGCGGGCGGCCGGGACCGCCGTCGAAGTGGAGGTGCTGAGTGGGGACGACCCGAAGGCTCACAACTCGTGGCAGGCGCCGGAGGTGGTCGCGCCCGTCCGGGGGAGGGCGGTCCGGGGGGACGGCGGGAAGCTGCGGGTGACGGCGCCAGCCCTCGGACTTACGGTGGTTCGGGCGGGGCCGGAGCGCTCATGACTGGCGGGTCATCTTCACGCGAGACGATGAGGCTCGGGTCATTGACGTGCTGCGGATCGCCCCGCGCGGGCAAGCCTACAAGCGATAGGAGCACCCCATGAACAAGCCACAGGTAATTCTTGACGACACCGGGCAGCCCGCCTTTGTCGTGATCCCCTGGCGCGACTACGAGCGTCTCACAAGCGAGGACGCGGAGGCGATATTGAGCGATGAAGAACATTACGACCGCGCCATCGCGGACAACGGCGAGTCCTTTCCCATCGAGGTGGTCGATCAACTCCTGGCCGGAAAGAACCCAATCAGTGTGTATCGCAACTACCGGGGTATGACCCAGAAGGCACTGGCCGCCGCCGCCGACATCAACACGGTATATCTCTCCCAGATCGAAACCGGCAAACGCACCGGCTCGGCCAGGACATTGGCCGCTCTCGCCAAGGCGTTGCAGGTGACGGTAGACGACCTCCTTTGATCCCAGTATCGGCAAACGGCCCGGGTTCGGGGCGCCGTCACCGATCGGGGGCGAGCGCTCCCCATAGAAACCGAAAGGCCAGCGTCCACATGTAGGCCCGCTGGGCGTTGTCCGCCGCGCCCGCGTGTCCGCCTTCCACGTTCTCGTAGTAGAGGACGTGGTGGCCCATGTCCCGCATCTTCGCAACCATCTTCCGGGCGTGTCCCGGGTGAACGCGATCGTCCCGGGTGGACGTGGTGACGAGGAGCCCGGGGTAGTCCACGTCCCTGGAGAGGTTGTGGTAGGGCGAGAACCCTTCGATGAAGGCCCACTCGCCGGGGTCGTCGGGATCGCCGTACTCCGCCATCCAGCTCGCCCCGGCCAGCAGTTCGTGGTAGCGGCGCATGTCGAACAACGGTACCTGCGCGACGATGGCGCCGAACAGGTCGGGACGCATGGTGAGCACATTGCCCACCAGGAGCCCGCCGTTGCTGCCGCCCATGGCGCCGAGTAGCTCCGGGGTGGTGACGCCCCGGCGGATCAGGTCCTCGGCGACGGCGATGAAGTCCTCGTAGGCCCGCGGGCGATCCGCCTTGAGGGCGGCCTGGTGCCACTCGGGTCCGAACTCGCCGCCGCCCCGGATGTTCGCCACGACGTAGACTCCGCCGCGCTCCAGCCACGCCGCGCCAGTCCCCGCCGAATACCCGGGAACCAGGGGAATCCGGAAGCCGCCGTAGCCGTAGAGCAGTGTCGGGCGCGGTTCGCCCGTGTCGTCTCGCGAGACCTGGAAGTAGGGAATCCGCGTGCCGTCGGTGGACTCGGTCCAATGCTGCGTCACGGACAGGCCGGCCGCGTCGAACTTGCCCGGTGCGCGCTTCAGCACGACGGGGTCCTCACCCACCGACGCGAGGGCCAGGGTGGACGGGGTCAGGTAGTCGGTGGTGGTGAGGAAGAAACGGTCGTCCCCGTCGGGGTCCACGGCGTCGGCGTCGAGGGTCTGGAACCCGGCGGCGTCGACGCCCGGAAGCGGGGTGGTGGTCCAGCCTTCGGGGCCGGGTGTGGCGACTTCGATGCGGTTGCGCACGTTGTCCAGGATGTTGATGAGAACGTGGTGGCGGGTCAGGGAGTAGCCTGAGAGCGCGGTACCTTCGCCCGGCTCGAAGAGGACGGCGAAGCCGCGTCCCCCGGCGAGGAAGCGATCCAGCTCGAGGGCGATCAGGCTCCCGGTGGCAAAGGTGGACGCTTCGGTGGCCCAGTCGCTGCGCGTCGTCACGTAGAGCCGGCCGCGGTGCACCGCGTACCCCGCGTCGGAAGGGATCTCGAGCGGTACGAGTTGCTCGCCGCGGCGAATGAAGTGATCGCTGTTGTAGAAGTCGCGTCCCCGGTACACGAACTGCATCTCGAAACCCGGGGACAGTTCGGCGTAGGCGCCTACCGAGACATCCGACGGTTCGCCTTCAAAGACGGTGGCGGCTTTTTCGAGGGGCTGACCGCGTCGCCACAGCTTGACGATCCGGGGGTAGCCGGAGTCGGTCATCGTGCCGGCGCCGAAGTCCGTGGCCACGAAGATCTCGTCGGGGCCGGCCCAGGCGACGGATCCCTTGGACTCGGGGAGCGAGAAGCCGTCGTCCACGAAGGCCCTGGCCACGAGGTCGAACTCCCGGACGACGAAGGCGTCGGCGCCGCCCCGGGACAGGCGCAGCAGGCAGCGGTCGTGGGTCGGGACCAGGATGGGAGCCCCCGCGTAGACCCAGTTCTCACCCTCGTCGCGCCCCAGGGCATCGATGTCGAGGACGACCTCCCAGGCGGGGTCCGGCTTCCTGTACTCCTCGAGGGTCGTGCGCCGCCACAGGCCGCGGGGGTTGGCCTCATCCTTCCAGAGGTTGTAGTACCAGTCGCCGGCCTTGTAGACGTAGGGGATGCGATCATCGGCATCGAAGATCCCCAACAGACGCCGCTGCAGCGAGTCGAAAGCCGCGTCTTCGGCAAAGGCGGCCCGGGTCGCATCGTTTCGTTCCGCGACCCACGCCAGCGCCTCGTCGCCGCCGACATCCTCCAGCCAGAGATAGGGATCCTCGTCAGTCGAACAGCCCGACAACGCCACGGCCACTCCCATGCTCGCCAGTAGTCCCGTCAAAACAGCAGGCTCACCCCCAGCCGCACATTGAGAGGATTCCCCGGGGTGAAGTGGATCTCCGAAACAGGTTCCTCTTCGTCCCGCAGGCGCGACTCGGTGTCGAATTGGGCCTCGTTCCACATCGTGTCAAGCACGTTCTCCACGGCCAGGTTGAACCGCCAGGCCCCCCGTTGAAAGGCACCGCTGAGATCGACGACAGTATAACCCTCGGCCGTGACACTGCCATCCTCGTTGGCGGGCCGGTCGCCGATATGGCGGTAGCGCAAGCTGCCTTCCAGGCCATTGGGGTGACGCCAGGTCAAGCCGCCAGTAGAGGTCCTGTTGGGGGCCAGCGGAATCCTGTCGTCACCTTCGGGTTCGTCCAACGCCTCACCTCGAGAGAGATTGAGGTCGGTATCGACCCACAGCCAGGAGTACAGTTGGAGGCGGGCTTCTACATCCAGCCCCGTCCGCCGAGTCCTCCCGCTGGCTTCGGTGGTGCCGGCGTCGCCGACAAAGACGAATTCGCTCTCCAGGTCCATCCACCACAGAGCCGCCCCCAGACTCAACCGGTCGAACAAGCGGGTCCGCAGACCGGTCTCAGCCCCCACAGCCCGGGGCAGGGTCCCTTCCTCGAGGTGTCCCGGATCGATGTTCCGCGCTGCCAACTCGGCGGCAACATCGGCCTCGCTGCGCCCATGGCGCCGCATGGTCCGACGAATCTGCGAGGCCCGGGCGTCGATGACGTTGTTGCGGGCGTCGTTGGAGTGAAAGCCGGTGCCGGAATTGGCAAAGAGGTCCAAGGCCGGGATCGGGCTGTACACCAGGGACGCCTTCGGGCTGAGTATGGAGGCTTGGGCATAGCCCGAAGCGTGGGGCAAGTCGGTGGAGTGCCCTTCGAGACGGTCGTCGACATTGAAGGTGAAATAGTCGCCGCGCAGCCCCAGCACCAGTTGCAGGCGCGGGGTGAGGGCGATCTCCTCCCGGGCCCACAAGAACAGGTTGCGCTCCACCACGTCGGCCTCGACCAGAGGCTCGAGGCGTTGGCGGTCGGGGCTTCTCCACAAAGCCACGGTTGCATTGTCGGCACGCAGGCCGCCCCCCATCGTGGTCTGGGCCAGGTGTGGGCCCCAGTAGTGATGGAAGGTATAGGCACTGTTGATTCCAGCGACCCGGCGGAGGTCGGTCTGCTCTATGGTGTCGCCGCGGTCGGGATCCTCGAGGAAGAAGGTGAAATTGGAGAACAGTTTGAACTGGTAGTTGGCCAGGTATGCCTGCAGGTCGAAGACGTTGGCGTCCGTTCCCTGGGCGTGGAAGTTGACCTGCACATCCTGGCGGCCGGTGGTGCCACCCTCCAGATCGTCAATCGCCCCCCAGCGGTCGATGAGGCCCTGCTCGATGGCCCGTTGGGGGATCTGCCCGGAGGCGTCCCAGGCCGAACTGAACCCGCTGGTGGTCAGGGTGAAGGCGGATCGGTCGGAGAGACGAGTGTGGTACTTGCCGAAGACATTGAGTCGCTCCAGGCCCTGGGGCTGCCTGACCGGGCCGTCGGTGCGGTAGTACTTGCCGGCGAAGTAGGCACTCTGTTCGGGACCGGCCAGCGGGATCTGGTAGAGCATGGTGTACCGGGCCGTGTTGAAACCACCCCCTTCGAGGTGAATGGCATTGTTGTCGAGACGGTCGAGGGTGGAGTAGGCGATGGCCCCGGCCGTGGCGAGATTGCCGAATTCGGCGAAGTACGGCCCTTTCTTGACGTCCAGGCTCTCGACTACTTCGGGTATGAGGAAGTGCATGTCGGCGTAGCCTTGCCCATGGCCGTGGGAGACCATGTTCACGGGTACCCCATCCACCGAGATGGCCACATCGGTGCCGTGGTCGGCGTCGAAGCCGCGCAGGAAGATCTGTTCGGCTTTGCCGCCGCCGGCGTGCTGGGCAATGATGAGGCCCGGCATCAGTTGCAGCATCTGATGGGCCGTGCGATTGGGGCGGATGTGCAGATCGAACTGACGCACGGCCCGCGAGGAGGCCGCCGAGAAGGCCCGTTCGCCGTGAATCAGCATTTCGCCCATGTGGAAGGGGCTGGGGGTCAGGGCGACGACCAGGCGGGCCTTCTCTTCAGGGGCTACCCGCACGGTGTCGGTGAAGGTGGAATAACCGATCTGACTGACTTCCACCTGGTAGGCACCCGGAGGCACTATGGGCAACAGGAACTGACCGTTCATGTCCGTGGAGGCCCCCAGCAAGGTACCCACGAGACGGATGGTGGCTCCGATCAGCGGCTGGCCGGTATCCCCGTCGTTTATCTCGCCACTCAGGCTGGCCTCCGCCCGGGCGGTCAGGGGGCGGGCGACCACCAGGGCCGCCAGAATCGACATACAGACCACCTTGCGCATGAGATCATCGCTCCTTGGTGCCTTCAAGGGGGACGTTCGGGGGCCGATCCTCAAATGCAGGCCGGCGGCCACCCTTCGGGGCGAAGGCGACCGCCGGTCCTTCAGAGGAACACCTTGTGCAGCAGGCGGAGGTTCCTCCCTGGTTCGGGCAGGATCTCCTTGACGCGGTTGAGGTGGTTGCGGTAGACCGCGTCGGTAGCGTTCTCCAGGGTCAGGGTGAGGGTGTGCAGGCGCCCTCCCCAGTGTACGTGGTGCTCGCCCGACAGGTCCAGGACCGCGTAGCCATCGGTGCGCCCCTCGAACTCCCCGGGCCGGTCCTGGTCGGCGGCCAGGCGCAGGGCGGCCGCCGCCTTCAGGGCCTCGGACGGCTCCCAGCTGAGGGTGACCCGTCCCTGCAGGGGGGGCAGGCGCGGCAGGGGCTCGTCGTCGAGGTCGGTGAGGCGGCCGTGCACGTAGCTGAGGGTTCCGGCCGCCTTCCAGTGGCGTGCCAGGTACCAGTCGAAGGCCGCCTCGACGCCGTGCATGAGGACGGACTCCCCCACCATCTTGTAGAGGAAGAGATCGGCCCGACGCAGGCTGCGCTCGCCCGTGTTCTTGGGGAAGATGTAGCCGTCGATGGTGTTTCGGAAGAGAGCCAGGTGGATCTGGCCGTCCCGGCGCCGGTACTCGGCGAAGACCTCCAGCCCCTGGCCGCGCTCGCTGTCCAGGGACGCGTTGCCCACCTCGTACGAATAGGCGGCCAGGTGGGGCCCCTCCGAGAACAACTCCTCGATGCCGGGGGCCCGGAAGGTGCGCATCAGGGTCGAGCCCAGGGTCAGGCTCGAGGTGGCCCGGTAGTGGCTGGACAGGCCGGCGGAGAAGCCGGCGAAGTCGCGGCTCTCGATGCGGCCCACGGTCCGGGAGACGCGGTCTTCCCGGGGCTCGACGCGGCGGATGTCGAAGCGCAGGGCGGCGTTGGCGGACCAGGGCCCGGCCTCCGTCTCCTGGTAGGTGTAGAGGGCCCCGGCGTACTCCTCGGAAGCGGGGGTGAAGTTGAGCCCGGCCGCCGCGTAGTTCCGGTACTCGTACCACACGCCGGCGGCGCCGTCGGTGACGGGCCCCATGGGCTCGAGGTGGGCCAGGGCGGAGAGGTGATGGGAGAGGACGCCGAACTCCAGGCCGAGGAAGCCGTCCGCCTCGAACTCCCCGTGCTGGTAGCGAGAGAAGGCGTGGTGCAGCTCCAGGCGCCGGAGCCAGTCCAGGCCGGTGAGGATCTCGCCGCGGGCTTCGAGGTGCTGGCGCAGCATCTCGATGGAGACGCCGTGCGGGTGGCCGCCCTCCGGGTCGGGGGGGATGCCGTAGTCGGAGTCGTAGAGGCTGCCGGAGACGCCCGCGTGCCCCCAGAGCCGCACCAGCCCGGCGCCAACGGAGGCGTTGCCCGTGCGGATCTCGGTGTTGGGCAGCTCCCCGTGCGGGGTGCCGATGGCGTCGACGTCGCGCAGACTGCCGTCGGCCCGCACCGCCAGGGGCCCGAGGGCGTGCTCCAGGGCGAGGCCGCCGGCCAGGCCCCGGTTGACGCTCTCCCCCTGCCAGGTGAAGGAGCCCCTCAGGCCATCGGGCAGCTCGGAGGGCACGTATCCTCGCACCACGTTGACCACCCCGCCCAGGGCGTTGGACCCATGGAGCAGGGTCCGGGGTCCGCGCACGACCTCGATGCGCTCGGTGGTCATGGGCTCGATGGCCACGGCGTGGTCCGAGGAGGTGGCCGACAGATCGCCGGTGCGCTCCCCGTCCTCGAGCACCAGCAGCCGGTCGCCGCCCAGCCCGCGCAGCACCGGCCGCGCCGGCGCCGGCCCCATGGAGCGATGGGCGATGCCCGGCTCGTAGTCGATCGTCTCGGCGATGGTGCGGCTCAGGTTCTGGCGCAGCTTGCTGCTGCTGAAGACCACCTCCGGCTCCTGCAGCGGGGAGAGGTGGACCCGTTCGCCCTCGACGACGACGGCCCTCACGGCGATCGTCTCGTGGCCGATCCGGAGATCGACGCGGGTCGTGTCCCCGGGGGTCACCTCGACCTCGAAGCGGGCCTCGTGGTAGCCGACGCGCAGGCTGCGCAGGACGTGGACGCCGGGGGGCACGTTGGCGAAGAAGAAGTAGCCTCCGGCGTCGCTGGTCCGGGCCCGGTCGAGGCCCTCGATGACCACGGTGGTCCAGCCCACGGCCTGGCCGCTCTCGTTGTCGACCACGTGACCGGCCAGGGCGCCGGTCTGGCCGCGGGCCGGAACTGCGGCCAGACCCAGGAGGAGGAAGAGGAGAGTGGTACTGAGGGTGGTGAGTTTCCTGGGCATTCCCGTGTTCTCCGTTGAGTTGAGGGAGGGCATACCGGCCCCTGGCCGGTATGCTCCCGAGGTACAGCAGGAGAACGCATCCACACCGGGCGGAGTACCGCCGTGCAGGGACATCAGTCGATCAGGTGCGGATGCTCAGGAAGGGGGTGGTGCGCGGCTGCTCCGGCTGGTCAGGGGGACTGCGCAGGGCTGGACGGCCTTGGGGCGCGGGAGCGGTGGGGCGCGGCGGGCCGGCGTCAGCAGCACCAGGCCGGGCACGACCGGGACGGCGAGGGAGAGGGCGGAGACGACCGCCGATATGGGGCACTCCTCGGCCTCCAGCGGCCCGCAGTCGTCGAGGTGGTGCAGCAGGGGCAGCAACAGGGACAGGGCGAGCACGAGGGCGGCGAAGGCCATGATGCCGCCGCTCCAGCCGTATGTCGATCCGTTGCGCATCGACATCAATCTAAGCATGCAGGTCCACGACCGCCCACGAGCAAGCCGCCCGCGGGACCCGCCGGCCGGCGAGCGGCTCGGCAACCGGCCTGGCCGGCACGATGCGGTCGCGGCCCTGGGCCGGCTATACACACCCCGGGAACTCCCGTCCCCGGATCAGGGGCCAACCGTTGACAGGCTCCGGTCCGACAAGGCAACCGCGCTGTTTCAGGCGCTCGGTCTCTTCGGGTGTGCCGATGTAACGCGTGTCCGAGGAGACGTAGTGAATCGACCAGCCTCGCCGCCGGTACGGCGTGGTATTCGGGCCGCTGCAATGGAGCGCCAGGCTATGGTGAAAGGTCGCATCCCCCGCCTTCAGTGGAACAGCGACCTCCTGCGCGAGCACATCCTCAGTCAGCATGTAGGGGAGGTGATCCCAGTTGACGAGGCCGAAGTTGTGGCTGCCCGGGATGAACCGCACACAACCGTTCTCGGCAGTCGCATCGTCGAGCAGAATCTGGCATGTGACCTGGAAGTTGCTCGCGAAGAATGCCCAGAAAACGGAATCCTGATGATAGCGATTCGCTGCCGCGTAAGGCGGCTTCGCAAAGACCTGGTCGTAGTAGAGCTTGATATCGGGCCCCATCAGGGACTCGATGATGTCGACAATCTTGGGACTCCGGACAAACGCTTCAAAAGCCGAATCGTGGTACGAAGGCAGGTTGAGATGGCGTATCGTATCCAACGGGTCCTCAACCGGTGTGCGTCTCTCGGCGCCGGTCACTTCCCCTCTTGGATAGACCTGGGTGCCCCGTCGGTCATGTCGACTCCCGTGAGGTGTGGACGGCTCGGCCGCTTGAGCGGCTCCGGGAGTGTGGTGAGAGATGTTGCCTTCCGGAAAGCCGGGGACGCGGCCGAGTGCGAGGTCGGCGTAGTGGTTGTGCAGCGTCTCGAGCTCATGCGCGGTGAGAAGCCCTCTGACGGCGATGTAGCCGTCCTCGAAGAAGCGGGTCTTCTGTTCCTGGGTCAGGGCCATGGAT
>JAJDTN010000133.1 GCA_022827165.1 Candidatus Latescibacterota bacterium
TGCATGCCGCCCTCCAAGGCAGGCCCCGCATTGTCGGTCACTACATCATCCATCTAGCGCTTCTCGTAGACTCACTGTTGGACGAGTACGTCTCGGGATGGGAAACGTCCCTGGCCAGTAAGTTACATGCCTTTGAGGCGCGCAGGAAAGAAGGTGCCGAGTCGGTTCGGAACCAGAGCGAATCTGACTTCGAGGAGTACTACTACCGCTATGGACAAATGACGCAGACTCGGACTGATGCCGCCCATACTATCAAGCGGCGGCACAGCTTCTTCGTCGAGGAGATGCTGTCTCTGTTGGCTCCGGTAAAGCGGGATAGTGTCAGAGGATTCAGCGAATTGGAGCGGGCGACGATCTTCTTCCGAGACGATGAGATGTGCCAGTGGTGCCGGATGAACGCCAAGGGACACAGGGTGGATTGGAACGAGTGCGAAGTACATCATGTTGCCCCTCACTCAGAGGGCGGCCAGACTTTGATCCACAACGGTGCATTGGTTCATCAAGGATGCCATCCCAAGAGGTCCGAGGAGGTCACCATGTTTCGTGAGTGGTGGCCTGGGAAGGAGGTGGCATCAACAACGGGGACATAGTCCCGGACGCCGGTGATGTGCCAGTGCCTTGGCCTCTTAGGACGACAGATCTCGGTCGCCGGCTGCGAGCGTCCAGCTCGCGGCCGGTGCTTACGTCTAGGCGGGAACGTCGTCCTGGCGACAACCTCGGAACGTAGTTCCTCCTCTGCGCCAAGTCGTTCTCCAGGAGCGACCTGTGGCGACAGCCGCTTGGCTACCTATTGCTCCATGGAGCAGTGATCGACGGCACACCCTTGAGGGTCTGGAGATCAAGCCTTCGGAACATAGTTCCCCTCTGAGCCAAGTCGTTCTCCTGGAACCACTTGCTTGGCGTTCGACGTAAGCTCCAATGCAGAAGGTACACCGGGCTGCTTCACAGCTAAGGCTCACGCCTCGTCTGGCAGGGGCGCTGCCGGCGGCTCCGGCCGCGCCTCGGCGGCGCAACGCAGGGCCTGGGTGGTGAAGCTATCGACGGGGTGATCTGTGGGACTGGCCAGCCCCACGCTGCGCTTGCGTCTCTGGGCAGTGTGGCGCCAAGTGGGGGTTCCGGGCAGGGGTGACTCCACGCCACTCGATCTGGTGGCCACAAGGCAGCCTCGCCGCGCATTGCCCGGGTGCCCCTCGGATTGTGCTGCGCGACTGCCGGGCATACAATCGCCCACAGTGAGTGGCGGGCATCCACATCGAGATGCGGCCGCGGGTCTGGGCCGAGTGCCCGGGGGTCTACGGCAGGCCCTCGGCCTGACCGAGCTTCAGGACACCACCGCCGTGCAGCCGATGGACCACGCCTACATGTAGAGGGGGCAAGACCGTCATGAAGATCATCGACCTGAAGTGCGCCGTCATCGGCCGCCATCCCATCGTCCGCATCCTCACGGACGAGGGGATCGTCGGCACGGGGCAGGTGGAGTCCTCCAAGCCTTACCTCAAGCCCCACGTCCTGTTCTACCGCGACCTCGTTCTTGGCATGGACCCGACCGATGTCGAGCGGGTCATGCTCGGCATCCGGCGGCTCGGGGGATTCAAACCGTGGGGCAGCGCCGTCAGCGCCATCGAGATGGCGCTCTGGGACATCGCCGGCAAGGCCGCGGGGGTTCCGGTGTACAAGCTGCTCGGCGGCAAGATCCGCGACCGGGTGCGGGTCTATCTGACCGGCTCCCCGGTTCCTGTAAAGACCTCCCGGCCCGAGGAGTACGCCGCCGCCGTCCGCGCCGCTCGGGAGCTGCCGCAGGGGTTCACCATGCTCAAGATGGGCGTCTCCTTCCACAGCGGCATGCCCGCGCACGTGCCCGGCTTCTTCTACGGGGAGAGTTCGGGCGGCCGCTGGCACGCCAACCGGGGGCCGCTGACGGAGCGGGGCCTGAAGCACGTGATCGCCTGCGCCGAGGCGATGAAGGAGGAGTTGGGAGACGAGGTCGGTCTCGCCCTCGACTGTGGTCCGGGAATGACGGTCCCCGACTCGATACGGCTGGCCCGGGCCGTGGAGCCGCTCAACCTGATGTGGCTCGAGGACATGATCACCGGCGACTACGTCCCCTATGTGCTCGCCGACCTCTACCGGGAGGTGACGCGCAGCACCTCGACGCCGATCCACACGGGGGAGCAGATCTACCTGCGGCAGCATTTCAAGGAGCTCTTCGAGAAGCAGGCGGTGAACGTCGTCGGCCCCGACCCGGCCGACGTGGGCGGGATCGCGGAGACGAAGTGGATCGCAGAGTACGCCGACCTCCACGGTATCCTGATGGCCCCCCACGGAGTGATCGACGGGCTCTTCGGACTGGCGGCCCACGTCCATCTCGCCGCCGCCCTGCCGCAGAACTACCTCGCTTTCGAGATGCCGGGCCGCTACGAGGAGTCCTGGCTCGACATGGTCTCCGGGCTGCCCGACCCGATCGTCGCCGACGGACACATCGAAGTGTGGGATTCCCCGGGGCTGGGGGTGGAGTTCGTCGTCGAGGAGGCGAAGCGGCATCTGTCCGAAGAGGATGCCGGTTTCTTCGACTGACAGCCCCGCGAAACGGAGATCGACCATGAAGACGAAACTGGTGGCGATGGCGTTGTTGTGGGCCATGGCAGGTCCTGGGAACACCCCTGGGCAGGCCGAGGACCCGTCAGTCGATCCGTCGAAGAAGATCATCCTCATGGGAGGGGGCCATCGGCGTCCGGACACGCTGCTGCGGGATCTCGAACGGATGGAGAAGCTGGGGGCCTTTGACGGTATCGCGGTCTATCCCCCGCTGGCCCTCCACGGCGACCGCAAGGAGGTCATCGGCCGGCTCTTTCGGACGGAGCGGCACGACATCGAGGACTTCGGCCAGGCGATTGCCGACCTGCAGGCCGTGCGCGCCAAGGCGACGCGGTTCAAGCACAACTTCCTGCTGGCCTACCTGACCACCGGCGTCGCCGCCATCGATCCGCCCGACTGGTTCGACCCGGAATTCGACGCGGTCGTGCACAACTGGAAGGTCGCCGCCGACTTCTGCAAACGCAGTGGTCTGATGGGGATCATGTTCGACGACGAGGTCTACTACGGCGCCGATCTGTGGACGTACCGGGGCATCGGGCTCAAGTACCACGACACGAAGAGCGCGAAGGAATACGCGGACCAGGCCTTCCTGCGCGGGGCCCAGATCATGCGCGCCGTGAACGAGGTCTTCCCCGACATCAAGATCCTCTCCCTCCACGGTCCCGGCGAGGGGCATGGCGATCGACTCGGTGACCCCGACGCCACGTATGGACTGATGCGAGCCTTCTTCGATGGCCTGCTCTCGGAGTCCACGGGCCGGGCGCAAATCATCGACGGTTACGAGAGGGCCTACGGATTTCGCTCGGCGTCGGACTACGCCGGGGCGCGCCGCCTCATGAAAGAGGAGATGCGTGACATCAGCCGCGTACCGGCGCAGTTCGAGAGGCATTTCAGGGTCGCCTTCCCCTTCTACATCGGGGGCTACAGGCAGTACGGCTTTGACGGCGACTACGAGAACCTCGACGGCCTGCTGAGGGGAGAGGCGGAAGGCTACTACTACACGCCCGAGGAGTTCGAGTATTCCCTCTACCAGGCGCTCCGGCACACCGACGAGTACGTCTGGGTGTACACGGACGGCAGGTGCAAGTGGTGGGACCGGGAGGAAGACAGCATATACATCGCACAGGCCTACAGGGATGCCCTCGAGAGGGTCCGCGGGAGGATCCCCCCGCTGCCGAAGGGCCGCAAGCTGGCCGCCTATGCCGCACCCCGGGAGACCGGACCCGCCACCGTTGTCGAGAGCGGTCCGATCAGCGAGTCGAAGAAGATCATCATGTTCGGCAGCGGGCGCCGGCATCCTCGTGGATTGCGGCAGGACGTGGGATGGATGGAAGAGATGGCCGCCTTCGACGGGGTGACCCTCTACCCGGCGCTGTACCGCGAGGACGGCACCAAGTCCGAGGCCGTGGGACGGCTCTTTCGCACGGAGCGGCTCCGCATCGAGGATCTGGCCATCGGTATCGCCGACCTGCAGGCCGCTCAAGCCGGGGCGCGGCGGTTCAAGGACAACTTCCTCCTGACCTACCTCACCACGGGCCGGAGGAGCCTCGTGCCACCCGACTGGTTCGACCCGGAGTTCGACGCGGTCGTGCACAACTGGAGGGTTGCCGCCGATTTCTGCAAGAGGACGGACCTGGCCGGCATCCTGTTCTCCGACTCGGCCTGGTACGGCACGAACCTGTGGACTTACACGGGTCTGAAGTACGAGAAGACAAGAACCGCCCGGGAGTACGCCGACCAGGCCTACGAGCGCGGCGCCCAGGTCATGCGCGCCATCAACGAGGTGCATCCCGACCTTCACATCGTCTTCATCAACGGCCCCGCCGAGTCCCGCGGAGCCACGGACGACGGCGCCCATTTCGCGCTGCTTCGGGCCTTCGTCGACGGCCTGCTCTCCGAGTGCACGGGCAAGGCACGCATCACCGGCCTGATGGGCCTCGACTACCGCTCGCCCGTCTCCTTCGCCGCCGCCCGCCGCTTCGCCGAGCAGACTCTCCGCAGTCTCAGCCGCGTTCCGGGAGAGCAGTTCGACAAGCACTTCCGGGTGGCCTTTGCGCTGAGCCTCGGCCCGCAGATGCCCTTCGACTTCTCCTCGGAGAACACCGGCCGCAACTACTACACCCCGGAGGAGTTCGAGTATGCCCTTCACCAGGCCCTCCGGCACACCGACGAGTACGTGTGGGTCTACAACGATCGATGTGACTGGTGGGACAAGGGAGCCCACGGGACGTTCATCCCCCGAGGCTATCGGGACGCCCTGCTCGCCGCCCGCCAACCGCATCCCGACCCGCCGGCCTTGCGAAACCCCGACCCCCATATCGCCTTTGAGCCGTCAAGCGCAAGGACCGACCTCCGACGCACCGACATCGCTTCCCTGCCGGACGGCGCGACGCCAGCGCCACGGCCACTCGCCTTCGTACCCCATGACGACGAGGCCACCTTCGGCGACCTGTGGTCGGATCACGAGCCGCTGATGGAGCTGTCCAGCCGATGGCGGTTCCGGGCCGACGGCCGCAACCTCGGGCTGGAGAAGGGATGGTCCGCACCCGGGTTCGACGACAGCGGCTGGTTCCTGATCGACTCGGGCCTGCCGTGGGATGAGCACGGTTACCGCGCCTACGACGGCTATGGCTGGTACCGCCAGAGACTGCGCGCGCCGGCCCTGCCCGCGGGCAGGAAGATCTACCTGGCCTTCGGCGCCGTCGCGCACGGAGCCGAGGTCTACGTCAACGGCCGCCTGGCGGGGCAGCACAACATGGATGGCTGGGCGCACGCGGTCGGCGATCCGTGGAAGAAGCGGTTTCTCATCGACGTCACGGGGCTGCTCGTGGAGGGGCGGGACCACACGATCGCGGTTCGTGTCGTCGACTTTGGGCCCTGGGGTGGTGGGATCTGGAAGCCTGTGAAGTTGGTCGCCGAGAGGTGAGGGGGGTGGTTCTGGCGGGGGCGGTGCCGGCGGCTCCGGCCGGGCCTCGGCGGCGCGTACGCCGGGCCTGCGTGGTGGGGCTATCGACTGGGGGGGGTCGTGGGGATGGCGAGCCCCTCGCTGGGCTCGGGTCTCTGGGCCTCCTGGATGAGGGTGGTTGTTGACCCCGGCCCGGCGTAATGCGCCGCTCGGCTCGGCCTGCGCCGCCGTCACCGCCCATGGGGGGACCACCCACCCACACTCTTTCTGGGCCGGGTGGCGCCTGGGGGTGGTTCCGGGCCGGGGGTGACTCCGGCGCCACTCGATTCGGTGGAGCGCCGGCCTGTGGGGTGCTGTTGGTGCGGATTCCGGACTACTCGAGGGTCCACTCTCCTGAGGCGCGGATGGCGTCGTACATGGCGTCGGGAGCGAGATCAGCGCCCGTGGGCCAGGTGACGGCGCCGAGGTCTACGCGGACTTGGCGGAACAGGCTCCCATCCGTTAGCGGCTCGAAGGGGGTGCCGCGGACGGCGGGGCTCTGTCCTGATGTGTCGTCCGCAAAGCAGACCTGCAACCGAAGTCCGGGAAGCGCCTTGACATCCTGGACCCGCCATGGCGTGGCAGGCCTGGGAGGCGGGACTACTCCAGCGGTGGGATCGGTTGCCGCGACTTCAGTTGACGGCATAGATCCCAGTTGGCGCTGACCTGCGCTCAGACCGAATCCCCCACCTCGGCCAACCCGGCATATCCGTTGCTCGGCTTGGGCCGGCGGGAGTGGTGGGAGGGCAGGAGCAGGGCCGCCTGCTGCGGAGGGGTGAGCTCCTCCCAGTAGGAGGGACGGCTCCCGCGGAGTCCGCCTCCGCCCCAGGCCATGTGGCCGGTGTTGTACTTGTAGAGGATAGCGCGGCGCTGGTGGTCGGCGTTCCACGGGAGGGTTCCGTGGGTGCAGGCCTCGCTGAAGATGACGGCGTCGCCGGCCCGGGCGTTGATCTCGGTCACGTAATCCTGGTACTGCTCCCATCGGAGCATCTTCGCCGGGCAGGCGAGGTTGGCCTTGTGGCTGCCGGCGATGACGCTGATGCCGCCGTCGCCGGGGCCTTCGTCGGCGAGGAGGTACTCGATGACGCAAAGCCCCGTGAAGATCTTCCCCTCGCGGTAGAAGTAGGGGGCGTTGTCGAAGTTGCCGTGCAGCATGCCGCCGGAGCATCCCTTGTCCATGGCGATCAGGCCGGGGCCGTGGTCGAGGCGCCAGCCTTCGCTGAGGATGGTGTTGAGATGGGGCGTGGTCTTCGGATGGGCCAGCATCTCCCGGAAGGGCTCGCACCAGGGGTGGGGGAGCTCCATCAGGTTCTCGCTGTTGCCGAGGCGGGTCGAGCTGTTCTCGCCCCTCAGGGCCACCGACTCGCCGAAGTACTCCGGGCTCGGGGTGAGCTCCATGGAGTCGATCGCCTCGTTGGCCAGCTTCAGGTGCTCGTCGCTGAGCACGTCCCGCACGATCACGAACCCCAGCAGGTCGAAGAGGTACTTCTCGTCGTGGGACATCTGCTCCGTCTCCGGGCTGAGGGAGCGCGATGTGTTGGCGTGTTCGGTCATGGTTGTTTCTCCCGTTGGATTGGATTGGGTTCAAGATAGGGGCGGAAGGGGGGGTCTGGCAGGGGGCGGTGCCGGCGGCTCCGGCCGTGCCTCGGCGGCGCGTACGCCGGGCCTGGTTGGTGGGGCTATCGCCTGGGGTGGATTCGTGGGGCTGGCGAGCCCCTCGCCTGCGCTCGGGTCTCTGGGCCTCCTGGATGCGGTGCTTGTTGTCGCGGCCCTGCGTAATGCGCCGCTCGGCCCGGCCTGCGCCGCCGTCACCGCTCTGAGTGGAACCTCACCCACAGACTCTTTTCTGGCGGGTGGCGCTTGGCAGGGGTTCTGAGCGGGGGGTGACTCCGGCGCCCCTTGGTACGGTGGCGCCGGGCTGCTGGGCTGGCGTTTGCCGGGCTATGCCAGCATCAGACGTTCGCCCTTGGGTTCCGGAATTGGGTCGCCGAACTCCCTTGCGGTATCGATCCAAAGACCTATGGCTTCATTGACATGCCTGAGAGCAGCTTCTTGCGTGTCGCCGTGGGCCATGCATCCGGATAGCTCCGGCACTTCAGCCACGAAAGCGCTGTCGGCGTCGCTCCAGTAGAGAATGATCTCGTATTTGTACATCAGTCCGGTTCCTCCAGTGTGTATCTCAGTATCACTCGGCGGACCTGTCGCACCTGATAGGGTTTCGCGTGGCTGCCATCACGTTGCAGATTCAGCCTTTCAGCGATTCCTTCCATCCGGAATATGTGATGGCTTCCTCGCACCCGCTCGGAGAACCCCAGCCTACGGAGGAGCGAGCGCAAGTCGTCGAAGCGGATATTCGCATCCGAGCGACCGTCGACAATCTGCTGTCGAAGTTGCCTAGGCCGATTCAGGAAAAAACCCCGATCAACGCGTCCTGCCGCACAACATCGGCGGCCTGTGGAATGGATTGGCGGGCATCCCCACCCCCGACTTGCAGAGTAGAACGGCCAAGGATCTTTCGCAACCCTCTTCTCTATGGGACACGTCGGAAGGCGCTGCGACCGCCAGGAGGGAGGTCGGTTCCCGCCTTGAAGAGCATGGCCCCTGTGCTCGGCCGGCGTGGTCATCTCGCCTGGAGCTGGTCCGGGGGGCCGACGAGTTGACCCCGCGCCCCGGAGGCTCGGCCTGCGCCACCGGCACCGCCCTTGGGGGAAGCACCCAGGTTGTCGTAGCCTGACGCCATGAAGGAACACCGACATCCGCACCCGCACAGGGATCCGCGGCAACCGAGGGCGGACGCCAGGCCGGGGACGAATCCCCCTGTCTTCGCCTGGCTTCCCGTGGTTTCGGTGTCGGGGTTTCGGCTGCAGGTGGCCCGGGACCCGGGCTTCGAGGACATCTGCCTGGAGCAGCCACATCTGGAGGATCCCCTGTTTCTGCCCGAGACCGCCTTCGCGCCGGGGAGGTACTTCTGGCGATGGTCCGCGGGGGATGGCGCGATGTCGGAGGTCTTCGCCTTTGAGATCGCACCGGAGGCGGCGGTCGTGGAGGTGCCGCCGGCAGGGGAGTGGCTGAAGCGGTTCCCGGCGCAGCATCCGCGGATCTACGTCCGGCCGGAGGAGGTGCCGGCTCTCCGTGCGGCGTCCCTCGGCGAACGCGCTTCAGCGTGGCAGGGGCTGCGGGAGCAGGCCGAGGCGGTCCTGGCGGAGCCGCATGAGATCGAGGAGCCGCCCTTTCTCCCGGACCGCCGGGAGAGCTATCGGGCGTTCTTCGAGGTCTGGTCGCCGGTGATGTGGAACTCCCGGCGCTTCGTCAAGGGCGCGGAGACCCTGGCGCTGGCATACCTCGTGGGCGGGGAGGATCGATTCGCCCGCGCCGCCTGCCAGCGCATGGCATCCATCTCCCGTTGGGATCCGGAGGGGTCCAGCCACCTCGCCCACAATGACGAAGCCCACATGTCGGTGATCTGGCACGGCTCGATCGCGTGCGACTGGGTGTGGGACCGGTTCACCGACGAGGAACGCGAGGCGGTTCTCGCGCAGTTCCGTCGGCGCGGGCAGATCACCTTCGATCACATGCACAACCGGGGATCGTACGGGGTCACCCGCTTCGACTCGCACGCCGGCCGCGAGATTGTCTTCCTGGCCCTCATTGCCCTGGTCTTTCACGACCACATTCCCGAAGCGGAGACATGGCTGGAGTGGTTGCGGCCGGTGCTGTGCGGCATCTGGCCGATCTGGGCCGGCGACGACGGCGCCTGGGCCGAAGGGCCCTCCTATGGACTGGCGTACGTGACGATCATGACGATGTTCGCCACGGCGCTGAAACGGGGTGCCGGTGTGGATCTCTACAGGAGACCGTTCTGGAAGAACCACGCCCGGTGGCGCCGGTACTGCCTGCCGCCGTACGCGGAGTGGATGGGATTCGGCGACCACACGGAGCGCTGGGCCAACTCGTGGCGGTCGAATGCCGACCTGGTGGACCTGATTGGACGAGAGACGGAGACCGGCGAATTCGCGCCGTACGTGGAGGCTCTTCGCGCCGAGGCGCAGCACCTGCACACGCCGCCGAAGCGGCAGACCTCGGGCGTCCTGTCGCAGTTGTTCCTGGCCCCCGCCGCGAAGACGCAGGTGGGTGAGATCCCGCCGCGGCTCCGGGCGCGGATCCCTCTGACGCACCCGCCAGAAGGGACCGCGCATGTCATGCTCCAAGTCTTCCCGTACGCGGGATGGGCCGCGGTCCGCACGGACCTGGACGATCCGGCACGGGATGTAGCGATGATCTTTCGCTCCTCTCCACTCGGCGCCATCAGCCATTCCCACGCCAACAACAACGACTTCATACTCCACGCCGGGGGCAAGGTGCTGGCCATGCCCAGCGGCTACTACGACGGGTACGGCTCGGACCACCACACCCACTGGGTGTGGCACACCAGGTCCCACAACTGCGCAACCCTCTCCGACGCCTCGCAGATCATGCGATCTCACGATTCCACGGGGAAGATCGAGAACGCCTTCGAGGACCAACGGCTCATCTACTTTCGGGGCAACGCCGACGCCAGCTACAGCGACCGAGCGCAGCGATGCCGGCGGCACGCCTTCTTCCTGAAGGCGCAGAGCTGCTTCGTGATGATCGACGAGTTTGCCGCGGCTTCGGGCATCGACTCGGCGTTGCAGTGGAACATCCACTCCTGGAACCGCTTTGCCGTCGACGAGGGGGCACGGACCTTCCTGCTGGAGCGTGAGGGCAGTTCCCTCGAAGGGCACTTCATGTATCACAACAACGCCTTCTTCTCCCTGAGCGAGGGATGGGACCCCCCGCCGATGCGCGCAGGCAAGGATGACTCGCAGTGGCACCCGCAGTATCACCTGCGTTTCACGCCCTCCGGCTTGGTGAACCGCCGCAACCTGGGGGTGGTGTTGTGCCCGGGACACGGGTCGCTGGACCGGGCTGAAGTGCGGACCGAGCGGTCGGGGGACACGGAGGTAGCGCACATCGGGGATGATCTTGTGCTTGTGGGCGGTCGGGATGGCGTGGCGTACGGCAACCATCGCTCGGACGGACTGGCGCTGCTGGTCGTGCAGGGCCGGGGGTATGAGCTTGGGGATACGGGCGTGGTTTCATGAGCGGCGACGACCACGGATGGGGCGATGAAGTCAAGCCGCGTTCAGGTCACAGCGGCCGCACCGGTATCGACAAGATCCTGAAAGAGGCCCGGCGCGGAGATCTGAGGTCCGTGAAGCGGCACCTGAGCCAGGACCCGTCGCTGCTGCTGGCCAAGAGCGGGGGACACAACCGGACGTTCCTGTGGGAAGCGACACGCGGCAATCGGGTCGAGGTCGTGCGGTTCCTGTTGCGGGCGGGAGCCGATCCCAATGTGCCGGGGCGGACACGGGCGGAGATCCCGGTGCTCCTGAAGCCCTACTGTATCGCGCGCCGCTATCGCCGCCCGCACCTCGCGCGGATGCTGGAAAGGGCAGGCTCCGTAATGGACATCTACTCGGCCTGCTATCTGGGTGACACGGACCGCGTGCGACACTGCCTCAAGGCCGAGCCCGGCCTGTTGACCAGGGAACAGGAAGACGACTCGGTCTGGCGTGTGACGCCCCTGCACTATGCCGTGGCCGGAGGCCACGAGCAGCTCGCGCGGTGGCTGATCGGGGAAGGCGCACGGGTGAAGCCCTATACCCGGCTGTTGTTCGGCGCGGCCGAGCGGACGAAACACGCGGAGCTGATTCCCGTGCTGGTCGAGGGGGGTGCGGACCTGGATCTGGTCAGGAGCTGAGGTGAGGTCTGATCCGGCGCCACTCGACTTGGCAGGCGCTGGCCAGGCCGCGGCGGCGGCCTGGTTTCCTCAGGCTACCTGCGGCTCGTAGCGCCTGACCTGGATGTTCTCTTCGGTCCGGCGGGCCTGCACCAGATCGTAGGCGATCTGTCGCCGCAGCCAGAACTCCGCGTTGGACCAGCCCGCCTTTTCCAGTCGGATGGCCATCTCCGGCGAAATGGCCGCATGGCCGTTCAGCACACGGGAGAGGGTGTGACGGGCCACGCCCAACACCTTCGCCGCTTCGGTGACGTTCAGGCCGAGAGGGTCCAGACAGTTTTGCCGGATGCTGCGGCCCGGATGGGGTGGATTCTTCATTGCCATGGGTCGATCAGGTCCACGTCGTACGCGTCACTGCGCGGCGCAGTAGTGGCGTCGACCGTGGTCACAGGAACCGTCCCACCGAGAATGGGGAGAGGTCGAACCCCGGCTCTTCGCCCAAGGCGGCATCGGCGACGACGCGGCCGCTGAAGGGACCGAGCTGCAATCCGCTCGCCCCGTGACCGGTGTTGAGGTAGAGGCCCTGCCAGCCCGGGACCGCCCCCATGACCGGCAGGCCGTCGGCCGACAGGGGGCGCAGGCCGACGCGGGTCTCGCGGATGGAGGCGCCGGCGAGGCCGGGGGCGACGCGCAGGGCTTCCGACAGGACCTCGACGATCCCGGCGGCGGTCACTCTCGGCTCGAAGCCGGAGCCGGTCTCGCGGGTGGCGCCGACGGCTACGCGGCTGTCCGTCCAGGGGACCATGTAGTGATCGCGGAAGGCGCTGACGATCGGCCACGTGGAGGTGTCGGTCCCGCCGAGGTCGAGGTGGATGATCTGGCCGCGCTGGGGGGCCACCGGAATGTCGAGGCCGAGCTGGTCCGAGAAACGCCGGGACCAGGCGCCGCCGGCGATGACCACGGTCCCCGCGGATATCCGGTCGCCGCCGCTGAGGACGCCGGCGATCCTCCTTCCTTCCAGTATGAGGCTGTCGGCCGCTGCCGTCCGGCGTTCGAGGCCGCGGCGCTCCGCGGCCTCGAGCAGGGCGCGGGCCAGGAGACGACCGTCGATGCGGGCGGCGTCCGGGTTGTGCAGCGCCCGGGCGGATTCGGCGAGGGGCGGGAACATCTCCCGCGCTTCCGCGGCCTCGACGCGGCGCACGGCTGACCCCCGCCCAGGTCGCGAGAGGATCCGTTGCGAGGCGGCCTCGAAGGGCGCGAACTCGTCGTCGGAGACCGCCGCCAGCAGCAGCCCGCAGCGGGCGAAGCCGGTCTCCGCTCCCTCCGCCTCGAGCGCGGGGACCAGCGTCGAGAGATGCTGGTACGCGGCCTGGCTGAAGCGGTACCAGACGTCGGAGTCGCCGCGGTAGGTCGCCGGGGAGACGATCCCGGCCCCGGCCGCGGTGGCGCGCCCCTCGTCGCTGCGGTCGAGGAGGAGCACCCGGGCCTCGGCACGGATCAGGTGATAGGCGGTGGCGGCGCCGAGGACGCCGCCCCCGATGACAATGACGTCGTTCATGGCAGTCGGAGGGACATGGAAGATAGGTGTGGGAGGACCGGCCGGCCCGCCGGTGCGGGCGGGGTCGGCCATGTCAAGCGTGGTCAGCCAGGTCGCTCACTGCGGCTTGAGGCGGTCTGCCCCCAAGGGTAGCTTGTCTCCATGCCATCCATGAGAACGGAGACGGCAGGAGATGAAGAGCACGATTTGGCTCAGCTACGATCTGGGAGTCAACGGCGACTACGAGGGGCTGTATTCCTGGCTCGATACTCACGGTGCCAAGGAGTGTGGCTCCAGCGTGGCCTTTATGAAGTACGCACACGAGGGCGATCTGGCAGCGGCCTTGATAGACGACATGCAGGCCGCGGTCTCCCTGGACAGGCGCTCCCGGGTATACCTCATCCACAATCGCAAGGGGCGTTACCTGTTCGGGCGCCGAAAGAGCGCTCCTTGGGAGGGATTCGGCGACAACGGCGACGACGAAGAAGACGTCGATGACACCACATGCGAGGTCGACCGCGCAGCCTTGTCGATGCCGTGCTCCGCGCAGTGATCGACGACACAAATGTTGCACTCGATGCACTTCTCACCCTCAATCGCGCCGACTTCGCGGATGTCTGCCGACAGAACTCGGTTGCAGTGCTCTGAGGATCTCCCCGTCCTCGGCTTCGTCTGCAGTCTGCAATAGCCTCGCCCACAGGGCTCCGGCTGATGCCAGCACGACAGGGCCGGGCTTCACTCCTCCTTCAGGTGGCGGCAGTCCAGCCGCGCCACCTGCAGCGGCCTCTTGCCGGACCTCGTCCTCGGCCGCCTGTCCGCCCCCAGGACGATGAGCACCTCGGCGGCCTCGAGCCTGCCTTCGTACGCGGCCCGGTGGAGCGGCGTGCGCCCCTTCTTGTCCTGCGCGTCGAGATCGGCGCCGTGCGCGGCCAGAAGCCAGACCGCCTCGACTCTCCCCCTCTCGGCCGCCAGGTGCAGCGGGGTTCGGTCGGTAGTGGTCTTGGCATCGACCTCGGCGCCGTGCCGCAGCAGCCACTTCAGGCAAGGGATCGAACCAGAGCGCGATGCCCAGTGCAGGGGGGTCATCCCCATCTCTCCCCTCTGCATGACGACCGAGGAGTCCTCCCGGGCCAGCTCGAGCACGCGCTCGAGGTCGTTCATGCCGCAGCCCGAGAAGATGTCGAAGTGGGCCCCGTGCCCGAGCAGGGCGAGGACCGCATCGGCCACGTCGGGGTTCCAGCCCCCGGTGCCGAAACGCGCCGCGGCTTCCTGCAGCGGGGTGTTGCCGCCCTCCCCGTTGCCCGAGAACGGCGCCTCCGGGTCGGCCCCGTACGCGAGGGCGAACTCCGTGAACTCCACCGGCCGGCCGACGGCCCAGAACAGCAGCGAGGTGTTCGCCGGCCACCCGACGTGGGACGTGCTGATGACGGACGCATCGCTGACGCCGGCCTCGAACACGGTGCGCAGGGTCTCGAAGTTCCCGTGGTAGAAGGCCTTGGTCACCGGCTCGTGCTGGTGCTTCCTGTAGAGTCCGGTGGCGCAGTCGTAGAATTCCCGGATGCCGCGATCGAGCAGGAAGCGGACGGCGTCGAGGGTCCCGAAGTAGGAGGCGGCCATGGCGAGGGCGACCGAACCGACCGACTCGAGCAGGGCCGGCTGCTCCCGCAGCAGGGCCTTCATCCGCGGGACGTCGCAACTGGCATGGCACAAGTCAGTGGCGCCGTGCGCCGCCGCGGTCAGGAACTGCTTCTCGAGGGGGGTGAACTTCCTGCCCTCCCTCATCTCGAAGGCCCTGGACATCTTCTGCATCAGGTAGTCGGTGTCGTTCACTGGTTCTCCCTTGGCAGGGCGGCGCCGGGCGGGGGTTCTGTGCCGGGCGGGGGCGCCGGCGCCACTCGATCCGGTGGCGCGCCTGGACTGATGGGCGCCGTTGCGGGCATGCCCGACTGCGGTGTTTATGTTAGGCACCGATGAAG
>JAJDTN010000221.1 GCA_022827165.1 Candidatus Latescibacterota bacterium
GATCTCCCGCGGGAACCGCGGCGGCGCCCCGGGGCGCCGCCGCGGTTCCCGCGGGAGATCGACGACGAGGCCGTGAAACTGCTGGTCGACTACCCGTGGCCCGGCAACATCCGCGAGCTGGAGAACACCCTCGAGCGCATGGTGGTCATGTCCCGGGGGGCGCGGCTGACGGCGGCGGACGTGCCCGTGGAGGTGTCCGCCTGGCGCCAGGGGCGGGCGGCGGAAGCGCTGGAGGACCTGGGGGAGGTGAGCTACCGGGAGGCGCGGGAGTGGTTCGACCGCCGCTTCCTGAGCCACGCCCTGCGGCGGCACAACGGTGTCATCACCCACGTGGCCGACGCCATCGGCTTGTCGCGGAAGTACCTCTACACGCGGCTGGAGCAGCTCGACATCGATCCCGGGCACTACCGGCCCAAGCCGCTGCGCACCGGCTGAGTCCGGCCCCGGGCGGTGGGGCGGGAGGGTCAGTCGGCGTCGAGCTGGTCCCGCATCTGGCGCACGAAGGAGTTGTCGTCGAAGCCGCCGCGCACGGCCGCGAAGTCGCGGTCGCGGTCGGTCTCGTCCCCCTCCAGGCCGTAGCCGAAGCGGGCGATGGGATCGAACTCCTTCTCGGCGTCGGCCAGGATCCGGCGCACGAAGGAGGCGGTGGCCTTGGCGTGGACGGCCTCGATCTCGTCGAGGCAGGCCGGCGTGAGATCCTCCGTCGAGGTGCCGGTGCGGTCGCGCCAGACGGCGCGCACCCACTCCCACTCGTCGGCCTCGTACGCGGCGGCGGCCTCGGCGAAGGCCGCGTCCAGGGCCGCGGGGGAGTCCAGCTCGCCGCCGGCGACGGCGGCCTCGATGCGGCGCAGACGCTCCCGGGGCATGAGCAGTCCCCCCACGTCGGTCCAGTCGGCGCCGTGCACGCCGTCGCCGGCGGACAGGGCCCGCCGCAGGGCCTCGGCATCCCCGGAGCGGCGCGCCTCGGCGGCGCGCCCGAGGACCCGGCCGCGCAGGTAGGCGTCGATGCCGTCGGCGTAGTTGCGGGCGCTGCGGCGCAGCAGCAGGCGCTTGATCACCACGCCCTTGTGGCGCACCAGCTCCACCTCCCGGCTGGTGCCCTCGTACAGCTCCTTCAGCAGGGCCTCGCCGCGCAGCATCTTGCCCACCGTGTAGGGGCTGAAGACCTCGAAGCGGATCCGGTCGCGCTTTGTCGTACCCTGGCGGCGGTCCCGCGTGGGCCACTTGTCGCCGTCGCGCACGGTGCCCACGGTGAACATGTTCATCGCCGGCGTGCACAGGGACTCGCCGTCCTCCTCGGTGACGTAGGAGAAGGGCAGGTCGCCGATGTCGAAGTTGCCCAAGTGCTTGCCGAGGATGACGCAGAACGGGCCGACCACGGTGGGCCAGCGCATGTACGAGAACGAGCCGCTCTTGGTGCCGCGCTGGATCACGCCCTGGTGCACCGGCCCGAGCTTGTACATGTGGTTGGACTGGTTGGTCCCCGAGCCGGCGTTGTAGAAGGAATAGACGCCGGCGATGAGCAGCGTCGACTTGTGGTGGGTCACGGTGTAGGGGCCGGCGAAGATCGAGCAGGCCTCGCCGTGGAAGCCCTCGCAGTTGGCGAAGAACAGGGAGTTCTCGGCCGAGAACTGCTTGCCGAGCTGCACCCCCTGGCCGACGAAGGCGGTGTGCAGCACCACCCCGTCCTCGACCTCGGCGCCCTCGGCGATGATGAAGTCCTCGGCGCAGACGCCGGCGCCGACCCGGGCCGGCGCCTCCGGCTCCGACAGGATCGTGCCGTTGCCCAGCCGCTCGGCGCCGAGCACCTCGGCGGCGGGTCCCACGTTCACGTCGATCATGCGGCCCACCTGGTCCACCCGGGCCCCGGCGCCGATGCGCCCGTGGTCGGAGGCGGCGCCCTCGGCGTAGCCCTCGGCGATCTGCCGCAGGCCCTCCACCAGGCCTTCGCCGTGCCGGTGCATGGCCATCAGGTAGGCGTACTGGCTCGACATCTCCGCGTAGAGGGTGACCTCGCGGCCGCCGCCCTCGTTGACGGGGCTGGCCTCGACGCCGTTGCCGAAGCGGGCCCCCGGGCGCGTGACCGCGGAGCCCACGCCGGTGACCACGGCGCCGTCCTCCACGCGGTAGCGGGCCAGGCAGCCGACGCCGGAGATCAGCACGTCGTCGCCGATCTCGCAGTCGACGAGGGTGGCGTCGGACAGCCCGGCGGGCAGCGGCACCCCTTCCTCGACGGCCGCCGATCCGCCCAGGCCCCCCAGGCGGATGTCGCCGTCGAAGTGGACGTTGCGCACGCGGGCGGGGTCGAAGCCGGCGGAGACGCGGACGCGGCTCCAGTCGTGGCAGGTGCAGCCGCGGGTCTCGAGGGCGGAGACCGCCTCGGCGGTCAGGGGCAGGTGAGTGCTCATGGCGGAGCGCGCCAAACCTAGCCGCCCTCGGAGGAGTGTCAAGCTCGCACCCGGGGGGCGCCGGCGGTGCCGGCGGCGGTTTACCAGATTCCGGCCCTGTCGTACATTCGTGCCCCGAAAAACAGCGATTCCCTCCCCAACCCCATTCCCCTGCTCCCCAATGTCCGGCAACATCAAGCTCGAAATCTGCGACCACGCGGACGGCGTGGCGCATAAGGCGGCGGCCGCCCTGGCCGGCGTCATCCGTTCGCGCTCCGAGACCGTCCTCGGCCTGGCCACCGGGTCCACCCCGGAGGCGACTTACGCCGAGCTGGCCCGCATGCACCGCGACGAGGGCCTCGGCTTCGCCGGCGTCACCAGCTTCAACCTCGACGAGTACTGGGGCCTCGGCGGCGACCACGAGCAGAGCTACCGCCACTTCATGAACGACCGCCTCTTCCGGCACGTCGACATCCGGCCGTGGAACACCCACGTCCTCAACGGCCGGGCGCGGTTCCCGGAGCTGGAGTGCCGCTCCTTCGAGGACAGGATCCTGGCGGCCGGCGGCGTCGACTTGTGGCTCCTCGGCATCGGCGGCAACGGCCACATCGCCTTCAACGAGCCGGGCAGCCCCGTCGACTCGCGCACGCGCCTCGTCAGCCTCACGCAAGAGACGATCGACGCCAACAGCGACGGCCGGTTCTTCTCCGACCCGGCCGAGGTGCCCCGCTGTGCCCTGTCGGCCGGCATCGGCACCATCCGCGAGGCCCGCTCCATCGTCCTGCTGGCCACGGGCGGCAACAAGGCCGACGCCGTGGCCGCCGCGGTGGAGGGCCCCTTCACCGAGGACTGCCCGGCCAGCCTGCTGCAGGACCACCCGGACTGCACCTTCATCATCGACGCCGGCGCGGCGTCCAAGCTCGCATCGAGATAGGGGAACATGGACAGGGACGACGTCAAGCAGAGGGTCTACGGAGTGATCGCCAGCGTGCTCAAGATCGACGCGGGCCGCATCGAGGAATCCCACTCCTTCACCGCCGACCTCGGCGCCGAGTCGGTGCAGTCGGTGGAGCTGATGGCCGGGTTCGAGGAGGAGTTCGAGATCGAGATGGACGAGGACGACGCCCTCGCCGTGCAGACCGTGGGCGGCGCCATCGACTTCATCGGCAAACATCTGGATTAGCGACAGGAGGCGGAGAGATGACGGTGGCCACGACAGGCCGGTTCGAGCTGAGGGAGGTGGAGGAGCCGAACCTGCTCGACGAGATGTTCGACTATTCCCTGCCCCCGAAGATCGAGTTCGACGCTCCGATCCACGAGGAGATCGACGGGCAGGTGGTGACCTTCGACCCGGCCGAGATGCTGGCCCGGGACCTGGTGATCACCGACACCACCTTCCGCGACGGGCAGCAGGCGCGGCCCCCGTACACGGTGGAGCAGCAGGTCACCCTCTTCGACATGATGGCCCGCCTCGGCGGCCCCAACGGCGTGATCCGCCAGACCGAGTTCTTCCTCTACACCGCCAACGACCGCAAGGCGCTCGACGACTGCCGCGCCCTCGGCCACGAGCATCCGGAGGTCACCTCCTGGATCCGCGCCGACAAGGGCGACTTCCGGCTGGTGAAGGAGGCGGAGGTCAAGGAGACGGGGCTGCTCACGCCGTCGTCGGACTACCACATCTTCTACAAGCTCAAGAAGGACCGCCGCAAAGCCTTCGACGACTACATCGAGGTCATCGAGGCCGCCTGGGAGGCGGGCATCCGGCCGCGGGTCCACCTCGAGGACGTGACCCGCGCCGACTTCGACGGCTTCGTGCTGCCCTACGTCTCGGAGCTGAAGCGCCGCTCCGAGCAGGTGCCTGCCGACCTGCACGTGAAGATCCGCCTGTGCGACACCATGGGCTTCGGCGTCCCCTCCCCGGGGGTGGCCCTGCCGCGGTCGATCCCCAAGATGATCCACCGCATGACCCACGACCTGGGGATGCCGCACGAGTGCCTCGAGTGGCACGGCCACAACGACTTCCACAAGGTCCACGTCAACGGCGCCACGGCCTGGCTGTACGGCTGCAACGCCGTCAACACCACCCTCTTCGGCTTCGGCGAGCGCACCGGCAACCCGCCCCTGGAGGGCGCCCTCATCGAGTACGTCGCCCTGCGCGGCGACCTCTGCGGCATCGACACGCAGATGATTCAGGAGATGGCCGACTACATGCGCTCCATCGGCGTCGAGATCGCCCCCAACTACCCCTTCGTGGGCCGCGACTTCAACACCACGAGGGCCGGCATCCACGCCGGCGGCCTGCGCGCCGACGAGCGCATCTACAACATCTTCGACACCACCGCCCTCTTCAACCGGCCGCCGCGGGTGGCGATCACCGACAAGTCCGGCGTCGACGGCGTCGCCCTGTGGGTGAACGACTTCCTCGGCCTCGAGGGCGGCGAGAAGCTGTCGAAGATCAAGGTCCACAAGGTGGCGCGCTGGGTGATGGACCAGTACGAGGTCCACGGCCGCATGAGCGCCATCACCGACGAGGAGCTGGAGGAGCAGGTCAAGGAGCACCTGCCCGACTACTACGCGCGGCGCGTCCGGCGCGCAGGCTGAAAGGGTGAACCGATGCTGAGCGAGACCATGGAGCGGGCCCTCAACAAGCAGGTGAACGCCGAGCTGCAGTCGGCCTACCAGTACCTGGCGCAGTCCGCCTACTTCGAGTCGATCGACCTCAAGGGTTTCGCCCACTGGATGCGCATCCAGTACCAGGAGGAGCGCGCCCACGCGCTGAAGATCTACCAGTTCATCATCGACCGGGAGGGGCGCGTGAAGCTGCTGCCCCTGGCCGAGCCGGTGGGCGAGTGGGACAACCCGACCCGCGCCTTCGAGGCCGCCCTCGAGAGCGAGCGCGACAACAGCCGGCGCATCCACCAGATCTGCGACCTGGCCATGGGCGAGACGGACCACGCCACCCTCGCCTTCATGCAGTGGTTCGTCAACGAGCAGGTCGAGGAGGAGGCCGTCGCCTACGACCTGCTGCAGAGGCTGAAGCTGGTGGCCGACAGCAACGCCGGCCTCTTCATGCTCGACCAGGAACTCAGCCAGCGCACGCCGGCGCCGGAAGCGGCGGACATGCCCGGCGCCTGAGGCGCGCCCCGTGAGAGTCGCCGTCACCGGCAGCGCCGGCCGCATCGGCGCCGCGGTCGTGGCCGATCTCGCCGGCCGCGGCCACGAGGTGACCGGGCTCGACCTGCGCCGCGGCGGCCGTCCCGGCGTCCGCCACCTCGCCTCCGATCTCACCGACGCCGGCCACGTCTACTCCGGCCTGGCCGGCGCCGACGCCGTCGTCCACCTCGCCGCCTGGTCCGGCTCCGTCCCCGACACCGAGGTCTACACCGCCAACAGCGCCGGCGTCTTCCACGTCCTGCGCGCCTGCGCCGACCTCGGCATCCGCCGCGTCGTCACCGCCTCCAGCGCCCAGGTCTACGGCTTCAAGCTCAGTCCTCCCGTCTACCTCCCCGTCGACGAGGACCACCCCCTGCGCCCGCAGAACAGCTACTCCCTGGCCAAGATCGCCGGCGAGCAGGCGGGCGAGTACTTCTGCGAGCGCCACGGCCTGGAGGTGGTGACCTTCCGCTTCATGGGCATCCGCCGGCCCGAGGAGATCCCGCCGCAGATCGAGGCCCTGAAGGCCGATCCCGCCTCGGGCGTGGGCCTGCTGTGGACCCGCACCGACGTGCGCGACGCCGCCCGCGCCTGCACCCTCGCCGTCGAGGCGGCCAACGTCGACCCGGGGGTCTACAACCTCACGGGCCGCCGCACCATCGCCAGCGAGGACACCTCCGTCCTCGTGGAGCGCCTCTTCGGCGCGGCGACCCAGGTCCGCGCGGAACTGCCCTGGCGCATCTCCCCCATGAGCTGCGCCAGGGCGGAAGCCGCCTTCGGCTGGCGCCCATCCTTCGTGTGGACCGCCGACGGCCTGTCCGAGGCGGGCGCACCATGAGTCTGGCGGGCATCGGGACGCCGCGCACCTCCACTCCCCGGAGCGCACGCCACCGTCCGGGGCTCAGCCGCCATGATCCGCGCCGGCACGTTGTCTGCCGGCAGCCGCGGACCTCGGCCTGTCCGAGGCGGGGACCGCATGAGCGGGCGAGCACCCGCCGCGCCTCGCCCGCCCGGGCGCGGCCACCCCTTCCGGAGGAACTCACCCCATGAGATTCGGCATCATCGGCTGCGGCTCCATCGCCGCCAGCTCCTTCGCCCCTTCCCTGCTCAACTCCCGCGAGACCGAGCTGGCCGCCGTCTGCCGCCGCGACGCCGCCGGCGCCCGCGACTTCGCCCGCCGCTTCGGCGGCTGCGCCGCGTACGACTCCGCCGCCGGCCTCCTCGCCGACGACGCGGTGGAGGCGGTCATCGTGGCCACCCCCACCGACACCCACTGCGAGCACACCCTCGCCGCCGCGGCCGCCGGCCGGCACGTCCTCTGCGAGAAGCCCATGGCCCGCGACCGTCACGAGGCCCGGCGCATGGTGGAGGCCTGCCGCGCGGCCGGCGTCGCCCTCGGTGTCGCCTACCGCCGCCGGCTCTTCCCCCAGGTGCTGGAGGCCAAGCGGCGGCTGGCGGCCGGCGAGATCGGCCCCAAGGTCTTCACCCGCACCCACTACAGCGGCGGCGGCGGTCTCGGCTCGGGGCCGTGGCAGATCCAGCCCGGCATCGGAGGGGCCCTGATGGAGATGGCCGTCCACCGCATCGAGGTGCTCCTCAACCTCGCCGGCAGCGAGCCGGTGGAGGTCTGCGGCCTCCTAGACACCGTCCGCCACGACTGGCCCGTGGACGACACCGACGCCCTGCTGCTGCGCTTCGCCGACGGCACCGCCGGCGTCCACTCGACGATCCTCACCTCCAACCCGCGCCGCGACTTCGCCCAGGTCGACGGCGTCGACGGCCGCATCGTCATCGACGGCCTGGAGTACGGCGGCGAGGCGATCGAGGTGGAGACCGCCTCGGGGCGGGAGCCGGTATCCGTGGAGCCGCTGCGGGCGCCGTACTTCGATCAGCCCATGATCGAGGACTTCGTGAACGCCGCGCGCGAGGGCCGCGAGCCGGTCTGCGACGGTGTCACCGGCTATCGCGTGCAGGCCGTGGCCGACGCCGCCCGGGAGTCCTCGGCCAGCGGCGCCCGCGTCGCGGTGGAGCCCTGGAGCTGAAGGAGGGCGGCAAGCCGCGGCTCTACCCCGCACCGGTGAGGTGACCCCCATGACCGAGCGCCCCAACATCCTCTTCATCCTCACCGACGACCAGGGTCCCTGGGCCCTCGGGTGTTCCGGCAACGACGAGATCCGCACCCCCGGCCTCGACCGCATCGCCGCCACCGGGGTCCGCTTCGAGCACTTCCTCTGCGCCTCGCCGGTCTGTTCGCCGAGCCGCGCCAGCTTCCTCACCGGGCGCATGCCGTCGCAGCACGGCGTCCACGACTGGATCCGCGAGGGCAACGTCGGCGACGACGCGGCCCTCTACCTCGAAGGCGAGACCGCATACACCGACGTCCTCGCCGCCCACGGGTACGAGGTCGGCCTGTCCGGCAAGTGGCACCTCGGCCACAGCCAGCTCGCGCAGCACGGGTTCTCGCACTGGTACGTCCACCAGCTCGGCGGCGGCGACTACAACCGCCCCCCCATGATTCGCGACGGGCAGCTGCTGACCGAGGACGGCTACGTGACCAACCTGATCACCGACGACGCCCTCGCCTTCCTCGACGCCCACGCCGGCGGCGCCGCGCCCTTCTACCTCGGCGTGCACTACACGGCGCCCCACTCGCCGTGGACCGGCCATCCCCAGCAGATCGTCGACTCCTACGACGACTGCCCCTTCGACTCCTGCCCCCAGGAGCCGATCCACGAGTGGGCGAAAGGCCACGGCCTGTCCGAGAGCTGCCTCGGCAACCGCGAGATGCTCAAGGGCTACTTCGCCGCTGTC
>JAJDTN010000137.1 GCA_022827165.1 Candidatus Latescibacterota bacterium
GATCAGCTCCGTCGCCTGCAGGGCCTTGCGGCTGGACAGCTCCGGCTCGTCGCCGCTGTGGAGGCAGTCCACCAGGTCGCGGACGCTGGCGATCGTGTGCCGGGGTGCCGGCACCCCCGAGGTGTGCTCCACCTCCTCCCAGCCGCCGCCTCGCTGCATCCGCAGGCCACCGCCGCCGCCCTGCACCTCGATCACCCCCTCGTCGCCGATCAGGCGGTTGGCCGGTCCGGCGTGGCCCGCGTCGCCGGTGGTCAGCAGGCCCTCCACGTCGTTCTCGAAGCGGACCCACGACAGGCCGCTCGTGTCCAGCCGCACGCCGAAGATCTCGCGGTGCTCGGAGACGTCGATCTGGCCCATGACCCAGCGCGCCGGGGTCTCGTCGTTGTAGAAGAACATCATGTCGAACCAGTGGGTGCCCCAGTCGAAGAGGTTGGCGCAGACGCCCTCGAAGCGGCGCAGGGGTCCGATGGCGCCGTCGCGGAGCAGGTCCCGCGCCGTGGCGAAGCCGTCGCCGAAGCGGCGCTGGTGGCAGAAGGTGAGCAGCACCCCGCGCTCCTCGCAGGCCGCGTGCAGGGCCCGGGCGTCTCCCCACGTGGGGGCCATCGGCTTCTCGGCGTGGATCGCCCGGGCCCCGGCGGCGGCGGCCGCCTCGATCATCGGGCGGTGCAGGTGGGGCCAGGTGCAGACGCTGACCAGGTCGAGGCGCTCCCGGGCCAGCATCTCCTCGTAGTCGGCCCAGGTCCGCTCCACCCCGAAACGTTCGGCGAGGGCGGTCCGGGCCTCCTCGGAGGGGTCGGCGCAGGCGGCGATCTCGACGCGCTCGTCCTCCGCGTAGCCCTCGGCGTGGGCATGGCCGCGGCCCCCGCATCCGATGATGCCGGCTCGCAATGTCATCCTCTCCTCCTCTCCGGGATCTTCGCGGCCACCGACTCCCGCCAGGCCGCCAGCTTCTCGTGCAGGTCGCGCGCCACGTCCGGGTTTCCCGCGGCCAGGTTGCGGTCCTCGGACAGGTCGTCCGCCAGGTTGTAGAGCTCCCGCCGTCCGTCCTCGAAGAACTCGATCAGCTTCCAGTCCCCGCGCCGCACCGAGGAGCCCGGGGTGCCCCCCTGGTTCCCGTAGTGCGGGTAGTGCCAGAAGATCGCCTCCCGTTCGAGGGCGCCAGCGCCTTCGAGGAGCGGCAGGAAGCTGACGCCGTCCACGTGCTGCTCCGGGATCGGCGGCAGGCCGGCGGCGTCGAGCACCGTCGGGTAGAAGTCGGGGGAGGTCACCGGCACCCGGCAGCGGCTGCCGGCGGCGAGCCGCCCCGGCCAGCGCACGATCAGGGGCTCGCGGGTGCCGCCCTCGTACATCCAGCCCTTGCCCTCGGCCAGGGGGGCGTTGCAGGTCGGCGAGCCCTCCGACGTGGCCAGCCCGCCGTTGTCGGAGGTGAAGATGACCAGCGTGTCTCCGGCCTTGCCCGTCTCGTCGAGGGCGTCGAGCACGCGGCCGATGTTCTCGTCGAGGGCGTCGATCATGGCGGCGTACACCGCGTCGGAGTGCAGCAGCCGGCGGCGTACGCGCTGGTTCCGCTTGTGCTCGCAGGGGAAGGGCTCGCCCTCGGCGAAGCTCTCGAAGCGGTCGAGACCGAGGCCCTTCGCCTTGTCCTCGTAGCGCGCCACCGTCCCGGCCTTGGCCTGGATCGGCGTGTGCACGCTGTAGTACCACAGGTTGAGGAAGAAGGGCCGGTCGCCGGCGTGGCGGATCAGGTCGACGGCGCGGTCGGTGAGGTAGTCGGTCAGGTAGGTGCCCTCGGGCACGTCGACATCGGAGAGAGGTTCGATCGTCCACGGGCTGAAGTAGCCGCCGGCGCCGGGCGAGCCCCTGTGGCCGCCGCCGACGTTGACCTCGAAGCCGTGATCCTCCGGCAGGTGCCCGGGCCCGCCCAGGTGCCACTTGCCCACGTGCCAGGTGGCGTAGCCGGCGTCAGACAGGGCGGCGGCCAGGGAGTGCTCGGAGGCGGGCAGGTCCTTCAGGTAGGGGACGTCGACCACGGCGCCCCGGGCCGGGTGCACCAGCCCCTGCCAGTCGATCCAGTCGGTGACGCCCACGGTGGCCGGGTACTTGCCCGTGAGCAGGCTCGCCCGCGTCGGCGAGCAGACCGGCGCGGCGGCGTAGGCGTCGGTGAAGCGCATCCCCTCGCCGCACAGGCGGTCGAGGTTGGGCGTCTCGTAGAACTCGCTGCCGCAGCAGGCCAGGTCGGTCCAGCCGAGGTCGTCGATCAGGATGAGGAGGATGTTCGGCCGGGTGGGGGTCAGGGCTCGTCCTCCGGCGGCGGGGCGGCGTCGGGCGCGGTCTCGAGGAAGGGCCGCAAGTCCCCGGGCACGGCATCGCCCGAGCGCCGCCGGAGGAACTCCGCGGCGGTCTCGACGGCGCCGATCTTCTGGGCCACGGCCGACGCGATCCACTGGTTGAGGGAGACCCCGTCCTCCCTGGCGAGCCGCTGCGCCGCGGCCTTCACCGAGGCGGGCAGCCTGAGGGGGTATGCGGACTCGCTCATCCTGATTCCTGCCGGATCCCTGCCGCAACCTGGCCGGGTGTGTTGGGTTCGACGAAGCTGGTCCCGGCGCGAATGCCTGGCCCTATGGGTGACGACAAGGCCGTTGACCGCGGCTTCCAGCGCTATCTCGTCCCCGGGGTCCCGCAACTATGCCGCGCGCAACCGGTTTCCCTAACCTCAGACGCAGGGCACCACGGCCGCAACAAGGGCACCGATCCCGAGGAGACCCCAGATGAACCCGACCACCGACCTGCCGATCCGGGTGGAGCACCCGCGCCGCTTGGGCACCTGGACGATCGAGGCCGAGCGCCTCGACCTCGGGGAGGGGTACAAGCCGAGCTTGGCGCTGATGCCCGGGGGCGAACTGGTCCTCGTCTCTCTGGACGACAAGGGGGACGCCGAATCCGGCACCTGGACCGAGACCATGCCCCTGCGGCGCTCCGTCGACGGCGGCCGCACCTGGACGGAGCCCGAGGTGGCCGATGACGTCATCGGCCGCGAGCAGTGGCTGACCTGCACGAGCGCCGGCGTTCTGTTCTCCAGCAGCCACATCCTGGAGAGGGACGCCCGCAACGAGGACGGCAGCATCCACAGCTACCTGCACCGCTCCACCGACGGCGGCCGCACCTGGGAGCGGACGAAGCTCCTGCTGACGGGCGAGGCCCGCCGCGGCGAGCCGGAGGAGAAGTGGACGCACACCAGCCGCAACGTCGTCGAGCGGCCCGACGGGACCCTGCTCTACGGGGTGAGCCTGGGCGACTCGGCCCTGGCCTGGATGTGGCGCTCCACGGACCAAGGCGTCACCTGGGACCAGACCCGGCGGGTGGCGATCCCCGACTACGGCGAGCGGCCCTACGACAACTACGACGGCTTCTTCGGCGAGGACTTCAACTACCTGACCCGCGGGGGCGACCTCATCCACTGGATCCGCTGCGGGCCCCCGAGCCCGATGTTCCCCATGGAGGACGGACGCGCGGTCCCCGCGGGCGACGACGGCATCGACCGGACTCTTGTGTGCCGCTCCGCCGACGGCGGCCTCACCTGGTCGAGCCTGAGCGACTTCGGGGACTACGGCATGCACTACATGCGGGCCCTGCGGCTGGCCGACGGGCGGGTGCTACTGACCTATACCCAGCGGTCCACCTTCCAGCCCCTGGGCCTGCGGGCCCTGGTCAGCCACGACGACGGCGAAACGTGGGACTTCTCGGCCTACCGGATCGTCATCGAGGGGCGCTCGCCCTGGGGCCTGGCCCAGGGAGGCGGGTTCGGCAACACGGTGGAGCTCGAGGACGGCGAGCTGCTGACCTGCTATTCGTACCGCGAGGCGCCGGAGCGCACGCGCCTGGAACTGGTACGCTGGCGCCTGCCGTGAGCGGCGGGTCCATCCCAGACGGGTGGGCTCAGCGGGACTTCGGCTGAGCCCCGCAGGCCGCCGGCTCGGCGCCCGGCGACCCCTACTCCTGTTCGGCCATCTCTTCGACCACCCTCTCGCGCCAACTGTCCGTGTCTCCGGCCAGGGCCTGACCCGCCAGAGTCAGCCGCTCGTCGAGGGTGGCGAACTTTCTCTCCACGATCGTCGTCAGAGACCGGATCTCCGTCCTCAGATTGCGCTCAAGTTGTTGAAGGTCGGCCTTCGTGGCTGGCTGTTGATCTGCGCGCATGGGCGGTTCCCTCCAAGGTCAGGGGTGTGAGCAGAAGAGCGGCGATGCTCACCTTGAATCGAAGGTGAGCATCGCCCCCCCAAGCGTCAAGGCTTCTCCAAGCGGTTCCCGCGCAAGCGTTTTCTAGCTCGCCATGCACCGCTGCTCCCGCCTCGGCGCCGGAGCAGACGCGCCTGGAGCTGGTGCGCTGGCGCCTGCCGTGATCGGCGGGGCTCGCGCGATTCAATCTCCCCCTCCCTGCCCGTTCTGGATTCGGCCCTTTGCTCCTTCCCACTCCAGAACCCGTTGAATCGCCTCCACACTCCGACGAGCTCGGCGAAGCTCCCGCCACAGCGATACGGCCCAGGCTGTCGATAGCAGGAACCATAGAGTCCCTATCAGAAAAGTAGCGCCCTCAAAGAGGCCCATATCTCCTCCTTCAATCAGCTTGAGAGTCAGCCGTCTTCGGCATACTCCTCCCGCTTCACCGTGTCCGCGAACAGCGGCCCCGCGCTGTCCTCCAGGGCCCCCGCCGCCGCCCCCTGCTCGCCCAGGCGGAACATGGCCCGCGTCGCCTGGCTGACGTCGATGTCGGCCACCAGGACCTCCTCGCGCTTCAGCTCCGTCCGGGCGTGGATGCGGCCATCGGGAGCCACGATCAGGCTGCGGCTGTTCTGGTGGGGCAGGCAGGCGTTGCACGAGGCGAACCAGACCGTGTTCTCGGCGGCGCGGGTGACGATCATGGCGTGGTGCAGGGGGATCTTCCAGTCGTTGGGGCGGGTGGTGTTGTTCTGCGGGTGGAAGACGATCCGGGCGCCGCGGCGCACGCACTCGGCGGTGGTGCCGGCGAAGCGCAGCCCCTCGAAGCAGATCACCACGCCCACGGTGACGCCGAAGAGGGAGAAGGTGTGGGCGCCGGTCCCCGGCTCGTAGGCGAGCGCGTCCAGCGGCGTGAGCATGGTCTTGTGGTGGGCGCCCAGGAAGACGCCGTCCTCGTCGATGACCAGGGCCGAGTTGTAGGGCCGGCCGCCTGCCGACGGCACCTCGGTGCCGAGGATGCAGGCCATGCCGAAGCGGGCGCAGCGGTGGGCCACCTCGGCGTGGAGGTCCTCGAGCCAGGCGAGGGGCGTCGGCTCGGCCGGCTCGGCGATGTCCACCCGGTAGCCGAAGGTCTGGGCCTCGGGGAAGCAGAGGATGCGCGCGTCCTGCTGCCCGGCGCGATCGATCGCCTCCACGATGGCGCGGTGGTTGTCCTGCCGGTCCGCGGTCTGGCGCGTCTGGGCGAGGGCGATGCGCAGCTGAGTCATCGTCCTGCCTCCGGGCCCCTGCCCATCAGCTCGGACATTCGGTCCGGCGTCGGCAGGGCCGGTCCGAAGTGGCCCATGGCGGTCACGGCAATGGCGCCGGCGGCGTTGGCGAAGGCGCCGATGCGCTCCGGACCCCAGCCCTCGAGAAAGCCCACCGTCGTCGCCGCGGCGTGGCAGTCGCCGGCGCCGGTGGGCTCCACCACCGGCACGGGATAGCCGGGGCAGCGCACGGGTTCCGCGCCCTCGGCCAGGACCACGCAGCCCTCGGCGGCCAGGGTCACCACCGCCAGCCGCGGCCCCCGGGCGAGGAGCTCGCGGCCGGCCTCCACCGGATCCTCGCGGCCGGTGATCGCCGCCGCCTCCTCGAGGGTGGGGGTGACCACGTCGGCAGCGGCCACAGCCTCCTCGAAGGCCGCCGCCGTCCCCGCGGCGCCGGGGAGGGCGCGCACGTTCGGGTCGAAGGAGACGGGGACCCCGGCGTCCCGGGCCGAGGCGATGGCCGCCAGGGACGCCTCGAGGGCGCCGTCGCTGATCTGCAGGGTGGTGCCGGGCACGTGCAGGGCGGCGGCGCCGGCGATGGCCCCGGGGTCGATGTCCTCCGGGCCGAGGGTGGTGGCCGCCGAGTCGCGGCGCTGGAAGGCCAGGGTGGTACGTCCCTCGATGCACTCGTGGAAGCAGATCCCGGCCTGGCGCCCGGGGACGCGGAAGACCCGCGACACGTCGACCCCTTCTTCCGCCAGGGCGTCGACCAGGAAGTCGCTGAAGGCGTCGTCCCCGAGGCGCGTGATCAGGGCCGCCGGCCGGCCGCAGCGCACCACCGCGGCGGCATAGGTCGCCGGCCCGCCGCCGGCGTACTTCCTCCAGCTCACGGCGCGGCGCATGCTCTGCCCCGCCGGCTCCGGCATGAACTCCACCAGGGCCTCGCCCAGGGACAGGACCGGGGCGCCGGGGGGGGCGGCGGGGCTCACGGGGCGGCGGGACCTCCGCCTGCAGCGAGGTCGCGGGGCTGCTCCAGGCCCTGCCGGACATCCTCCAGGAATCCCGCCCCGTAGGCGCCGTCCACGGCCCGGTGGTCGCAGGCCAGGACCAGGGTGATCACCTCGCGCACCGCCGCGGCCCCCTCCCGGGCCACGACCCGCTCCTCGCTGCGGCCGGCGGCGAGGATCCCGCACTCGGGCGGGTTGATCAGGGGCAGGAACCGGGTGATCCCGTGGCCGCCGAGGTTGGTCACCGTGAAGCTCGGCGCGGGTTCCGGCGGCACCAGGCCGCGGCGGGCGGACTCCACGAGGGCGGCCCGGGCCTCGGCGAGCTCCGCCAGGCTCTTGCGGTCGGCGTCGGCCAGGGCCGGCACGAGGACCCCCTCGTCGACGGCGACGGCCAGTCCCACGTGGCACCCCGCCTTGAGGACGAGGCCGCTGTCGCCGCCGGGGGCGTTGATGCGCTCGTGCCGGCGCAGGGCCCGGGCCGCGGCGGCCACCAGCAGGTCGGTGAGGGAGACGGCCGGATCCCCTCCCAGCTCCCGGCGCAGGGCCTGGGCCTCGGTGACGTCGACGTCGGCGAAGAGGTGGAAGTGGGGGATGTGGCGGGCGCTGGCGCTCATGCGCTCGGCCACGGCCCGCCGCAGCCGCGAGTGCGGCGCCGGGCGGTCGCCCTGCTCGACCACGGCGGGGACCGCCGCCGCCGCGGGCACGGGCCCGCCGCTGTCGTTCAGCGCCGCCGTGAGCACGTCGCGGCGCACCACGCGGCCCCCCGGACCGGAGCCGCGCACCGAGGACAGGTCCACGAGGAGCTGGCGCGCCAGCCGGCGGGCCGAGGGAGAGGCGGGAGCGCCCGCGGGAGCGGGGACCGCGGCCCGGCTCCGGGGCCCCGGGTCCAGGCCGGTCACCGCGGGTGCATGCGCCCGGGGCGGGGCCGCCGCGGAAGTGGCGCGAGGGGTTGCTGCCGGCTCGGTGCGTGACTCCCGAGGCGGCGGGGGCGCCGCGGCCTCCGGTGCCGGCGAGAGCCGCGGGTCCGCTGCAGCCCCGGCTGCTTCCCGCTCCGGCGCCCTGGGACCGGGCGCGGACTTCGCCGCCGTTTCCGCCCCGGTCGCGGATCCCGGCGCGGCGGACGACGGACTCGCGGCGGATGGCGTCCCGGCGGCTGCCTCCCGCTGCGGCGGCAGGGCCGCGGAACCCGCGTCGTCCGGATCTTCCCCCGGCGCGCCGATCCAGGCGATCGGCTCCAGGACCCGGGCCTGGTCGCCGGCGGCGACGTCCTGGCGCAGCAGCACCCCGTCCTCGTCGGCCACGACCTCGAAGGCCGCCTTCTCCGACTCGACCACGGCGACCACGTCCCCCCGCGACACGGCCTCTCCCTCGGCCTTGCACCATTCCAGGAGCACGCCGGTGGTCAGGTTCTCGCCCACCTGGGGCATGAGCACGGGCCTCATGCGTACACGGCGCGGCGCACGGCGGCGAGGATGTCGTCCACCTGCGGGATGCAGGCCTGCTCGAGGCCGCGGCTGAAGGGGATCGGCGTGTTGCGCCCGGCCACGATCTCCACCGGCGCGTCGAGGTAGTCGAAGGCCTCGGCCTGGATGATGGAGGCCATGTCCGAGGCGACGCCGCCGCGGCGCACGGCCTCCTGGACGATGACCACGTGCTCGGTGCGGCGCACCGACTCCAGGATCGCGTGGCGGTCGAGGGGGACGAGGCTGCGGGGATCGATGACCTCCACCTCGATGCCCTCGGCCGCCAGCAGCTCCGCCGCCTCCAGGGACCGGGGCACCATGTTCGACCAGGCGACGAGGGTGCAGTCCCGGCCGGCCCGCCTGACGTCGGCGACGCCGAGGTCGATGGCGTACTCCTCCTCCGGCACCGGCCCTTCGGTCATGTAGAGCAGCTTGTGCTCGATGAAGATCACCGGATCGTCGTCGCGGATGGCGCTCGTGAGCAGGCCCTTGGCGTCGTACGGCGTCGACGGCATGGCCACCTTGAGGCCGGGGATGTGGTAGAACAGGGCCTCCAGGCTCTGCGAGTGCTGGGCGGCGACGGAGTCCCCGACCCCGCCCTGGGTGCGCAGGACCAGGGGCACCGATCCCTTGCCGCCGGACATGAGCCGGAACTTGGCCGCCTGGTTCACCACCTGGTCCATGGTGAGCAGGGTGAAGTCGACGAAGAGGACCTCCACCACGGGGCGCATGCCGGTGATGGCGGCGCCGACGCCGGCGCCGACGATGCTCGGCTCGGCGATGGGGGTGTCGATGACGCGCTTCGGTCCGAACTCGGCGTGCAGGCCCTTCGTGATCTGGTAGGAGCCGCCGCGCTCGCCGATGCCGACGCCGATGCAGAACACCGTGGGGTCGCGGGCCATCTCCTGGCGCAGGGCCTCGTTGACGGCGTCCCGGTAGAGCAGGGTCCGTCCCTGCTCCTGGGGGGGTGGAGGGACGGCTGCGGCGGTCACGGCGGCAGCTGGTGGACGAAGGCGTCCACGTCCGGCTCCGGGCTGGTGCGGGCGAACTCGAGGGCCGCCTCGATGGCGGCTTCGACCTCGGCGTCGATGGCGTCCACCTCGCTCTCCGGCGCCCCGGCCTCGGCCAAGTGCCGCCGGCAGAGGATCAGGGGGTCCCGGGACTTGTAGTGCTCCACCTGGTCTTGGGGCATGTAGTCGCCGGGGTCGTTCACGTGGTGCCCGGCGTGGCGGTAGGTCATCGCCTCGAGCAGGAGCGGCCCGTCGCCGGCGAGGCAGCGTTGCCGCGCTTCGGCGGCGCGCTCGTACACGGCGGCCACGTCGTTGCCGTCGACGCGGGTCCCCTCGACGCCGTAGCCGAGACCGCGCTTGTGCAGCTCGCTGAGACGGCTCGACTTGTCGACGGTGGTGGAGACGGCGAACTGGTTGTTCTCGATGACCAGCAGCAGCGGCAGGTCCCAGATCGCCGCCAGGTTCAGGGCCTCGCCGAAGGTCCCGTGGCAGGCGGCGCCGTCGGAGGAGAACACGACGCACAGGCGGCTCTCGCCGCGGATGGTGGCCCCCAGGGCGGCGCCCACGCCGATGGGGATGCCGGCGCCGACGATGCCGTTGGCCCCCAGGTTCCCCGCCTCCACGTCGGCGATGTGCATCGACCCGCCGAGGCCGCCGCAGTAGCCCGTGGCCTTGCCGGTGATCTCGGCGAACATGCGGTCGAGGCGGCCGCCGCGGGCCAGGCAGTGGCCGTGGCCCCGGTGGGTGGAGACGATGTAGTCGTCGGGGCCGAGGGCGGCGCAGACACCGGCGGCGATCGCCTCCTCGCCGAGGTAGGGGTGCAGGTAGCCGCGGATCCCGCCCTGGCGGTAGAGCCGGATGCAGGACTCCTCGAAGCGGCGGATCGTGCAGAGGGTGCGGTAGAGGTCGAGCAGGAGGGCGCGGTCGAGGTCTGGCATGGGCGGCAAGATAGCGGCGGAGAGGACGCCTCCCCAAGTGGCGGACTCCGGGCTGGGCCGCGGGGGCCGGGACTCGAGCAGCCCCCGCCCCGGGCGCAGGCTGTAGCTGCCCCCCGCGAGAATCGCACCGAAGATCGCTTACCCGGTCGGCGCACGCGCGCGAGGTGCTGGCGACCCCTGCGCTTCAGGCCCGCCCTCATGGCCGATCCGGGGCTGCGGGGCGAGCGGAGGGTTGCGCAGCGGCCGGCGTAGCGGGAGCAGGGCCGCCTCACCAATTCGCGGTCCCCCCGGCGGGAGCGGCTCCGGCAGGGGTCAGGCGCCGGCGTACCGGGCCAGGGCCGACTCGTCCATCTCGACGCCGAGGCCCGGCGCGTCGGGGAGCCGGAACCCGCCGTCGGCGTACTCCCAGGCGGTGGTGCCCACGAGGGAGGCGCGCTCCGCCAGGCCGGCCTGGAACTCCTGCAGGCAGGTCTCCGGGCAGGCGGCGGCGAAGTGCAGGGTGGCGGCCTGGAACGGGCCGAGGCCGTTGCCCATGTGCGGCGTCGTCGGCACCCCGGCGGCAGCCGCCTGGTCGCGCTGGCGCAGGCCGTCGCTGAGGCCGGTGCGGCCCACGTCGGGCTGGAAGACCTCCAGGGCCGGCGGGTCGAACCAGGCCTGCGTCTGCCAGTGGGTGCGGAAGTGCTCGCCCAGGGCGATCGGCGCCCCCGGGTGGCGGAGCAGCTCGCGGTGGCCGTCGAGATCCTCCGGCTCCAGGGGGCACTCCAGCCAGCGGCAGCCGAGGTCGCCGTAGCGCTTGCGGGCCTCGGCGGCGCGCTCGGGAGCCACCATCCACAGGGTGTCCACCATCCACTGCTCGACTTCCGCCCCGGACTGCAGGAACTCCAACTCCGCGGTACCGGCGTCGAGGTCCCCGTCGAAGAACAGCTTGACCCCGCGCAGACCGGTGTCGAGCCAGGAGCGCAGGTGTTCCAGGCGGTCGCCGGGGGTGGCCCGGCGCAGGCCGGAGAGGTACACGGGGATCTGCGCCCGGGGCTCCTGGCACAAGAGGGCGGCGGCGGGCACCCCCTCCCGGCGGCCGATGGCGTCGTACAGGGCGATGTCCACGGCGGCCATGGCGTCGAGCCAGTACCCGGCGGCGTAGCCGCGGCCCCGCTGGGCGTCGTAGAGGAAGTCCCACAGCTCCGCCGGGTGGCCGAACTCCCGGCCGCGGGCCATGGGCAGGACCAGGCTCTCGGCCACCAGGGCCGCCACCTCGGGGCCGATGGGGCAGTTCGCCTCGCCCCAGCCCGTGGATCCGTCGGCGAGCTGGACGCGCACGATCACGCTCTCCACGAGGCGCGGGTAGACGGTGCGCCAGCCGTCGCGAAACTCGAAGCGGGCGCCGGCGGCGGACCCCACGCCGCGCCTGTAGTCCTCCCAGTACGACGGCTCGTCGCTGAAAGCGACGTGGAAGGCGGTCAGCCCGGAGATGGAGAAGTCGGTGGCAGCCACGGTTGCCCTGGGACGACGCTACATCGGGTCCGTCGCCGCCGCCGCTCCGGCCTGCGCTTCCGCCCAGGCCTTGAGCGGGACGTCGTCCCAGTTGCGGGTGATCCAGTACTGGGAGGCGGGGTGGAACTCCGGTTCCTCCCCGAGCGGGTGCGACCCGGGGCCCAGGGCCCCCAGCAGCTGGCGGCGGGTCGGGGAGCAGCGCGCGATCAGCCCGGGGTCCTGCTCCACGTAGTCGGTGGGGCGCAGCCAGCGGTAGTGGTAGCCCACGTGCATGATCTTGCGGGTCCGGTCCGACAGGTTGGGACCCACGCAGTGCCAGGTGGCCGTGCGCCAAAGCACCGCCGTGCCGGGCGGCGTTCTCAGCTCGACGGCGTCCTCCATGTCGACCCCGCCGCCCTCCCTCAGCTCCCGCACCGGACGCAGGTGGCTGCCCGGCATCATCCACAGGTTGCCGCGGTTCGGCTCGCTGAGGTCGGAGAGGGCGTAGAAGATCTTGATCTCCATGAAGGGCAGCCGCCCGTCGAGGGAGGGGGCCTCGAACAGGTAGTTGCCGGCCAGGTCGGGGTGCCAGTTGACGTTGCGGTAGGCTTCCTGGTCCTCCCCGTCGCCGAGGCCGACGGCGCCGGCGCGCATCCCCTCGGGATAGGGAGGGCGGTAGTCGAGGTGGGAGGTGCGGATCTGGATGTTCCAGCCGATGGCGTCGACGACGAGAGGCAGGGCCTTGGGGTGATCGACGAGGTCGAGGAAGGCCTCGTGGTGGGCGAGGGCGTTGCGCACGGCGAAGGGCTCTTCGGGGCCGAGTCCCGAGGAGTCCCTGACCCGGGCGGCGACCTCGTCGACGGCGGCGAGGAGGCGGTCGACCTCGGGCTCGTCGAGGAAGTCATCGAGGACGACGAACCCCTTCTCCTCGAAGTCCCGCTCCTGGGCGGGGGTCATGGCGATGGCCATCGATCATCTCCGGGCGGCGGCGACACCCCGTCCTGGCGAAGGGATGGGGCGCGCGGAATCTGCCGCCGCCT
>JAJDTN010000198.1 GCA_022827165.1 Candidatus Latescibacterota bacterium
CGCTACGTCATCGACTGGGACTCGATCTACGTGGAGGACGAGAAGTACCTCAACCTCGACGATCCCTTCCTCTCGTACGAGGCGGAGACCGACGCCTTCATCAAGGAATGCGGCCGGGCGCCGGACGTGAGCGGCGCCGGGGCGTGACCCTCCGCCGGTCCACGGCGGTCTGGCCGGTCCTGCTCGGTCTGCTCGCCGCCCCCGCCGGCGCCTGGCAGGCCGCCGACCCCTCCGCCCGCCCCGCGGGCCCGCCCTCGCCCGAGGCCGCCCGCGGCACCTACAACGCCCTGGTGATCTTCGCCAAGTTCGCCGGCGAGGCCCCCGGGAACGACCGCAAGCCCTCGTGGGCCGACGACCTCTTCGACGACAGCCGGCCGGGCAGCCTCACCCACTTCTTCGACGAGATGTCCGGCGGCCAGCTGCGGCTGTCCGGGGAGGTCCTGCCGCGGCGCTACGAGTCCCTGCGCCCGGCCTCCGCCTACCTGGCCGACAGCTCCGGCACCCTCGGCGACTTCGGCCGTTTCAACCGGGAGGTCCTGCAGAAGGCCGACGCCGACGTCGACATGGGCGCCTTCGACAACGACGGACCCGACGGCGTGCCCAACTCCGGCGACGACGACGGCTACGTGGACATCCTCTTCATCAACCTGCACACGGCGCCCGAGAACTTCTTCATCACCCGGGCCACGGGCATCGCCAGCCTGGGGCTGAACGCCGAGTTCCTCTCCGACGACGAGGCCGCCGGCGGCGGCGTCATCCGGGTGCGCGACCGGTTCTCCGGGTTCGCCGGCACCACCCAGCGGGGCCACGTCTTCGAGGTCACGGCGGGGATCTTGTGCCACGAGTTCGCCCACCTCCTCGGCCTGCCCGACCTCTTCGACCAGTCCTCGATCTCCGCCACCGGCGAGCTGGACCCGGCGGAGGAGTCGGCCGGCATCGGCAAATGGGGCCTCATGGGGCTGGGGATCCTCGGCTGGGGAGAGGAGGACGGCCCCAACGCCTTCTCCGCCTGGTCCCTGGCGAAGCTCGGCTGGCTCGGACCGGGCAACGAGCGCCTGGTGGAGGTGACCGAGTCGATGCGCGGGGTCGAGCTGGAGTCGATCGACCGCGGCGGCCGCGTGCTCAAGGTGAGCCTGACGCCGGACGAGTACTTCCTCATCGAGAACCGCCAGGCCCACGGGTTCTACAACCGCAACATCCCGGCGGGAGGGCTCCTGGTCTGGCACGTGGACGAGCGCGCCGACAACGACGAGGAGCGCCACAAGCAGGTCGACCTGGTGAGCGCCGACGGGCTCTACGCCGACCGCGGCTACCCGGGGGCCGACCCCGACCCGGTGTCGGGGCGCGACAACCTGGACTTCTGGGCGCGGGACCCCGGTTACGCCGGCGAGCACAACGGCAACCAGGGCGACGCCACCGACCCCTTCGACGGCGTGCGGTACCGGCGCCTCGCCTTCGACACCAACCCCGGCCTGCGCGGCCACGCCGGCCCCCGCCGCGGCGTTCCCCTCGGCTTCGTCCTCGACCGGATCACCCCCCTCGAGAATGGCCGCATGGGCCTCGACGTGCTGTTGCGCCAGCCGGTGCCGGGGCTCGTCACGGGGTCGGAGAGATGGTCGGGGGAGGTCGCCGTGGAGGGCGACATCGTCGTCGAGGCGGGGGCGGTGCTGACCCTGGCCCCCGGCACGAGGGTGAGCTTCGCCGCCGCCGACAGCCGCGGCACCGGCTTCGACCCCGGCCGCTGCGAGCTCGTCGTCTACGGGGAGCTGGTCGTCGAGGGGGACAGCGCCGAGCCGGTGCGGCTGACGCATGCGGAGGGGAGCGGCTGGCTGGGGGTCCTGGTCTTCGGCGGCGGCAGCCCCGGGCTGGAGCCGGCCCGGGACGCCGGGGGACTGGTCCTGGAGGGGGCGCGCCTCGGCATCGCGCGGGACCGCCTGCCGCCGGGGACGACCCGGTGGCGGGGGAAGCGCTCCATCCCCTGGGACCTGCTGGTGCCCGCCGGCGCGGTCCTGCGCATCGCCCCCGGCTCGGAGACCCGCTTCGCGCCCGGGGACCTGGGCCTTCGCGGCGCCCTGCCGGAACACGTGGAACTGGCCGTCGAGGGCCGCCTGGAGGTGGCCGGCACCGCCGCCGACCCGGCGGTCCTCACCGTCGACTCGGTCCTGCCCGAGGAGCTGTGGGCCGGCCTGCAGCTGGCCGCCGGGGGCGCCGTCGACGCCACCGGCCTCCGCCTCGATCAGGCGATCATCGGGATCGGCGGGGAGATGTCGGCGGAGGGCGGCTTCCACCTGGCCGACGCCAGTCTGGAGCGGCTGGTGCGGGGCGTCGATCTCGGCCTCTTCGGCATGGCGACGATCGACCGCGCCAGCTTCCGCTCCATCGCCGACCGGGCCGTCTGGGTGCGGGGGCCGGGCCGCCTGCGGATGCGCAGCAGCGTGGTCGAGGAGAACGGCCGCGAGGGCGTCGTCACCAGCGGCGCCGGCCTCGAGCTGATCGACACGAGGGTGAGCGGCAACGGCGTCCTCGACAGCGGCGATCCGCGCTCGGGGCTGCTGGCCGAGGGCGGCGTCGACCGGCGTCTGGAGCTGTGGCGGAGCACGGTGGAGGGGAACGAGCTCCACGGCCTGGAGCTGGACGGCTGGAGGGGGGTGATCGAGCTCCACGGCACCCGCGTCACCGCCAACCGCCGCGACGGCCTGCGCGTCGACGGCGCCGAGAGGATGGTCTTCGAGGAGGTGGAGGTCCACCGCAACCGCGGCACCGGCGCCCATCTCGCCTCGACCGTCTCCGAGGTGTGGACCACGGACTTCGACACCAACCTCGGCGGCGGCCTGCGCGTGGAGGGAGGCACGGTGGCGGTGGAGATGAGCCACTTCACCGCCAACGGCGCCGTCCTCACCGGGACCGCCGCCGCCGCGGTCCGCACCAGCGAGTTCGTCAACGCCGCCGTGGGCCTCCACTGCGTCGACTCGGCCCCCGCCGTGGTCGGCAACCGCTTCACCGGCAACGTCACGGCCCTGCGCGTCGACGGTCCGGCGGTGCCCGGCCCGATCCGGGACAACCACTTCGAGGGCAACAGCCTGGCCCTGGAGAACCGCAGCGACGAGGAGCTGGACGCGCGCGGCAACTACTGGGGCACCACCGATCCGGAGGAGATCGCCGGGCAACTCTCCGGGGCCGCGGTCTGGACCCCCTTTCTCCCCGGGGAGCCGCCGGAGACCTCGGTCGCCGAGGGGGCCGGGGAGCCGCCCCGGGAGTTCGTCCTGCGCCCCCCCTGGCCCAACCCCTTCAACGCGGCCATCTCCATCGCCTTCGACCTGCCCCGGGCGGCGCCGCTGCGGCTGGTGGTGCGCGATGTCCTCGGCCGCCGGGTCCGCACCCTGCGGGACGAGGCCTGGGCCGGGCCGGGCCGGTTCCGGGTGGTCTGGGACGGCGCCGACGACCAGGGACGGCCGGCGGCGAGCGGCGTCTACCTCGTGCGCCTGACCGCCGGGGCGGACCGGGCCTCGGGGCGGGTGGTGCTGCTGCGGTAGGGTGGGGTCCGGGGGGCGCCGGGCGCGCGGCTCCCGCTCGGGTCCGCCGAATCCCGCCCCGGGTGGCGCGCTCAGGGAAGCAGGCGCTCGCGCAGCAGCTCCTGCACCCGCCGCGGGTTGGCGCGGCCCCTCGTGGCGCGCATGACCTGGCCCACGAGGAAGCCGATCGGCTTCGGGTCGCCGGCCCGCACTTTCTCCGCGGCGTCGGGCTGCGCGGCGATCACGGCGTCGACCTGCGACTCCAGCTCGCCGGTGTCGGAGACCTGCTGCAGGCCCCGCTCCTCGACGATCGCCGCCGCCGAGCCGCCGCTCTCGGCCATGGCGTTGAAGACCTCCTTGGCGGCGGGGCCGCTCACCGTGCCGGCCGCGGCCAGGGCGATCAGCTCGGCCAGCTGCGGCGGCTTCACCTTCAGCGCCTCGACCTCGCCGCCGCTCTCGTTGAGGAGGCGGAAGATCTCGCCCGTGACCCAGTTGGCCGCGGTCCGGGCCTCGGCCCCGGCGGCCACGACCTGCTCGAAGTAGGCGGCCACGGCGCCGTCCTCGGCAGCTGCGCCGCTTCGCCGGGGGCCAGGCCGAGGCCGGCGAAGGCCGCCGCCTTGGCGTCGGGCAGCTCGGGCATGCGGGCCCGCACCTCCTCGATCCAGGCCTCGGAGAGATCGACCTCGAGCAGGTCGGGCTCGGGGAAGTAGCGGTAGTCGTCGGCCTCCTCCTTGGAGCGCTGCTCCCGCGTCACCTCGGCCGACTCGTCCCACCCCATCGTCACCTGGCGCACCTGCCCGCCCGCCTCCAGCACCTCGATCTGGCGCTCGACCTCGTAGTCGATGGCATTCCGCACCGAGCGGAAGCTGTTCAGGTTCTTCACCTCCACCTTGGTGCCGAGGGTTTCCGAACCCTCCGGGCGCACCGAGATGTTGGCCTCGCAGCGCAGGGCCCCCTTCTCCATGTCGCCGCTGGAGGCGCCGAGCCAGCGGACGATCTGGCGGATCTTCTGCACGCAGGCGCCGGCCTCGGCGGCGGAGCGGATCGAGGCGTCGGTGACGATCTCCATGAGGGGCACGCCGGCGCGGTTGAGGTCGACGTGGCTGGACCCGCCCTCGTGGAGGAGCTTGCCCGTGTCCTCCTCGAGGTGGACGCGGACGATGCCCACGCGCCGGCTCACCCCGTCGGCGGAGATCTCGATGTGGCCCGCCTCGCACAGGGGGCGCTCGTACTGGGAGATCTGGTAGCCCTTGGGCAGGTCGGGGTAGGTGTAGTTCTTGCGGGCGAAGACCGAGCGCGGGCGGATGCGGCAGCCCAGGGCCAGGCCGGTCATCACCGTGAGCTCCACGGCGCGGCCGTTGATCACCGGCAGGGCCCCCGGCTGGGCGGTGCACACGGGGCAGACGTGCCGGTTGGGGGGCACCTGGAAGTGCTCGGCGGGGCAGGAGCAGAACATCTTCGACGCCGTGCCCAGCTCCACGTGGACCTCCATGCCGATGACGGTCTCGTAGCTCACGACGGGTCTCCATGGAAGAGCACGTGGCGGCGCAGAAAAGCCTCGGTGGCGCGCAGGCAGTGGCGCCGGTTCCCGGGCCGGCGGAAGCCGTGGCCCTCGCCCTCGTAGACGTGGTACTCGTGGGGCACTCCCCGCCGCCGCAGGGAGTCGACGACGGCGTCGGACTGGCTGCGGGGCACGACCCGGTCCTCGTCGCCCTGGAAGAGGATCACCGGGTCGCGGATCGCCTCGGCGGCGAACAGGGGGGAGCGCTCGCGGTAGAGGCCGGCCGCCTCCGGCAGGGGGCCGAGGAGGGAGTCGGTGTAGCGGGACTCGAACTTGTGGGTCTCGCCGGCCAGGGCCAGCAGGTCGGAGATGCCGTAGCGGCAGACACCGGCGGCGAAGAACCCCGGGTGCAGGGTGAGGGCGCGCAGGACGGTGTAGCCGCCGGCGCTGCCCCCGGAGACGGCGAGGCGCCGCGGGTCGGCCAGCCCTTCGCCGGCCAGGTGGCGGGCCCCGGCCACGGCGTCCTCCACGTCGAGGACGCCCCACCGGCCGCGGAGGGCGGTCATGTAGGCCCGCCCGTAGCCGGTGCTTCCCCGGTAGTTGAGGAGCAGCACCGCCCAGCCCCGCGTGGCGTAGTACTGGGCCTCCGGCTGGTAGCCGAGGTCCGCCTGGGCCGTGGGGCCGCCGTGGACGTCGACGATCAGCGGCGGCGGGCCCGTCCCCTCGAAGCGCCGGCTCGCCGGCGGGTAGTAGAGGCCGTGGACCTCGGCGCCGTCGGCGGCGGTCCAGCGCGCCGTCAGGGGGGTGGAGAGGTCGGCCGCCTCCAGGCGCTCGGCCGAGGACCGCGCCTGCACGGTGATCTCCCAACCGGAGCCCCGGCGGCGGGCGCTGCAGATGCGCTGCGGCTGCCGCGGCGAGGAGGCCGCCACGGCGATCCGGTCGCCCCGGGGGGCGGCGGCCACGTGGGTGACGCTGGCGCAGTCGGCCAGGGGCTCGAAGAGCTGCGGGCGGCCGCCGGGCAGGTCGCAGGCGAAGAGGCTCCTGCGGCCGAGATGGGAGCGCGTGAACCAGAGGCGCCGGCCGTCGCCGGAGAACGCCAGCACCCGCACCCCCTGCACCCACGCCGGCAGGGCCACGTCGCCGGCCTCGTCGGGCGTCAGGCAGGTCCTGTCGCCGGAGGCGAGATCCTGGAGCCAGAGCTGGCTGAAGCCGCCCTCGTCGCCGGCCCAGGCGAGCCAGCGGCCGTCGGGGGAGAACTCGGGCTGGCAGACCGCGTGCCCGTCGCCGCCGGCGACCCGCCGGCGATCGGCCAGGACCGGCGCCGCGCCCGCCGGGAAGCGCAGCCGCCCGACCACGAGGCGGCTCGAGTCCCAGGGCATGTCCGGCAGGTCGTACTCCACCCAGGCCAGCTGCCGGCCGCGGGGGTGCCAGGCCGGCTGCATGTAGAAGTCG
>JAJDTN010000024.1 GCA_022827165.1 Candidatus Latescibacterota bacterium
GGCCTTTGCGCCGGATGGACAAACCCTCGCCAGTGCGAGTGCCGACCATACGGTGAGGTTGTGGGACATCGAGACGGCACGGTCAGAGGTCACCCTCGAAGGCCATCTGAAGGATGTCCTCTGCGTCGCGTTCTCCCCGGACGGACAAACCCTGGCTACCGGCAGCAGGGACCAGACAGTGCGGTTGTGGCAGGCGGCCACCGGAGAGCCGAAGGCTACCCTCCACGGAGAAGCGTCCTCGGTCAATGCTCTGGCCTTCTCCCTCGATGGTCAAACCCTCGCCAGTGGCTACCGAAACGGCACCGCTCGGTTGTGGGACGGATTTACCGGAGAACCCGGGGCCGCCCTCGAAAGAGGCCGAGCGGGGCGCATCAATACGGTAGCCTTCGCGCCCGATGGTCAGACCCTGGCCACTGGCAGGCAGCAAACGATCGACTTGTGGGACGTCAACAGCGGACAGCCGCGAGCCACCCTGCACGACATGGGCGTGCATACATCCTGGGTCAACTCCGTAGCCTTCTCACCCGATGGCAGGACCCTCGCCAGCGTGGGCTCGAACCACGTGATCGCGTTGTGGGAGATCGACTCCGTGCAACGAAAGGCCAAGTTCAAGGAGCGAGGCGCCGACTTCACTTCCGTGGCCTTCTCGCCCGATGGAACTACACTCGCCAGTGCCGGGAGGGACAACAGAATACGGCTGTGGGACGTCCGCACCGGACTGGAGGAGAGCACTATCCTGGACCATGGGCATGGGGACAGGGTCAGTTCCGTTGCCTTCGCCCCCGATGGCACCACCCTCGCCAGCAGTAGCTGGGACGGGACGCTGCGACTGTGGGACCTCGGCACGGGACAGGCAGAAGCCACCCTGAAGACCCCTTGGGGGCCTGTCAGTTCTGTTGCTTTCTCGCCCGATGGCGAAACCCTCGCAAGTGGCCATTGGGTTTACTTCGTTATGCTGCTGGACATCGCCGCATTCCGGAAGGCCACCTTGGAAACCTCGACCATCTCCTGGAGAACGTCGTTGACGAGGATCCTCAAAGGCCATCGGAATGATGTGCTCTGCGTGGCGTACGCCCAGGATGGAGAGACCCTGGCCAGCGGCGATGAGAACGGGATCGTGCGGTTGTGGGACGTGTCCAGCGAGCAGGCACGCGCTACCCTGCAGGAACATGGTGAACGTGTCCTGTCCGTGGCCTTCTCGCCCACTGGCGAGGTGCTCGCCAGCGCCAGCGGAGACGAGACGGCGCGGGTCTGGGATGCAGGCAGCGGACAACTGAGATCCACCCTGCGCCATGCGAACTGGGTCGCTTCCGTTGCCTTTTCTCCAGACGGCAGAACCCTCGCCAGCGGCGGCTGGGATCAGAAGGTCAGGCTGTGGGAACTGAGTAGTGGTCAGCAGGTGGGCGCCCTCGAGGTCCCTGGCTCCTGGATCAATTCAGTAGCCTACTCGCCTTTGGGAAGCGTCCTCGCCAGCGCCGGTTCAGACCAGGCGATCAGGCTGTGGGAAGTGAGCACCGGGCAGCCAAGGACCGTCTTCAAAGGCCATGTGGAATCGGTCCTTTCGGTGACGTTCTCGCCGGACGGGAACCTCCTTGCCAGTGCCAGCACGGACGGCACGATTCTGCTGTGGGATACGTCCCCATCCGCCGCTCCGCCCGCGCCGACGGCGATTCGGGTTGCCACGCCGCTGCCGGCACGGACGGCGCTGCTGGCCAACTTCCCCAATCCCTTCAATCCGGACACCTGGATTCCGTTTCAGCTCCACGCGCCGGCTCACGTACGGCTGAACATCTACGATGTGCGGGGGGCCTTGGTGCGGAAAATCGACCTGGGTCATCGTAGGGCGGGCCAGTATCTGACCCGTGCCGGCGCCGCCCGTTGGGATGGCCGCAACCATCGCGGTGAACGGGTGTCCAGCGGCGTCTATCTGTACTCCCTGCAGGCAGGGCCGGCGACCCACGTACGCAAGATGGTCCTCACCAGGTAGAGGCTGGCAGCGCGATCAGAGGAACCGGTCGAACCAGTCGACCACCTGCTCGAAGGCATCCACCGTGAAAATGTGACCGCCCGGGGGGCGGTGCACGAGGAAGCGGTCTTCGGCTTCGGCGTAGGCCGGCGCCACGGTGCGGATGAGGTCGTCGACGGCGGCGCTCGGCATGTCGACGTCGTCGAGAGGGGCGACGGCCATGAAGGGGCGGGGGGCGATGCAGCTGGCGACGATGTCGCCGTGGTCGAAGTAGCGCAGCAGGTGTGGCACGAAGACCAGGGAGCTGTGGCGCCAGATGTTGCCCTCGTGGATCAGGCGGGCCAGGCTGCCCAGCACGCCGCAGACGGCGGCGCCGGCGCGGATGGTGGGATCGCACGCCATCGCCGTCCAGGTAGCCATGCCGCCGAGGGACATGCCGGTGAGGCCGATGCGCGCGCCGTCGACCCCGGGGAGGGAAGCCAGGGCGCGCGCCCCCAGCAGGGCTTCCTCGGCGACGATGCCGGCGTGAGGGCGGCCGTACGCCTCCAGGAGCTTCGCCTCCTCCTCCCATGCTTCCTCGGTGGCGCGGCGCACCACCGACCCCTTGAGGGAGATCGAGATCGTCGCGTATCCGCGGGTGGCCAGCTCACGTCCCCATCCCCGCAGCTGTCCGCTCTCCGCGTCGATCTCGAGTCGGCCGGCGAGGACGTTCGCCGTCGTTCCGCCGGTGCCGTGCATGCAGACCACGCCGGGGACCCGGTCGCCGGATGGATCGAGGGGCACGAGGGCGGTGCCCGTCAGCGTCTCGCCGAGGGAGTTCGCATAGGAGAGACGCAGCTCCCGGTGGACTCCGTCCTCGGCCACGGTTTCCGCGGCGGCATCGACCTCCCCGGGAATGCGGTCCACTCCGAGAAGCTCCAGAAACTGGGCGCGTACCTGGCCGGCCGGCGTCTCCCGCGGAAAGGCGGGGCGAATGCCGCGGGGCAGGGGGTTGGTCATCGTTCCCCTCTTCGGTAGGTGATGTCGATCTCGAGGCCGATGAGTGATACGTGGCGCTCAGAGGCGCGGGCGTCCGAGAGCAGACGGACCTCGATCTCGTTCTCGCCCGGTCGCAGCGGCGGGGCGGTGACCGCGTACGAGGCGCTCGATCCTTCCATGTGCTGCTCCACCGGCTCGGCGGGGTAGCTCAGCCAGAACAGGGACGCCGCGGTCAGCTCCTCCCAGCCGTCGTAGGAGACCTCCGCCGCGCTCCAGTCCAGCTCCCTCCCGTTGAGGCGGACGCGGAGGGAGTCGCTCTCCTCCAGGGTGGCGAACCGCAGGGTCAGCCGGCAGGGGCCCAGCTCGCCGGCCTCGCGCGCCGCTTCCAGATCGTCGGCGATCGCCAGTCGCAGGACCGGTCCCTCGCCATCGTAGTTCGGCTGCAGCCGCACCGGCAGCTGCGTCTGCGACTGGGCGAGGGCGAAGGCGCTGCTGTGCCCGGAGGAGCCGTACGCGGATCCGGTGGTCTCCAGCTCGTAGCGCTTGTCGAGGCGCCGGAGTTTCTCCGGATCGGTCAGCTCCGAGGCGATGCGGCGGTTCCACCCGGGTGAACGTGTAAAGAAGTTGTAGAGGTAGACCCCGTGGGCGCCGTCCTCGAGCCAGCGGAAGGCGAGGGCGCGGAGCTTGCGGTCGTCGCTGTCACGAGTCGCCTCGATGCATCCGTACACCAGCGCGCCGGTTCCCGCGGCCGCCGCGACGAACTCGTCGACCCGGGTCTCGAAGGAGATGAATCCGCCCCCGACGACGACGATGTCCACCAGGCCCTCCTCCAGCCAGCGGACGATGTCGAGGCCGACGCGGTTGCAGTCGGCGATCCCCGGAGGCACGCGGACCCCGAGCAGCAGGTGACGGCCTCTGTCGGCGGAGACGGTCTGCATGCGGGCGCGCACCTCGCGCACGAGGCCGGTCATGTAGTGGCGGTTGGCGTAGCCTTCCTCGACGCGGAAGAAGGCCGGGTGGCGCATGAAGTCGAGCTCGACGCCGTCGACGTCGAAGCGCTCGAAGCACTCGCAGATGATGCCGGTGACGAAGGCGCGGTTGCCGGGGTGGGCGTAGTCGAGGCCGGTGCCGATGCCGTGCTCGATGGTGCCCTCGGCGAAGCGCTCGCCGGGGCGGGCGATGAGGCGGTCCGGGTGGCGGCGGCGGTAGTTGCCGTACGCCGGGTGGCGGGGGTCGATGACGTAGTGGCTGTTCATGCGCACCCGCGGAAAGAAGGGGATGCCCCGTTCCCGGCAGAGGCGCAGGAGGGCGGTCAGGGGGCCGCCGCACTCCTCGATGAGGGAGCGCACGTTGGCGGCGACCTTCGGGTAGGTGTCGTCATCGCCGGCGGAGTGCACGAAGGAGTAGAGGTCGTCGAGGCCTTCGAGGGCGGGCTGCTCCTGTCCGAAGATCTCGCCGATTTGGGTCTCGAAGTGATAGACCTCGTGATCGCCGGTCGACCACCAGAGGGCGCCGCCGGTGCTGGCGTACGCGGCGACGACTTTGTCGCGCAGGTCGGCTTGGGTGACGGGGGGGTCGGAGTTGAGGATCCAGGCGTCGTCGGTGAAGATGATGCGGAAGTCGAGGTCGGGGGTGGGCATCGGTCTGTCTCTTTTTGGCGGTCTCGCCTCGGGCGGGCGTCGCCGGCGGCTCCGGCCGCGCCTCGGCGGCGGCGTACGCCGGAGTGGTTGGGGGGACTATCGCTGGAGGGGATCCTTGGGGCTGGCGAGCCCCTCGCTGCGCTCGGGTCTCTGGGCCCTCTGAAATGAAGGAGGTGATGACCCCCCGGCGTAATGCGCCGCGACGGCGCGGCCTGCGCCGCCGGCGACGCCCTTGGAGGGGAGGGTTTGTGGTGAGCGTCGGGGCCAGTGATTGGGGGAAACGGCGACGGCGTAGGGGGAGAGTTGTGGGAGACGTTCGGGGCCATGGAGAGGGGGAAAGGGCGACGGCGTGCCGAGGAGAGTTGTGGCAAACGTCGGGGCCAGTCGGCCATGGGGCCCTCGGCGTCGGGGAAGTCCCGCATCAGGGTGTTGCCCCAGTCGAAGAGGATGCAGCGGCTCTCTTTCATGGGGCGGCTTCCTCTCTCCGGCTCACGAATCCGCGCAGGAAGAGGGCCGTCGCCGCGATCCCCAGGGCCCCCAGGGCGGCCATGATGCCCACGGAGCCCTGGGCGCCCCAGGTCTCGGCCAGGGCGCCGCTCTGCAGGCGGCCGAAGGGGCCGACGCCGATGGCCACGACCAGGGTGCCCATGGCACGGCTGCGCATCTCGTCGGAGGATCTCACCAGGATGATGCTGCTCTGCATGATGCTGAAGCCGGCCTGCCCGAGGCCGGAGCAGAACAGCATCACCAGGGCCAGGCCGAGGCCGCCGCTGAAGGCGAAGGCGGCGATGCCCAGGCACGACAGCAACGAGCCGCCGACGAAGACCCACTCGTTGCTCAGGTTCCTGCGGCCGAGCTGGACGGCGATCAGACCGACGATCGTCCCGGCGCCGCTGGCCGCGCCCAGCCACCCCATCGCTTCCGGGCCGAGGCCGTACACGTCGCGGGCGAAGACGGGCAGCAGGTTCATGTAGGGGAAGGTCCAGATGTTCATCAGGACGGTTACGAGGAAGACGCCGAAGATCGGGGCCGAGGCCCGCAGGCTCGCCCATCCCTGCCGGCCCGCCCACCCCGACGACCATGTGGCCCCGGCGGGGGCCCTGGAGTCGGTCTTCATGCCGGCCAGGAGGATCAGGCCCAGGAAGCCCAGCGCGACCAGCACCAGCAGGGCGCCCAGGCTGCCGTAGGCGGCGGTCACGTAACCCGCCGCCAGGGGGCCGCCCACGCGCGTGATCCCCTGGATGACGTTCTCCAGCACCATGGCGTCGACGGTGCGGGCCTTGCCGACGAGATCGGGCACCATGCTGCGGCGGGTGGGCCAGTCCAGGGCCCAGACGGCCCCGAGCACCAGGGACACCGCCGAGAGGTGCCATATCTCGAGCTCTTCGCGGTAGAGGAGGAGCGCCAGCAGGCCCATCCCCAGGACGTTGATCAACTGCAGGGTCGAGACGATGTAGCGGCGCCTGAAGCGGTCGGTGATCACGGCGCCGAAGAGACCGACGATCAGCAGCGGAATGGCGCGGTAAAAGGCGATGACCTGGACCCACCACGGGGAGTTGGTCACCTCCAGGGCCAGCCACCCCAGGGCCAGCATCTCCATCCACATCGACTGCCACCAAAGGCCGTTGGCCAGCCACAGGCGCACGAAGTCGCCGCTGGCCAGGGGTTCGAGGACGCTGCCTCTGGCAAGTCTCATGGGGCGGCCTAAATTACGCGCCAGCCGGCCCAGAGCCATGAACCGCCCCAACATCCTCTTCATCCTCTCCGACCAGCACAGCAAGCACCACCTCGGCTGCTACGGCGACCCGGTGGTGCGTACCCCGCACCTGGACCGCCTGGCCGGGGAGGGCATGCGCTTCACCAATGCGTACACCGCCTCGCCCCTGTGCGTGCCGGCGCGCATGGCCTTCATGACCGGGCGGCGGCCCAGCGCCAACGAGGCCTGGCTCAACGAGCACATCCTCAGCTCGGCCCTGCCGACCTGGGCCCACGCCGTGGGCGCCGCCGGATACGAGACCGCCCTCATCGGCCGCATGCACTTCGTCGGCCCCGACCAGCGCCACGGCTTCGAGCGCCGGCCCATCGGCGAGTACGCCATGTATCCCGGAGCGGCCCGGCAGGGCGCGCCCATGTTCAAGACGATCCCCGCCAGCACCTCCGGCCAGACCCGCGAGTCAGTCGAGATCGCCGGCCACGGCCGCACCACCTACCAGTCCTTCGACGACCGCGTCGCCGACGCGGCCTGCGCCTACCTGGAGGAACAGGCGCAAGGGCGGGACCGGCCCTTTGCGGCGGTGGCCGGCTTCCTGCTGCCCCACTGCCCGTTCTTCGCGCCCAAGGACCTCTACGACTACTACCACGACCGCGTCGACGTGCCGCGGCCCGACCCTTCCGGGGAGCCGGCGGCGGTGACCAACTTCAAGAAGCACCGCGGCATCGCCGAGCCCCTGCCCGAAGAGCGCATCCGCGTGGCCCGGGCGGCCTACTTCGGCCTGTGCGAGTACTTCGACCGCAAGGTCGGGCAGCTCCTCGACACTCTCGACGAGACCGGTCTGAGCGACAACACCCTGGTGATCTACGCCAGCGACCACGGCGAGATGGCCGGCGAGCACGGCTGCTGGTGGAAGAGCAACTACTACGAGGGCTCGGTGGGCGTCCCCCTCATCGCCCGCCTGCCCGGGGTGGTGCCGGCCGGCATGGAGAGCACGGCGATCTGCAATCTGATGGACTGGGCCCCTACCGCCGTGGAAGTGGCCGGCGGCACGCCCATGCCCGCCCTCGACGGCCACTCCCTGTGGAGCGAGATGCGGGGACTGCGGGACGACTCCCGGCCCGATGTCACATTCAGCGAGCTGGGGCCGACCCGCGGCGATCCTCCCTCACGGATGATCCGGCGCGGACCGTGGAAGCTGTATGCGTACCACGGGGACACGCCTCCGGCCTTGTTCAATCTGGAGGAGGATCCGGGGGAGTGGAACGACGTGGCCGGCGATGGGGCCTGCGCTGCCGTGCGGCAGGAGTTGCTGGAGCAGCTCTACGAGGGCTGGGACCCGGAGCGGGTGGCGCGGCGCAGCGCCGAGCTGATGCGGGACGCGGAGGTGCTGGTGGCGTGGGGGGAGGCTGTGCAGCCGGTGCATGAGGATACGCTGGCGGTGGAGGATGTGGAGGATGTGGTGCGCTGTTGAGGGGTGGTGGGGGTTCCGCTTGGCCGGGCGGTGCCGGCGGCTCCGGCCGCGCCTTTGGCGGCGCGTACGCCGGGCTTGTTTGGTTGGGGCTATCGACTGGGGGTGGTTCGTGGGGCTGGCGAGCCCCTCGCTTCGCTCGGGTCTCTGGGCCTCTTGGATGCGTACAGTTGGTGACCCCGGCCCGGCGTAGTGCGCCGCCCAGGCGCGGCCTGCGCCGCCGGCACCGCCCTCCTTGGTTGCAGAACCGGCACACATTCTCTTGTTAACCGGTGGCGCCTGACAGGGGTCTGAGCCGATGGGACTTCCGGCGCCACTCGACCTGTGGAAACGCCAGCTTGGTGACCTGTTGTTGACGGGGTAATCATCACGAAGGCATGGAAATGGGAGCACCTCGCCGCCTGAGCCGCATCATCGAGCATTGGACCCTGCCTCGGGCGTCCCAGGTGCTCGATCATGTGCGCCGGGCGCGGATCGAGCTGGTGCAGGTGGGCAACTTCGGGGCCGACTTCTATTCGCTGGCCGGCGACGAGAGTGTCCCGGCGTCGTGGTCGGGGATGCCGCTGGGCAGCGTGAAGGCCAGTCTCGATCTGGCGGCGGAGGTCATTCCCCGGATCCAGGAGGCCGGGGCCCGGGTGACGGGGCAGTTGTCGACGACGATGCACTTCGGCAACCACGAGGAGGGCATCGGTCTCTTCGGCGAGAACTGGGCCCGCATGTGGACCGAGGATCTGCTGGGCCCGCCGCCGTGCGCTTCCGCCGAAGAAGTGACGCAGCGCGATGCCGACGGCTCCCTGCGGTGGCGCACCATCCCGGGGCGCCCCTACCGCACCTATCGCGGCTGCATGAGCAACCCCGGCTGGCTGGCCGTCCTCAAGGCGATGGTGCGCAAGGGGATCGCCCTCGGCCTCGACGGCTTCAACGCCACCCATCACTACGAGTCTCTCTGCCACTGCCGGCACTGCTGCGACTTTGCGCGCCGCTACCTGGAGACGCGGCTGACCAAGAAAGAGGTGGAGGCGATCTACGGATGCGCCGACCTCGAGGAGGTGCCCGACGTGTTCACCGCGCGGCCGGATGGCCCGCCGGAGCTGGCCGCCCGGCTGGAGCTCCTCCTCGCCCAGGGCTCGGCCCTCAAGCGCAAGGAGTCCTTCGACGAGGTCTTCATCGAGTTCGGGCGGTCTCTCAAACCCGACCTGCTGCTGGCGCAGTGGTACCACAAGTACGACTTCCGGCCCCACGACGAGCGGTCGCTCCTGCCGCGGGAAGTGTGGGCCAAGGGGGAGGACTATCTGTGGTACAGCCAGGGGCCGTCCAAGGCGGTCTGCTCCCTCTCCCAGGGCTACCTGGCGGACATGGGGCTGCCGTCCCGGTTCCTGTACGCCGCCGGCGGCGGCAGGCCCTTCGTCATCAACAAGTACGACTACAGGCGCTGGCGCATCTGGGCCGCCGAGGCGATGGCCCATCACGGCACGGCCCTCGCCTTTCACGCCGGACCTCCGCGCCTCGATCAGGAGGAGAGCGGCAACGTCGCGCCGGAGGACTACTACGGGCCCGTCATCCGCTGCCAGCGCTTCATGTTCCAACACGAGGAGCTGCTGCATCCGGCGGTCCCGTGGTCGCAGATCGCCCTCGTCTACCCGCGAAGGGCGGAGATGCAGGCGGAGATGGACTGCCTCGACTCCCTCAAGCGGCTCGGGCAGCATCTGGAGGACGGCCACTGGCTCTTCGACATCCTCCTCGACGAGCAGCTGCTCGAGCGCGCCGGCGACTACGAGGCCCTCGTGCTGCCGGAGGTCCGGAGGCTGAACGCGGCGGAGGGCGAGCGGCTGGAGGCGTTCGTCCGCGAAGGAGGCCGCCTGGTCTTCACGGGTAACTGCGGGCTTCTGGATGTGGACGGGTCGCCCCGCGAGCAGCCGCTGCTGCAGGCCCTGAGAGCACCTCCATCCGCCGGAGCGATCGGCGGCCTCACGGATGGTGCCATGCACATTCCAGACGGACCCTGGGCTCCGGAGACGCTGCCGATCAAGGGGCTCCCGCAGGAGATGCCGGTCTTCCCCCGGCTCGAGGACGATCCCTTCGGCCAGCGGTTCCTGGCGGAGCTGGAGGATCTCCTCGGCCGGCCCCGGCTGGTCACGGACGCGCCGTGGTTCGTGCGGGTCCGCGCCTGGCGCCCACGGAGGGTGGACGCCGTGGTCATCCACTGGATCAACTACCGGCAGGACGAGGACGCCGCCATCGAGGTGCCGCTGCCGGTCGGGCCGATCAAGGCGGAGTGTGAGGTGCCCGACGGCTTTCGGGTGGAACGCGTCGAGTGGCGCTACCCGGAGATGCGCGAGCCGGAGGTGCTCGCGCACCAGGAGAGCGAATCCCGCGTCGGCTTCACGATTCCCCGCCTCATCGTCCACGGCATGAGCGTCCTGCATCTGGGGCCGAGCGGCTCGGGGAGCCGGTGAGGTGAACGTGAGTCAGCCCGAGCGAACCTTCAAGACCGGGCCAAGCCCGGATCAGCTGCGGTCCATGGAACGCGATCTGCGGTTCCACCCCAGCACCACCCGAGACCCCGCCGCCCTCACCCGCCCCCAGATCGAGTCCTTCAACAGGGACGGCTACATCAAGGGCCTGCGGATCTTCGACGCCGGCGAGATCGCCGCGCACCGCCGCTACTTCGACCGCCTGCTGGCGGATACCATGGCCGCCGGCGGCACCAGCTACGCCATCTCCTCGGCCCATCTGAAGTGCGGCCGGGTGTACGACCTGATGCGCCACCCGAGCCTGGTCGCCTGCGCCCGGGACATCCTGGGCGGCGAGATCGTCGGCCTGGCGTCCCAGTTCTTCTGCAAGATGCCCCACGATCCGGTGAGCATCTCCTGGCACCAGGACGCCAGCTACTGGCCGCTGACGCCATCGAAGACGGTCACCATCTGGCTGGCCCTCGACGACGCCGATACGGAGAACTCGTGCATGCGCTTCGTCGCGGGATCGCACCGGCACGGGCATCTGCCCTACCGCCAGAGCGGGGAAGAAGAGAACAACCTGTTCAACCAGACCGCGCTGGATGTGGAGAAGTACGGCGAGTGCGTGGATGTGGAGCTGAAGGCGGGGGAGATCTCCATGCACTCCGACCTGCTGCTGCACGGTTCCGAAGGCAATCGCTCGGGCCGCCGGCGCTGCGGTCTGACCCTGCGTTACTGCGCCATGGAGGTGCGGGCCCTGCCCGGCTTCGGCTGGGCCGAGGAAGGCGTCGTCATCAGCGGCGTGGACTCCGCCGGCCACTGGGGCAATCCGCCCCGCCCCGAGCGCGACCTGATCCTGGCGGACTGAGCTCGACCAAGGCGGGGGCGCCGCACGCGATCGTTGGTCTCGACCGGCCGGTGGCCTCGCCCAGGGTGAATGACGGCCAGGTCCGGCCCTCTCCGGCGCCGAGCTGCCGCGCAGGGGCCTGGCTCCGCCGTCAGCTCCCGCCGACGCCCTCCAGCACCGGCCCCTCCCGCTCGAGGCGCGCCATCATGGCGCTGAACCCGGCCGAGCCGTCGTCATCCCAGTACTCCGTCTTCAGCGGCGCCGCGAAGCTCACGGGCATCAGCTCCCGGCTCCAGTCGGGCCGGACCATGAAGTGCGGGTTCTCCGGGTCGGGGCGGGCGTAGAGGGTGGTGCCGTTGTCGTAGCGGCTGACGAGGATGAACCGCGGCTTCGCCGCCGGCTCGATCTGCTCCAGGCGCCTCACCTCGTCCATGTCCAGCTCGACGCCCAGGCCGGGCCGCTCGGGCACGCGGATGAAGCCGTTCACCGGGTTCAGGGGTTCGGTGACGAAGCGCTCGCTCGAGACCTCGGTCGTGGCGTTGACGAAGTGGAAGCTCGCCGAGGGGAAGGCGGCCATCATGTGGGCGTTCATGGCGCGGGTGATGTCGCTGCCCGTGTTCTGCAGCATGAAGGGACTGTCGCCGGCGGCGAAGAGGCCGGCCTTGCGCACCGCGTCGCCGATCTTCGAGTGGCCGAGCATGTACGCGTCGGCGGGCCGGCGCAGAACCTCGTACGTGGCCCCCGTGGGGAAGTGGTGCAGGACGATGGGCAGGCGGGACCGCAGGCGCAGCTCGATGTAGCCGTCGATGTCCTCGCCGGGGAGGGGGTCCTCGAAGCAGCCGGCGATCTCGTACCCGGCGAGTCGGTCGAGCAGCTCCGGCATGTGGTCCTCGGTGCCGTGCATGGTGAAGTCGTAGTGGAGCTTGAACCCCTTGGGCGCCACCGCCTGCATCGCCTCGGTCTGGTCGAACACGTTCTCGAAGGGCGAGAGGTGGAACTTCATCCACGTGTGCCCCTGCTTGGCGTAGGCCGACACGGCCCGGGCCATGCGCTCGGGATGGGTGCTCACCGTCCACGCCGCCACCGGTACCCACGAGCGGTACTTCTGGCCGAAGAGCTTGTACACCGGCACGCCGGCGGCCTTTCCCATGAGGTCGTACATCGCCGTCCCCAGGCCGAGGGAGGTTTCGTCGCCGAGCCAGTCGAAGGGATTCGAGCCGATGTACCGATCCAGCACCTCCTCTCTCTCGACTCCCTCCGACTCGCCGAGGCCGGTCAGGCCGCTGTCGGTGCGGGCGACGTAGATGGTGCGGCGGGTCAGGTCGTGGTAGTGGAGCAACTCGTAGGCCCTGGCCTCGTCGTAGGGCAGGGTCACCCGGTGAATGTCGATCTCGGTAACTCTCAAGTCTGACTCCCCTCTCCCTTTGGATACCGCACGACCAGCTCGACGTCGGTGAGGGTCAGGGCCGACGCGACCTGCGGATTGCGCTTCTCCACGACAACCCGCACCATGTGCTCCCCCGCCGACACCTCCCTCTCGCTCAAGTCCCAGCTGAGCCACACGGCTGTGCTCCCTTCGGCCAACTCCCGCCAGCGCGGCAGCGGCTGAAAGGCGCCGCCGGGGGGCGAGGGACTCTCCAGCCGGCAGTAGTCGATCCGCGGCGCCTCGAGCTCGACTCCGTCCCACCACACCCGCAGCGCGTCCCGGTCCGTCCACTCGGTCACGCGCAGCCGCAGCTGCAGCGAGGCCGGGGCATGGGCCTCGAAGTCCTCGGCGATCTCGAGGGTGATGGCCGGTCCCTCTCCGGTCAGCGTCCGCACGAGGTCGACGGGCACCTGGCCGTAGATGCGGTCGATGCGGTAGGCGCCGCGCCAGGCCCCCTCCCGCTGTATGAAGCGATGGGCGGCGGCATGGATCTTGTCGGTGGCGGCCAGGCTCTCCGGGGATCCGATCGTCGTCAGCAGGGGCCGCTTCATGTCGCGGTTGGCGTGCCAGTTGAAGACGTAGATCCCCGAGGCCCCGGCGCGGTGATAGCGGCTGGCGATGGCGCGGGTCCGCAGGCGGTCCTTCTCCTCCGGCTCTTCCGGGCCGACGAAGGGATCGGGAAGGTTGCTGTCGAAACCGGGGTAGACGGCGACGTCCGTTCCCTCGCACAACTCCACGAATTCCGCCGCGTCGATGCTGGCGTCGGTGACCGCGTTTCCCGCCGGGATGAGCACGTCGACGAGTCCCTCCTCCACCCAGGCGGGGACGTCGTAGCCGATGCGGCGGCACATCTCCAGCGATCCGGCAACCCGCGCCGCCAGGAAGACGGGACGGCCCCGCTCGCGCCCGAGGGCCTCGGTCATGCGGCGGACGGCGCGCTGCAGATCGGTGAGCAGGTAGCGCAGCCGGTACCCGTGTCCGTCGGGGAAGTGGAAGGCGTGACGCTGCCAGTCCAGCTCGACGCCGTCCCAGTCGTAGCGCCGGCAGACCTCCTCCACGTGGCGGAAGCGGCGCTCGCGGATCTCGGGAACGGCCATGTTCCAGGAGAGGGCGAACCACTCCGAGGTTTGCTCCCCCAACACCCACTCCGGGTGCTCGTGGCGCAAGGCCTCGACGCGGTGGGCCTTGCGCAGCGCCTCCAGGTCGGCGATCTGGGCGCCGCCGAAGTGGTTGTCGTTCATGCGCACCGAGGCGTAGACGTGGAGACCGAGCTGGCGGCCGCGGTCGATCAGGGCCTGCTGGGGGTCCTCGCCGCGGTCGTACATGCGCAGGATGTTCTCGGTGGCGTTGTAAGCACCCGCGCTCGGATAGGGGCGCTCCCGCGGTTGGCCGATGAACTCCACCACGTCGCTGGGCCAGCGCGAGCCCTGGCCGCCGACGCTCCAGAACAAGGCGTCCACCTGGGTCTCTTCGAGAGGCGCGTAGACCTTCTCGAGGAAGTCCTCCATCGACTGCGGCGCCGGCGAGTAGCCATGGGGGGCGCCGTCCCAGTTGTAGATGATCCGGTAGTCGGGGGGGACCGGCATCGGGTCAGTCTCGCGGGCGCAGCTGGTGGAGGGCGTCCAGCAGCCGCGGCGACAGCGGCCCGGACCGGGACCTGGAACTGGAGCACTCGGCCCGGGCAGTCAACTCTTGAAGAACTCTTTCCAAGTTATCGTAGAACGGTTTGTCTGGTCTGTTCTGGTGTCCCTGACCTCTATCTGTAGTCCACCTTTGCTCATGTAGAGGTTGATCTCCACATCGACATTCCCAATCGGCTCATCGAGCTCCTTGTAGTCAAACAGGTCGCGGAGACTCTCCGCATTCGTGTTGGCTGCCAGTGCCATCGCAACTTCAAGCATGAAGGTCGTTTGGAGCATCGCTGATATGGCGACGAGATTGTCCCTGCTGACAACGCCAGCAGCCGGAGCCTCGGAGTAGAGTTTCAGCTGCATGCTTGCGTCTGGAGCTGACGGTATGGACAGCAATCCAAACTCCTCGATCACCATCTTGTCCTCCTTGATCTCGACCGTTTCCTCAAGGAGTTCCTTCTGCCAGTCCACCTCCGAAGCGATCGCCCGGTGTGGCACGACGGCCAACGGGCAGGCAAGC
>JAJDTN010000078.1 GCA_022827165.1 Candidatus Latescibacterota bacterium
TCCTATTTCAGGAGGGTGACCTTCTTGTTCAGTCTCAGATCGGGGGCCTCGATCTTGTAGAGGTAAACACCGGAAGCGACGGCGGCCCCGTTGTCGTCGGTGCCGTCCCAGGTGATGTCGAAGTTGCCCGGGCCGAGGCGCTGGTCGGCCAGGGTGGCCACCTTCTGACCCTGCTCGTTGTAGACCGTGACCCGGATATCCGCCTCCCAAGGCAGGGAGAAGCGGACCGTGGTCTCCGGGTTGAAGGGGTTGGGGTAGGCGTCGCTGACCGAGTAGCCGGCGGGCACCGTCCCTCCCACCTCGGCCACGTCGGTGGACATCCCCAGACTCACCTTCTGCTGGTCGTACGGATAGTGGGCGAGGGGATGGTGCGGCGAGATGGTGATGTCGTCGGAGACCCAGTCGTTGGACGGGATGGCGTCGCCGAAGCCGCCGATCTGCATGTGCAGGCCGTCCCAGTCGGTGTCGTCGTCGATGATGCAGACGTACTGGGACCAGGTGAGAGGCGTGTTCTTGGGCTCGAACTTGAACAGGCCCGACCCGTCCGAGCCGAGCATGGCGCCGAAGCTGGTGTTGTCGCGGCCGTTCTCGCAGACCGAAACCCAGCCGTCGGGGGCCGAGAACAGGGAGTACTTGAAGTTCGGGGCCTCGGTGTGGCCGTAGATCAGGTCGCCGAAGGTGCCGTCGGCGCTGTTGTAGGCCTGGGTGTCGCCGAAGCCGTCACCGTTGCGGTTGGCCCACTTGAGGTTGCCGTCGTAGTCGAAGCGGGCGATCACCGAGGTGTGGTGGGAGGTCATGGTGAGCCCCCACGGATCCGGGCTGCCATCGTAGAAGGCGGCCAGCTCCATGGGGCCGCCCACGCGGTCGGCGCCCTTGTTGTCGTAGAGGAAGAGGTCGGTCATGTCCCAGCTGTCGACCTTCTCGCCCGTCTCGATCGAGTACGCGGCGAGCTGGGCCTCGGTGCCCGACACCCCCGCGGTGAGGTAGGCGATGGTCTTGTCGGGGTTGCTGGCGATCGTCCGCTGGCCGGCGCTGCCGCCGAGGTCCTCGACGTTGATGACGCCGTTGACGCCGCCGAAGTCCTCGCCCCAGTCCTCGACGGTGGCGACGGAGTTGGCGTCCCAGTCGATGGTCAGGCGCTCGAGGAAGTTGCTCTGGCCGATGGCGATGGCCTCGCTGTAGTCGTCATTGAGGAAGACCGCCGAGAGGGGCCTGGCGCCGCCGGCGTCGTTGACGGCCGTCAGCTGCATAGTGTCGTAGCCCTCGAAGTTCTCGACCCAGTCGTTGTTCATGTCGTTGACGAAGTTGAAGTCGAAGATCTGCTCCCGGCCGAGGTCCCAGTACGGGCGCCCGGGGGCCCCCAGCTTGCGGAAGACGGCGCCGGCCACCAGGTGGGGGAAGGCCTCGTCGTCGAAGGCGGCCAGGTGCAGCGTGTAGGAACCAGGCCCGACTACGTTGCCGGCGTTGTCGCGGCCGTTCCAGGTGATCGTGTTGTCGCCCTCGTCCATGCGCTCGCCGGCGGACTTGTACACGAGGTAGTCGACGCCCTCGTACACGTGCCAGCCGGGCTGGTCGCGCAAGGGATCCTTGTAAGGAGCATCGCCCTCGCCCTCGATGGTCAGGGGCGGGTTCTGGCCGGAGGTGTAGACGATGAGCCAGACGGTGGCCCCGCTGCCTTCCAGCGTGAAGTTGACCTCGAGATCCGAGCCGTCGAAGGCATAGTCGGGGAAGTCCGACAGGCCTTCGATCTTGAGCACGGTGGGCGCGCCGCCGCTGGTCATGTCCGAAAGGGACGTGACGTCGGGGTTGCCTGCGTGGAGGAACTGGGCACTCGCGGTCCCTGCGAGGAACAGGAGCGTTGCCGCACCCGCGATGCCGATGCGTCTGAGTTGCATGGGACTGTCTCTCCGGAAGTGGATGGAAAGGATGATGGTGAGCGATCTCGCGCGAAAACAGTCAGTTACGGGCTGTGGCCAGGGCCCGCGTCGGGCCGGACCGGGGAAAACAGACCGAACGGTAGGTCACCTGCCGGTGGAAGTCAAGCGATTTTCCTGCGGTCAGCGGGAGCCGGCGGCGCCGGCCGGGCGCCCGGAGAACACGGCGATTCCGAACCGCTCGGGGACGTGGAACTGGGGCTTCGGCGTCCCCGAGTCGGACCACATGGCGTACTGACCCGCCGTCCGGCCGGCGCAGCGGTTCAGGTTGAGGCGCCAGCGGTCGCCGTCCTGCGGCGGGATGCGGCCCCCGAGGTGGCGGAAGTTGTCGAAGGGAATGGCGATCTCGAGGACCCAGCCCGTGTCCCGGTCGGAGTGGTCGTTGAGGGTGCCGTCGATGGTGGTGGCGATGCGCACCCCCTCGCTCTGCCACCCGGCTCCCCCGGTGAGCCGCTGGCCGTCCCGCCAGAAGGTGACGTAGTCGAGCAGGGTCTCGAGGACGTTCATCTCGTAGCCATAGTAATTGAACACATGATCGGGGTTGGGGGTCGCGAAGATCTCCACCGTGTCTTCGAGGTAGGTGGCCCCGTCGTGGTCGCGGATCTCGGCGCCGATGTAGGGGTCTGCACACTTGTACACGATGAACAGGTCGGTCGCGCTCCAGAGCATGCGCACCTCGGTCTCCTGCACGGGCTCGGCCGCGTCGTGGAGCCAGGGGACGATCAGCTCGATGGGGGCCGCGGCCTGCCAGTCCTCCTCGTCGGCGCGGCCGTCGACGGTGATCCCCGAGGAGACGCGCTCGATGGTGTACGAGGGCAGCTCCGACGGAGGCGGGAGCACGCGGCCGGGAAGGTCGTCGCCGGCCCACAGCGGCAGGCCGGCCAGGGCCAGCAGGGCGGCGGCCGCGGCGAGGCGCCGAGCCGCCCTCGGGATCGGCGGATCCGGCCTGCGCCGGCGGGGCCCCGTCATGCCACCAGGCTCACGGAACTGACGACGCCCGTCCACCCGGAGCGATTGCGGCTGCGCGCCTCCAGGGTGTTCATCCCCGCGCGCAGCGGCCATTCCAGGGGGGCTGCCGTCTCCTGCCAGCGGCCCCGGTCGAGACGCGCCTCGAAGGCGGCGAAGTCGGGCGTCCGCGTCTCCAGGTGCACCCGCGCCGCCATGGGGTCGGCGGTGGTCTCCACGGTGAGGCGGGTCTGGTTGAGGGTGGGGTAGAAGTCGGCGCGGCGGTTGGTGTGGTGGGAGAAGTGCGGCAACGGGGGCACCCCGTCGTCGGCCCAGTTGAGGTAGCCGTCCCAGGACCAGACCTCGGTCCCCTGGCTCACCGGCAGGGGCCGCTGGCGGCTGAAGACGTCGAAGCGCGGCACGACGCGGAAGTGGCAGAAGCTGCGGAACAGGAACAGGGCGCCGTGGTCGCCGGCGTTGCAGGGGTGCTCGTAGTCGCCGTCCCAGTAGGCGATGGGCAGGTCCTCCACGAGCTTGTCGAGATCCTGGTAGTAGAGGTAGGGGCGGTCCCAGCGCTCGACGCGGTCGAGGCGGTCCACGAGGGCGCGGTGGATCTCCTCCGTGTCCAGCGGCACCAGGGTCCTGCGGTCGTACCAGTAGTAGTCGCGGGTGGCGTCGAGGTGGATCCACTTGCCGTGGTCGTTCGACCAGACCTCGGCGATCTCGTGCCCCGTCATGCCCTCGCTGTGGAAGTTCAGGTGGCGGGCGGGGATGCCGAAGCTCTGCAGGGCGGCCACCAGCACCACGTTGGGGTAGAGGCACATCCGGTCCCGCCGCCGCTGCGAGTACTCGTTCATCACGATCTGGCAGTCCGGCCCGCGCTCGAGGTCGATCCAGGCGAGCGCGTCCCAGGGGAAGTGGCGGCAGTCCCCGAGGGGGATGTGGTAGGCCCAGCGGTGCAGCCGCTGGATCGCCTCGAACTCGGTCTGGGCGCCGGCGACGACGGCGTCCAGCTCGCACTCCCGGCGCAGCTGGACCAGCGGCCGGCAGCGGGGGTTCTCGTGGGGCATCTCCCAGGAGGAGCGCAGGATGGCGGGGTTGTGGGTCTGCGCCACGCGCGGCGCCGGCTCCGGGCCGGGCAGGATGTCCGCCTCCATCTCGATCCCGCGCAGGGCCGGGGTCACCGTGGGGTCGGCGGTGTGGAAGCGGACCTCCCACTGCAGGTAGCGGCCCCGCAGGCCGGACACGGGGCGGCCGGCCTCGCACGGCTGCCAGTCGCTCCAGCCGCCGGCGTCGGGACAGGGCCCGGCGCCGCTGCGGCAGACCAGGTCCAGGCCGGCCGGCACCGGGGTGTCCGCATCCCAGGCGAGGCGGGCGGACTCCACGCGATGAAGGCTCCGGAGCACCGAACCGCCTTCGCCGGCGGCGTCGACAACCGGTGAACGCAGGCGGCCGGAGGGGCGGTAGCGGTCGAGGGCGATACGCAGGACAAGCTCGCCCCGCTCCCCGGTCCAGGTGCGGCCGCCGTCGTCGCTGCGTTCCGTGGCGTGGGGCAGGACGACGGGGTCCTCCATGCCTTTGTGGAAGTCGCGGTAGTCGGCCACCATGAGCTGCCAGCCGGGACCGCCGCCGTCGCACCGGACGGTGATCTCGTTCTCCCCCGGCCGCAGGGCGCCGGCGGGGAGGTCCACGTAGTACCAGCGGCTCCAGTTCAGCTCCTGGTACTGCCGGGCCTCGGGAGCCGCCTCCGTGGAGGGGGGGCGCCGGACCTCGCGGCCGTTGACCGAGAAACACAGGGTGGTGGAGTTGTCCTCGGCCTCGAGGGCGATGAAGGCGAGCTGCGCCCCGTGGCACGCGGCATCGTCGAGGTGGAGGCGCTTGCGGTAGACCCTCTCTCCCGAGAGTTCCACGAAAGGCTCGATCCCCGGCTCGTCGGAGCGTCCCGAGCCGGGGGAGTCGTTCTCCGCCACCTCTCCGCGGAAGAGGTGGATCTCCTCCTCCCCGCCGCCCTTCCACAACCCGGCCGCCGACTCGGCCTCGGCGTACAGCGCCTCCGCCTCCCACGACTGCCGGATGGTCCGCAGCCCGGTGCCCGTCTCTGTGGTCATCCTCTCCTCCGCGCGCTTGTCACCCGGTGGCGCCGCCACTATCTCAACTCCGGAATACCGGCCGAAACCTATGTCGACCTCGACACCCCACGCCACCCGCGGGTCCGGCATCACCCCCCGCTCCCTGCTGGTGGGCTCGCTGATGACGGTGTGCATCGGCGTCGGCGCCCCCTACAGCAACATGATCCTCCGGGGCTCCAACTTCGCCCTCGACTTCAGCACCGCCGGGGCGATCTTCCTGTTCTTCCTCTTCGTCCTCGGGGTGCAGACGGCCCTGCGGCTGCTGCACCCGGGCCTCGGACTGCGGCGGGAGGAACTCGTCGTCGTCTACGTGATGGCCATGGTGGGCTGCGCCATCCCGAGCATGGGGCTCACCGAGTACCTGCTGCCGATCACGGCGGGAGCCGTCTACTACGCCACCCCGGAGAACGACTGGGCCACCGTCGTCCACCCCTTCATCCGCGACGGCCTGGTCCCGGAGCCGCGGGCGGCGAAGGACTTCTACGAGGGCCTGCCCGAGGGCGCCCCCGTGCCCTGGGAGGCGTGGGTCGTGCCGCTGGCCCACTGGATCCCGCTGATCCTGGCGGTGTACCTGGCCATGATCTGCATCGTCGTCGTCCTGCGGCGCCCGTGGATCGAGACCGAGCGCCTGAACTTCCCCCTCGTGCAGGTGCCGAGCGCGATGATCGAGGAGGGGCCCCGTCCGCGCGCCCTGAACCCGTTCTTCCGCAACCCGGTCATGTGGGCCGGCTTCGCCATCCCCTTCGTCATCGGCTGCGTCAAGGCGCTGCACAACTACTACGACTTCTTCCCCGACATCGTCCTCGAGACGATGGTGCCCCTGTTCCGGGGCACGACGCAGCAGAAGATCGCCGTGAGCTTCCCCATGGTCGGCTTCGCCTACCTGGTGAACCTCGACATCGCCTTCAGCATCTGGTTCTTCAACCTCGTGGGCCGCGTCCAGGAAGGGACCTTCGGCATCCTCGGCGTGGCCAGCACCGAGCGCCTCAACTTCGCCTCCTTCCCGATCTTCGCCCACCAGGGGATGGGTGCGATGATCGTCCTCGTCCTCCTCGGCCTGTGGACGGCTCGAAGCCACATCCGCCGGGTCGTGCGCAAGGCCCTGCGCGGCGACCCGGAGGTCGACGACAGCGACGAGATCCTCTCCTACCGCACCGCCGTGCTGGGACTGCTGGCCAGCGCCCTCTTCGTCGGCGCCTGGCTCTGGCACGCCGGCATGGCCCTGTGGGTGGTGCCGATCTACCTCTTCGCCATGTTCCTGCTCTTCGCCGGCATCACCCGCGTCGTGGCCGAGGGCGGGGTCGCCGCCACCCGGGCGCCGCTCATCGCCTCCGACTTCGTCACCTCCGGCTTCGGCAGCGCCGTCCTCGGGGCCCAGACGCTCACCGCCATGGGCTTCACCTACGTGTGGGCCGCCGACATCCGCACCTTCGTCATGGCCTCCTGCGCCAACGGCCTCAAGCTCGCCCAGGAGCACCTCGGGAGACGGCGGCGCGGACTGTTCTGGGCGATGGTCCTGGCCATCGGCCTGAGCCTGGTCTCGTCGATCTGGGCGGTGATGTACTGGAGCTATACCCACGGCGGCGTGAACCTGGAGCCCTGGTTCTTCCTCAGCGGGCCCCAGGTGCCGTTCAACTTCGTCACCCGCGAGGCGGCCACGCCGGACGGGCCCGACCTGGTGGGGTGGATCTCGACCGGCGTCGGCAGCGTGGTCATGGCGGCGCTCATGCTGGCGCGCCAGCACTTCTTCTGGTGGCCCCTGCACCCGCTGGGCTACGCCGTCAGCGCCAGCACCTACCTGACGAACCACATCTCCTTCAGCGTCTTCCTCGCCTGGCTCCTGAAGGCGGTGATCCTCAAGTACGGCGGCCCCACCCTCTACCGCGCCGCCCGCCCCTTCTTCCTCGGCCTCATCGCCGGCCAGTTCACGGTGGCCGGCCTGTGGTTGGTGATCGACCACTTCACCGGCATGAGCGGCAACAGCATCTACTGGGTCTGAGCGCCCGGGGCGGCGCGGCGGGCCTCGCGGATGGCGGCGGCGGCCCGCTGGTGCCCGGGGTCCAGGCGCAGGACCTCCTCCCACTCGGCCACCGCCTCCTCCAGGCGGCCCTGTCGAGCGTAGACCTGGCCGAGGGCCTCGTGCAGGTCGACGGAGTCCGGGGCCCTCTCCAGGCCCTGGCGGAAGGCCTCGGCCGCGGCCTCGAAGCGGCCGGCCATGGCGTGGGCCATCCCGAGGTTGCTGTAGACGAGAGGCCGCTCCGGGTCGAGGGCCAGGGCGCGCCGGTAGGCGTCCACCGCCAGGTCGTAGCGCCCCGACCGGTGGTAGGCGGTGCCGAGATCGACGTGCGCGTCCAGCAGCTCCGGGTCCAGCTCGCAGGCCCGCTCCAGGGAGCGGACGGCCTGGGCCAGCCGGCCCCGGGCCTGAAGCACCCGCCCGATGGCGTGGTGGGCGGCGGCGAACCCGGGATCGAGCCTCAGGATCTCCTCGAACTCCTGAAGGGCCTCCGGGACGCGACCCTGCTCGAGGTAGACGAGCCCGAGGAGCTGGCGCGCATGGGGGCTGTCCGGATAGTCGCCGACCTTGCCCTCGTAGAGCTCGGCGCGGTCCTGCAGGGGGCGCAGGCGGGCGAAGACCCGGCGCTCCCGGCCGCTCTCCCCGGGGCGGCCCTGGCGGTCGTACAGCTGCGCCAGGTGGAGTCGGGGGGCCGGGCTCCAGGGCGCCGCCCGGGCGGCCTGGCGGAAGGCGGCCTCGGCGTCGTCCGGGCGGCCGGCCCGGAGATAGGCCATACCCAGCCAGTCGGCGTACTCCCACGACCCCGGGGAGAGGCGCCGCGCCGCCTCCAGGGCGGCGACGGCCTCGGGCAGCCGGCCCTGGTTCAGGTAGAGCTTGCCGAGGACGTGGTTGGCGCCGGCGTGCCCGGGGTCCCGGGCCACGGCCTTCTCCAGGACCGTTCGGGCCTCCTCCTCCTCGCCGAGTCCCGAAGCCAGCACCAGTCCGAGGTTGACGTAGGAGCCGACGCCCTCCGGATCGAGCGCGATCGCCCGCTCGAGGGCGGCCTTCGCCTCGGCGTAGCGGCCCCGGCGGTAAAGGTCCTCCCCGGTCTCGCGGTAGCGCTCGGCGCTCCAGTCCTCTCCCCCCGGGTCGGGGGAGGCGGCCGGCGGCGGCGACGGCGCGATGGTCCGGTGGAGGGCCGCCGGCGCCGCGGGGGCCGGGGCGGGCGCGGCGTACGCCGGCTCCAGCCGCTCCTCGCCTTGGCGCAGGCGCCAGTAGCGGTTCGCCGCCTCCGGGACCACCCTCTCGCGGGACCCGGAGGGCCAGGAGACGACGAGGCTGTCCACCGCGGATTCCCGCCCCAGGCCGAAGAGCAGGCGGGGATCGTGGCTGGACTGGAAGCCGTAGCCCCGCTGCACCTCCCGCAGTTGCCGGCGGCCCGCCGACCACAGCTCCACCCGGGCGCCGGTCGCCTCGGGGTCGCCGCGGCCGGCGGCCAGCTCCAGTCCGATCCAGCCGTTGCCGCCGCGGCTGTCGTTGCGCAGCAGGGCCGGCCGGTCGTTGAGGTTGACGAAGAGGATGTCCGGATCGCCGTCGTCGTCGTAGTCGGCCACCGCCGCGGCGCGGCTGACGCCCTCGGCCTGCCAGTCCCCCCCGGCCTCGGTGCCGACCTCCTCGAAGCGGCCGCCGAGGTTGCGGTAGAGGAGGTTGCGCTGGGCGTAACGAAGCCCCGAGGGCAGCTCCCGCAGCTGCGGGTAGACGTGGCCGTTGGCGACGAACAGGTCGAGCCAGCCGTCGTTGTCGAAGTCGAGGAAGGCGGTGCTCCACCCCAGGAAGGGCTGCACCACCCCGCCGAGGCCGGCGGCATGCGTGGCGTCGGCGAAGGTGCCGTCCCCCCGGTTGGCGTAGAGGGTGTTGACGTCGTCGGAGAAGTTGGTCACGAAGAGATCGAAGTCGCCGTCGCCGTCGTAGTCCCCCGAGTGGACGCCCATGCCCGCCTGGGCGCGGCCGTCCTCGCTGTAGGCCAGACCCGCGGCGGTGCCGACTTCGCGGAAGCGGAAGCCGCCCTCGTTGCGGAAGAGGAGGTTCGCCTCCGAGTCGTTGGCCACGTAGATGTCGGGATCGCCGTCGGCGTCGAGATCGGAGAGCACCACCCCGAGGCCCGGCAGGCGGTGCCGGGAGATCCCGGCCGCGTCCCCGGCCGCCGAGAACCGGCCGCCGCCGAGATTGCGGTAGAGGCGGTCGGCCTGGCCGGGGATCCCCTCGGGCCCGCAGTAGCTGCTCAGACCCTTGTACCGGCACCCGAGCCAGCCGCCGGGGGGATCGTCGAGATCGAACTCCACGTAGTTGACCACGTAGAGGTCCAGGAGCCCGTCGCCGTCGAGGTCCCCGAAGGCGGCGCTCGAGCCCCAGCCGCCGTCGTCCACCCCCGCCGGACGCCCGGCCTCGGCGAAGGACTCGCCGCCGCGATTGAGGTAGAGGCGGTTGGCGCCCCAGTAGGTGACGTAGAGATCGGGGTCGCCGTCGTTGTCGGCATCGCCCACGGCGCAGCCCATGCCCCAGCCGGTGTGGGCGAGGCCGAACTCCGCCGTCGCCTCCTCGAAGAGCGGGGCGGCCCCCGGTCCGCGGTGGCGGTAGAAGCGGTTGCCGGCGGCCTCGGGGGGATCTTCGAGGCGGGTGCCGTTCACCAGGAAGAGGTCCTGGTCGCCGTCGCCCTCGACGTCGAGGAAGGCGGCGCCGGCGGAGATCGTCTCGAGGATGTAGCCCTGCTCGGGGCTCCCGGAGACGTTCTCGTAGTCGATGCCGCTCTCAGCGGCCACGTCGACGAAGTACACGGCCGGCGGTTCCGCCGCGGCACCCCTTCC
>JAJDTN010000262.1 GCA_022827165.1 Candidatus Latescibacterota bacterium
GAAGGGGACGGGCATCGCCGACACGGCCTACTTCGGCCCCGAGGCGGAGTTCTTCGTCTTCGACAGCATCCAGTACGACCAGAACGCCCACTCCGGGTACTACTTCATCGACTCCGTCGAGGGCCGCTGGAACTCGGGCGCCGCCGAGGAGCCCGGCAACCTGGGCTACAAGCCGCCGTACAAGGGCGGCTACTTCCCGGTGCCGCCCCACGACACGCTGCAGGACATCCGCTCGGAGATGGTCCTCACCATGATCGACTGCGGCCTCGAGATCGAGCTGCAGCACCACGAGGTCGGCACCGCCGGCCAGGGGGAGATCGACATCAAGTACTGCCCCATGGTCGAATGCGGCGACGGCATGATGATCTACAAGTACGTGGTGAAGAACGTGGCCCGGAAGCACGGCAAGACGGCGACCTTCATGCCCAAGCCCCTCTTCGAGGACAACGGCACGGGGATGCACACCCACCAGAGCCTGTGGAAGGGCGGCACCCCCCTGTTCGCGGGCAACGGCTACGCCGGGCTGAGCGACACCGCCCTCTACTACATCGGCGGCATCCTGCGCCACGCCCGCGCCATCCTGGCCTTCACCAACCCGACGACCAACTCCTACCGGCGCCTGGTGCCCGGGTACGAGGCGCCCGTCAACCTGGCCTACAGCCAGCGCAACCGCTCGGCGGCGGTGCGCATTCCCATGTACTCGGCCAGCCCCAAGGCCAAGCGCATCGAGTTCCGCTGCCCCGACCCGAGCTGCAACATCTACCTGGCCATGTCGGCGATGCTCATGGCGGGCCTCGACGGCATCCAGAACAAGATCGATCCGGGCGAGCCGATGGATAAGGACATCTACGACCTGGAGGCCGAGGAGCGCGGCTCCGTGCCGCTGACCCCGGCGTCGCTGGAGGAGGCGATCCAGGCCCTGGAGGAGGACCACGAGTTCCTGCTCAAGGGCGACGTCTTCACCGAGGACGTGATCCAGGCGTGGATCGATTACAAGCGCGAGGAGGAGGTCGACGCCATCCGCCTGCGCCCGCACCCGTACGAGTTCGCCCTCTACTACGACATGGTCTGAGCCACCCCGCACCCACCGCGGGTCGACACCAGGGGAGGTCCCCACAAGCATCGGGGATCTCCCCTGTTTTCTTGCCGGCCTATATTCGGGGCATGGCCTCCGACGCATCACCCCTCGTCATCGGGACCCGCGGCAGCCCCCTGGCCATGAGGCAGGCCGGTCTCGTGCGCGACGCCCTGGCCGAGCGCTTCGCGGACGAGCTGCCGACGCGGGTGCAGGTCGTGCGGACCCAGGGCGACGTCGACCGCCGTTCCCTGTCGAAGATCGGCGGCCAGGGGGTGTTCACCGCCGGGCTGGAACGGGCCCTGCTCGACGGCCGCGTCGACCTCGCCGTCCACAGCCTGAAGGACCTGCCCACCCTCATGGAGCCGCGCCTGCGGCTGGCCGCCGTGCCCGCGCGCGAGGACGTGCGCGACGTCCTCGTCAGCCGCGGCGGCGCCGGCCTGGAGGATCTGCCCCCGGGGGCTTCGGTCGCCACCGGCAGCGCCCGCCGCCGGGCGCAACTGAGCGCGGTCCGGCCCGACCTGACCTTCGTCGACCTGCGCGGCAACGTCGACACCCGCCTCGCCAAGGTCGCCGCCGGGGAGGTGGACGCCGTGGCCCTGGCCGCCGCCGGCCTGCGCCGCCTCGGCCGCGAGGAGGAGATCAGCTGTTTTCTCGACCCCCTCACCGTGCTGCCCGCCCCCGGCCAGGCCGCCCTCGGCCTGCAGATGCGCGCCGATGACGGCCGCGCCGGCCTCGTGGCCGCCCTCAGCCACCCCCCGACGCTGGCGGCGGTCACCGCCGAGCGCGCCTTCCTCGCCGGCCTCGGCGGCGGCTGCGGCACCCCCATCGCCGCCTGGGGCCGCCCCGGGGAGGGAGGCCTGCGCGTCGACGGCGCCGTGCTGAGCCCCGACGGCCGCGACTCGACCCGGGCCTCGGTACGCGGCCCCCTGAAGGCCGCCGAGCGGCTGGGCGCCGACCTGGCCGAACGCGTCAAGGCCGGCGGCGGCCGGGCGATCCTGTCGGCCTGCGCCGCCTGAGCCCGCCCCCGTGGACCATCCCCCCGAGGCTGTCGAGGGCCGCGTCTACATCGTCGGCGGCGGTCCCGGCGACCCCGGGCTGCTGACCCTCAAGGGCGCCCGCCTCCTGGCGGAGGCGGACGTGGTGTTCTACGACGACCTGATCGACCGGCGGCTCCTGGAGCACACCCGGCCGGGGTGCGAGCGGGTGGCCGCCGGGCACCGCGGCGGCGGCAGCGCCCGCCGCCAGGACGAGCTGAGCCAGCGGCTCGTGGCCGAGGCCCGCGCCGGACGCCGGGTGGTGCGCCTGAAGGGCGGCGACCCCTACATCTTCGGCCGCGGCGGCGAGGAGGCCCTGGCCCTGGCCGAAGCGGGGGTGCCTTTCGAGGTCGTCTGCGGCGTCTCCGCCGCCTCGGGCGCGCCGACCTACGCCGGCATCCCGCTGACCCACCGGGGCCTGGCCGCCGCCGCGGTCCTGGTCACCGGCCACGAGGACCCCTCCAAGCCGGAGTCCGGCGTCGACTGGCCGAGTCTCGCCCGGGTGCCGGGGACCCTGGTGGTCTTCATGGGCAGCCGCAAGGTCGGCGCCATCTGCGAGGCCCTGGCCGCCGGCGGGCGGGCGCCGGAGACGCCGGCAGCGGCGATCCAGTGGGGCACCTGGCCGCGGCAGCGGACGGTGACGGGGACCCTGGAGAGCCTTGCGGGTCAGGTCGAGGCCGCGGGTCTGGCCTCGCCGACGCTGATCGTCGTGGGCGAGGTCGTCGGCCTGCAGGGCCGCCTCTCCTGGTTCGAGTCGCGGCCCCTCTTCGGCCGCCGCATCCTGATCACGCGCAGCCGCGAGCAGGCCGGCCCCCTGCGCCTGATGCTGGAGTCGGAGGGCGCCGAGGTGCACCTGCTGCCGCTGCTGGAGATCGGCCCGCCCGACGACTGGACCGCCCTCGACGGCGCCCTGTCGCGGCTCTCCGGCTTCGCCTGGGTCGTGTTCACCAGTCCCAACTCGGTGGAGTTCTTCCACGACCGCCTGCGCCGGCTGGGGCGGGACTCGCGCGCCTACGGCGGCGCCCGGGTGGCCGCCGTGGGCCTGTCCACCGGCCAGCTGCTGCGCGAGCGCGGCGTCGAGCCGGACCTCGTGCCCGAGGTCCACTCCGCCTCCGGACTGGCCGCCGCCTTCGAGGCCGTCGACCTCACCGGCGCCGAGATCCTCCTGCCCGCCTCCTCCATCGGGCGCACCGAGCTGGACGAGAGCCTCGCCGGCCGCGGCGCCCTCGTCCTGCGGGTGACGGCCTACGAGAACCGCCCCCCCGACCCGGCCTCCGTGCAGCTGCCCGAGGCCCTCACCGAGGGCCGCCTCGACTGCGCCGTCTTCGCCAGCCCCTCCAGCGTGCGCAACTTCCTCGCCGTCAGCGGCCGCGAGGCCGGCCTGGAGCACCTGCGCCGCCTCGACATCGCCGCCATCGGCCCGACCACGGCGCGGGCGGTGACCGACCTCGGCCTGACGGTGGCCGTGCAGCCGGGCGAGAGCAGCGTGCCCGCCCTCGCCCGGGCCCTGTGCGAGCACTATGGCGGCCGGCGCTGAGGGGGAGCGCCGCTTCGGCGCCGGCAAGC
>JAJDTN010000182.1:5000-13217 GCA_022827165.1 Candidatus Latescibacterota bacterium
GATCATGTAGGCGATCTGCGAGGCCCCGCCCCCCGGCCGCCGGACCCGCGCATTCTCGATCTCGTGGTAGATGAGGAAGACCTCGTAGAGGTTGACGGAGCCGGTGGTGAGGTCGTCGTCGGCGTACTTGCGGTTGTTGAAGTGGAACCCGCCGAGCCTGTCTTCGTCGAGGAGGAAGGCGACGATGTGCTCGATGTTCACCCCCTGGGCGTGGTGACCGAGGTCGACGAGAACCTGGGCGCGCTCCCCCGCGGCGCGGGAGAAGTGAAGGGCCATGCCCCAGTCGGCGATGTCGGTGTGGTAGAACCCGGGCTCGAAGAACTTGTACTCCACCAGCATGCGGGCCCCGGCGGGGAGCATGTCATGCGTTTTGGCGAGGCACTCCTCGAAGCTGCGCTTGCGGGAAATCAGGTCCGCCTGCCCCGCGTAGTTCGTGCCGTCGGCGAACCACAGGGAGAGCAGCCGGGACCCGGTGGCCTCCATGATCTCGACGCATTCCGACATGTGGTCGAGGGCCTTTTGGCGCACGGCGGCGTCCCGGTGGCCGAAGGACCCGAACTGGTAGTCGGGATCCTGGAAGACGTTGGGGTTGATGGCGCCGATCTCCACGCCGAGGTCCGCGGCCTCCGCCTGGAGGGCGTCGTAGTCGTCCACCTTGTCCCAGGGGATGTGGAGAGCGACGGAGGGACAGACGCCGGTCATGGCGTGCACCTGGGCGGCATCGGCGAGACGCTCGTGAACGTCGCGCGCGGCACCGGGCTGCTTGAAGACCGCGAAGCGCGTTCCGGAGTTGCCGTATCCCCAGGAGGGGGTCTCGATGCGCTGGGCGCGCAACCGCGACTCCAGGTCGTGGAGATCCACTCCCCGCCCCTGCAGGTCCTCCGCCAGGCGAGCGTAGGCGGCGGTGGAATCAGTGCTCATGGGATGCCTCCCTTCGCCGAGTCTATCTAGGTCTTCTGCAGGCCCTGTCAATCCGCCAGCCGGTAGATGCGCAGACCTGGCCCCGGTTGAAGGACGGCGGCGTGGCCGCCCAGGGGGGCATAGTACGCGTCCAACGGGTCGTACACGGGGACTTCGGCCGCGGGGAGGAAGGGGTCGAACTCGGCCGCCGGCTCCAGGCCGGACAGCTCCACCGACAGCGCTGGCGGAAGGGCCGCGTAGCCCAGGGGGTGGTCCTGCACGACGAGCCAGTCGACGCCGCGGGCGCGCAGCTGCCGGGGTGGAGCGGGCTCCCAGATGGAGGAGAGCCGCCGCGGGTTGTCCGGCCGCAGCTCCACGAGGTCGTAAGCGGGGGCGGGAGGCCAGGAGGGATTGCGCATCTGAAGCTCCAGGCGGAGACCGCGGCCCCCGGCCTTCCGGACCTCGCGCAGGCGGCGCTCGATCCAGGCCTTGCCGGGACGCAGGCGGGGGTGGCCGTAGGAGCTGCCCGTGAAGGCCACCCTGGCCCCGGCGGCGGCGTGCCGCTCGAGCCAGGACGCGGCCCGAACCCGGGTGTCGGTGCGGGACAGGAGGCGGTCGTGGGCCACGGAGACGGCGGCGGGGGGCGCCGCCAGGAGCAGGCAGGCCGCGACGGTGGCCGGCACCCGGCCTCGGACCGCGCGGGAGAGGCCGCAGGCGGCGGCCACACAGGCCAGCGGCACCAGGGGGATCACGTAGCGCACGAAGAGGCTGGCCCCCATCCCGGCCACGAGGAAGTACCCGGCCGCGGCGGCGAGGATGACGAGATCGGCCGGCCGGCGGCGGACGGCGAACCAGCAGAGCCCGCCCAAGGAGGCGGCCAGCAGCGGCCATCCGAGGCCGTGGCGCAGGCTGAAGGTCAGGTGATAGAGCCAGCCGTTGCCCAGATCGAGGCCGTGCCCGCGGCCGAAGTGATCCCACTCGAAGGCGAGATCGCGCCAGAAGGCATGGGGATCGAGAACGACGAAGGGGGACCCGGCCGCGAAGGCGATCCCCCAGGTGGACAGGACCACCGCAGCCGTACGCCAACGGGGCCAGGGAAGCGGTGAGAGACGGGCCGCCAGGAGCAGGGCCGGCAGAAAGAGGGCGGTGCTGTACTTGGTCGACGCGGACAGGCCCGCGAGCACCGCGGCGGCTACCAGGGTCCGCCGGCGGCCGTCGCCCAGGTGCCGGACGGCCAGGGCAAAGGACCCGGCGGCCCAGAAGGTGGCCGGCACGTCGACGGTGAGGAAGTGGGAGTCGCGGACGTGGAGGAAAGCTCCCGCCGCGAGAACCGCCGCCCCCAGACCGGCCGCCTTGCCATCGATCGATCGGGCCGTGCGGTAGACCCAGAACAGGGTGGCGGTGCCCATGGCCGCGGTCAGGGCGCGGCCGAGGAGATAGACCCCGCCGGGGTCGCGGAAGAAGCGGAAGAGGAACTCTTGGGCGCCGCCCACTTCGCCGAGGAGCCGCAAGACGAGGTAGTAGAGGCCGTAGAGGACGGCCAGGAGATGGATGTGCAGACTGGGATAGTTGAAGAAGCCCGGATTCAGCTCGCCGCCGGCGACGGCGAGGGCCCGGTGGACGAGGAGGCTCTCGTCCGGCCGCGCCCCGGTGTGGGGCAGTCCGAAGCCGATCCCCCACACCCGAAGGGCCAGTCCCGCGGCCAGGACGGCGCCCAGGGCCCACGACGAGGCGGTTACCCGCACCGCCGTCCGGTCAGGCCGCTTCGAGGATGCGGAGCTGCAGATCGAGGTTGCGCACGGCCACCTCGGCAGGCACGAAAGGCGCCGCGGCGCGGCCGGCGGCGGCGTCGTGGAACTGGCCGATGAGCCGGTGCATGTAGTCGCGGGCGATGTCCTCCCGGCCGCCGGCGGTGAGCACGGCGCGGTACAGGCCGTCCTCCCCAGGGCGGCCGAGGAAGTCGACCATCCTGCCGTCGAAGCCGAAGCGGCGGAGCGGCGGCCCCTCGTCGCGGTCGCGCACGACGACGCGGCAGTCGCAGGCGCGGCCGTCCTGCCGGAGGGTGAACTCCGCCTCCGCCTCGCGCCCGCGGAAGCGGGCCCGCAGGGAGGACCCGTCGACCTCGCCGCGGGGCATGACCGCCAGGATCAGGCTGAGGGGGTGGGAACCCATGTCGATCCACACGGTGGCGGCGTCCCGCCGGGAGCCGCGGGCGAGCGTCTCCAGCTCGGCCTCGAAGCGGGTCGCCCTGTCGGGGTCGGTCCCGGGCTCGACGCGGCGGTAGTGGTCGACGGCGAAGGCGTACTGGGTGCACAGCCCGAGGTGGCGGCCGCAGTCGCGGGCCTGCTCGCAGAGTTCGCGGGCCTGGACGCGCAGGCGGTCGGCGGACAGGGCCGGGTCCCACACCAGGGGCTTTTCGCAGAGGACGTGACTGCCGGCGGACAGGGCCCGCGCCACGCAGTCGTAGTGCATCTCGTTGGGGGTGCAGACGTCGACCACGTCGGGGGCCTCGACCCGCAACAACTCCGTCAGATCGGTGTAGGCCCGACCCGCGAAACCGAAGATCTCCCGCAACTGGACCCGCGTCTGCTCACAACGGTCGCGGCGGCTGCCGAGGATGGCCGCGACCTGGCCCCCGGCCTGCGCATGCCAGTTGGCGTGGTGCCGGCCGATGCCGCTGGCTCCGGCCACGGCGACGCGCAGGGCCCGGGTCATGGTTCGGCGGCGGCGGAGGTCAGGCCTTGTTGCCCGCCTTGGCCTCGCGGATCCTCTGCTTGATCCGTTCCCGGCGCCGGTGGCGGCGCCGCTTCAGCTCCTTCTCGCGCTCCCTGCCCTTGCTCGATGACATGCTGTCTCGCTGGATGGGGTCGGTCGGGACTTGGCGGCGACTAGTATACCCCCCTCCGCGCCGGAGGGGCAAGGCGGCTCAGGGGCCGGCGAGAATCATGCGCAGCAGGGCCATGCGGACGTAGAGCCCGTTGTGAGCCTGGCGGAAGTAGGCGGCCCGGGGGTCCTGGTCCACGTCGGGGGTGATCTCGTCGACGCGGGGCAGGGGGTGCATGACGATGGCGGCGCCGGACATGCGCTCCAGGATGGAGCGGTCGACGATGTAGCGACCGCGGGCCTGCTGGTACTCCTCCACCCGGTCGCCGAAACGCTCGCGCTGGATGCGGGTCTGATAGATGACGTCCACCTCGGCGGCCACCGCGGCCAGGTCGGCCGACTCCTCCCAGTGGATTCCGTGGCGGTCGAGGTAGTCCTTGATGTCGCCGCGCATGCGCACGACCTCGGGAGCCACGAACCAGATCCGGGGGGAATCGAACTTGGCCAGCAGGTAGCAGAGGGACCGGACCGTGCGGCCGTTGGCCAGGTCGCCCACGAGGGCGATGGAGATGCCGTCGAGGCGCCCGATCTCGCGCTCGATGGTGTAGACGTCGAGGAGGGCCTGGGTCGGGTGCTGGCCGGGGCCGTCCCCGGCGCTGATGACGGGCACGGAAGAGACGGCAGCGGCCCTGCGGCTGGCGTCGCTCTCGAAGTGGCGGAGGACGATGATGTCGGCATAGCCGCCGACGATGCGGATGGTGTCCTCGAGGGTCTCGCCCTTGGCGGCGGAGGAGAACTCCTGGGCGCTCTCGGTGGTGATCACCTCGCCGCCGAGGCGGCGCATGGCGGACTCGAAGGAGAGGCGCGTGCGCGTGCTGGGCTCGTAGAACAGGGTGGCCATGACCCGGCGGTTGAGGATGTTGGAGCCGTAGTGCTGAACCACCTGCTCCATCTCGCGGGCGACGGCGAAGATCCGCGCCATGGAGGCGCGGTCGAACTGCTGGGCCTCGACGATATGCCGGAGGACGGGCATGGGCCCGCCCCTTGGGGGGGTTCCCGGGCCGGCGGCCAGGGCGGGGCCGGCGGACCCGGTCAAGAGGCTCCCGGTGATGCGGGGAGAACCACGGCGAGGAGGTCGGCCTGGGCGGCCACGTCGTCGCCGACGCGGGCGACGCCGCGCAGCCGGCAGCTCCCGGTGCGCCGCTGCAGGACCGTCACCTCTAGGAGCAACTGGTCGCCGGGAACGACCTGGCGGCGGAACCTCGCCTTGTCGATGCCGCCGAAGAAGGGGAGCTGCCCGGGACCGGCTTCGCGCATCATGAGAACGGCGCCGGTCTGGGCGAGGCCCTCGACGATGAGGACGCCGGGCATGACGGGAAAGTCGGGGAAGTGGCCGGCGAAGAAGGGCTCGCCGGCGGTGACGTTCTTGAGGCCCAGGATGCGCTCTCCCGGGACGAGCTCGAGGATGCGGTCGACGAGCAGAAAGGGGTAGCGGTGGGGGATCGCCTCCTTGATACCCTGCAGGTCCAGGGGATCGCTCAAGGACTGCTCTCCTCCTCGCGCTCCTCGGCGAGAAGGGCCAGGAGCTTCTCGGTGAGGTTGTAACGGTCCGGGTCGGCGTAGACGATTCCCCCGCCGCCGGCGACATCGAAGATGAAGTCGAAGCCCTCCTCCTCGGCCAGCTTCTTGAGGGCCTCGTTGACCCTCTCGAAGATCGGCGCCGAGAGCTCGATGTTCTTCTGGAAGACCTCGCCGTCGGGGCCCAGCTTCTGCTGGGTGAACTGCTGGAGGTCCTGCACCGCCTGCTCGAACTCGGCCGCCAGCTCGGCCTTGCGGGCCTCGCTCATGAGCAGCTCCTGCTTGCGGAAGTCCTCCCGCATCTTCACCAGCTTGCTCTCGCGGTCCATGGCCTCCTGCTGGTAGCCCTGGGTGAGGCGGTCGAGCTGCCGCTGGATGTCCTTGAACTCGTCCATGCGCTCGCGCAGGACCTCGGAGTCGATGTAGCCGATCTTGATCTCGGCGGTGGAGGGCTGGGCCGCCAGGACGAGGCCGGCGGCGAGAAGGGCCGGGAGGCCGCGGAATCGGATCATTCGATTTGACTCGGTCGGTGTGGGGTCCACGGGCTAGAAGAAGCGCGGACCGAACTGGAAGTGAGTGCTCATGCCGGGCGCCCGGCCGTCGACCTTGCGGCGGTCGAAGCCGTAGGCGAAGTCGAAGCCGATCATGCCGAGCATGGGGGTGAGCACGCGGAAGCCGACGCCGACGGACCGGCGGACGTCGAGGGGATTGAAGCCGCCGATGCCGGCCCAGGCGTTGCCGGCGTCGGCGAAGACGAGGCCCACCACCTGGCGCTCGGTGATGGGGAAGCGGTACTCCAGGTTGAGCGTCATCATCGAGCGGCCGCCGAGGGGCCGGCCGCTGGGGTCGCGGGGGCCGAGGGAGGCGTCGGGATAGCCGCGCACCTGGCCGTCCCACAAGTCGACGCCGCCGGGGGTGAACTTGTCCCAGAAGGTGATGTGCTTGTCGTCCCAGAGCGAGAACCCGTCGATGAGGGCGAACCGGGTCTCGAGGGCGATGACGAAGCGCCAGAAGCTGGGCTGGTAGATGTTGGCGGTGAGCTCGTGGCGGTGGAAGTCGACGTCGCCGGCGATGAGGGAGGAGGCCAGCTCGGGCGTGTAGCTGATCACCGTGCCGCGGGTGGGGAAGTCGGGCAGGTCGCGCGTGTCCCTGCGGAAGACGAGCTCGAAGCTGGAGGTGACCTGCTCCTCGTACTGGGGCAGGTCCCTGTCGAAGCCGGGGGCGAAGTCGCTGTACTTCTGGTCGCGGAGCTGATAGCCCAGGGTGACGGAGGAGAAGGCCGGCTTCTTGAGGCGGCGGCCGAGGCGCACGCTGATCGAGTTGCGGTGGAAGTCGAAGGACTCCAGGTACTGCTGGGTGAGGCTGTAGACGCGCACGGAGGTGCTGGTGGGCGTATCGAAGAGCCAGGGCTCGGTGAACCCCATGAGGAACTGCTTGCGCCGGGTGCCGAACTCCCAGTTGAAGTCGAGGCTCTGCCCGAGGCCGCGGAAGTTGGGGATCTGCAGCCCGATGTTGCCGACGAGCTTGTAGGTGTCGCTGTAGCCGGCGCCCATGGAGGCGGCGCCGGTGCGCTGCTCCTCGACATCGAAGGTCAGGTCGATCTCCTTCTGGCCGCCGGCGGCGCTGGCCTGGTCCTGGACCTGCACGTCCTTGAAGAATCCGAGCATGTAGAGGCGGCGCTGGCTCTCCTGGAGCTGGCTCGACTTGAAGATGTCGCCGGGGCGCATGGCCAGCTCGCGGCGCAGGACCTTCTCGCGGGTCTTGACGTTGCCGGCGAAGTCGATGCGGCGGATGCGCCAGGGCTCGCCCTCGAAGACGCGGAAGGTGACGTCGATGCTGTCGCCGAGGATCTGCTCGTGGGGGATGACCTCGGTGTCGAGATAGCCGCGCTCGTAGTAGGCGCTCTTGGCGAGAAAGGCCAGCTCGGTGGCGGAGTACTGGAAGACGTCGCCCTCCTCGACCTTCATCTGGGCGGCCAGCTCGTCGCTGGTGAACAGCTCGTTGCCCTCCCACGCCAGATCGCGGACGAAGTACTGGCGGCCCTCGTCGACCTCGAGGTCGATGTAGAGGCGGCGGCGGCTGTCGTCGTAGTAGATGCTGTCGCGCAGGATGACGGCCTGCTGGTAGCCCTCGGAGCGGTAGAAGGCGAGGATGCGCTGCTTGTCTTCGGCGAAGACGTCGGCCTGGAACTCGCCCTTGCGGTACCAACGCTTGGGCTTGGTCTCCATCTGCTTGCGGACCTCGTCGTCGTCGAAGGCCTCGTTCCCGAGGATCTCGATGGCGGCGATCTTGACCTTGTCGCCCTCCTCGATGTCGTACTGGAGGACCATCGAGCCCTCCTCCTCGCCATCGAAGAGCTGGCCCTCCACCTCGGCCCGCAGGTAGCCCTTCTCGCCGTACATCTCGAGGATGCGCTGGCGGCCCCGGGCCACGTCCTTGGGAGCCACGACCTGACCCACCACCAGGTCGAGAGCCTCCTCCATGTCCTTCTCGTCGATCTCGTCCTGGCCGCGGAAGCGCAGGGCCTCGAGGGTGGGGTACTCCTCGACGACGACGATCAGCTTGAGCCCCTGGGGGGTGGTTCCGGGCTCGGCCCAGAGCTGGATGTCGGAGAAGACCTGCAGGGCGTCGAGGGCGCGCACGGCCTCCTGGACGTTGTCCTGGGAGAGGTGGACGCCGGGCTCGAGGCCGATGGTGGTGAGGACCAGGGACTCGGCGACGCGGCGCAGGCCGCCCTGGATCTCGATCTCCTCGACCGTGGGCTGGCCGAGGACGGGCAGGACGAAGACGGCGCAGAGGAACGCGGCGCGGCGGATGGCGGGGGCTGGATCGGGGATCCGGGCAAATGGGGACATGACCATCGTTGGTCTCCCTCGAGGGGGCGGCGGCCCCGGTCGCTCACCGCCCGTGATTGTC
>JAJDTN010000199.1 GCA_022827165.1 Candidatus Latescibacterota bacterium
GGGCGGCGCTCCGCTGAATGCCCCGGCCCACCTCGGTCGATCCCGTAAAGGAGATCGACTGCACCAGGGGATGGGTGATCATCGTCTCTCCCACCGTGCGGCCGCCGCCGCAGACGAAGTTCAGCACTCCCGCAGGCAGCCCCGCCTCGGCAAAGATGTCGACGAAGGCCCGCCCGGCTCCGGGTGTCAGGCTCGCCGGCTTGAAGACGATGGTGTTGCCGCTGACCAGGGCCGGCGTGCACTTCCGTCCCGGCACGTTGAAGGGAAAGTTCCACGGGCTGATGATCGACGCCACCCCGAGGGGCCGCCGCACGCTGTAAGCGAAGACCCCGGTCTGCGCCGAGGGCGCGGTCTGGCCGCACATGGAGACCCCCCGGGCGATCTGAAACTCCATCTCGCGCACAGCCGACGCCACCTCGGTGCGCGCTTCGTCGAGGGTCTTGCCGTTCTCCGCGGTGAGGATGGCGGCGACTTCCTCGGCCCGCCCTTTCAGCACGGCAACCGCCCGCGACAAGTACTCCGCCCGCTGGTACACACCCATTTCCGCCCATGCCGGAAAGGCCGCGTGCGCCGCCTGAATGGCCTGCTCGGCATCGGCGCAGGTTCCCTGGGGCCACTCTCCGGTCACGTGCTCCAGGTCGGCCGGATCGCGCTGGGCAAAGGTCTTTCCGTCCGAGGCGCCGACCGACTGGCCGTCGATGTAGTTCAGAGGTTCCATGAGAAGCTCCAGTCAGGAAGTGATTCGATGGTGCCTTGCGGCCCGGATGCACGCTCTCCCCGGGTTGTGGTATCTTGGGCCGGCCCGGAATCAAGGAGGTTCCGGCCTGCCGCCGCCACTCCGCCGCGAAGGGTGGACGCCATCCGAGTCGCGTGCAAGGCGAGGGACCCGCAGAGCCTCCCAGCAACCACAAGGATCGAGTCCCATGCGCCGACTGGGCGCCCTTAGCGCCTCGGCTATGGCGGTTGTCCTCTGCCTGGTCCCGCCGCCGGGCAGGGCCGCTCAACCCGCACCCCTTCCCGCGGTGGAGTACGTCGACGTGGCCGGCGAGGCCGGTGTCGACTTCCGCCACGTCACCGGGGCCAGCGGCCGGCGCTACTTCCCGGAGACGATGGGCTCCGGGGTCGGCTTCGTGGACTTCGACGGCGACCAGGACCTGGACATCTACTTCGTCAACGGCGCCCCGTTCCCGGGCTACACCGGCCCGCCCAATCCGGTGAATGCGCTCTTCCGCAACGAGGGCGGCCGTTTCGTGGAAGCGGCGGGCGACGCCGGAGTGGACGATCCCGGCCACGGCATGGGATGCGCCTTCGCCGACTACGACAACGACGGCGACGCCGACCTCTACCTGACCAACTATGGCGGCAACGTGATGTACCGAAACGAGGGCGATGGGAGTTACCGCGATGTCACCGGCCAGGCCGGGGCGGCGGACACCACCTGGAGCACGGGCAGCGCCTTCGTCGACTACGACAACGACGGCGACCTCGACCTCTACGTGGCCAACTACGTCCGCTACGACCTCGCCTTCGCGGGGAAGGACCTGGAAGCCTATCTGCCCGTCTCACAGCGGGCCCCGGAAGAAGGCATGGATGCCTACCCCCATCCGCGGAACTTCGCCGGCGCCGAGGACCAACTCTTCCGCAACGAAGGCGGCGGCCGTTTCCGCACCGTGACCCGGCTGGCCGGGCTGGTGGACACCTCGGCCGCGGCCGGGCGGGGGCTGGGCGTGGTCGCCACCGACTACGACAACGACGGCTGGAGCGACCTCTACGTGGCCAATGACGCGGTGCCCAACTTCCTCTACCACAACGAGGGCGGCGGGCGTTTCACCGAGGTCGGCGGCGTGGCCGGCGTCGCCTTCGGCGAGGACGGCCAGGAGGAGGCGGGAATGGGGGTCGACGCCGCCGACTACGACAACGACGGCCGCGTCGACCTGGTGGTCACCAATTTCGAGAACGAGCCCAACAGCCTCTACCGGAACCGGGGGACCGGGTTCTTCCCCCACGCCTCCTTTCCCGCGGGCGTCGGTCTGGTCAGCCTGCGCTGGCTCTCCTTCGGCATCGCCTTCGTCGACTACGACAACGACGGTTACCAGGATCTCTTCGTGGCCAACGGCCACGTCCTCGACAACGCCTCGGCCTTCCGCGAGTCCAGCAGCTACGGCCAGCCGAACCAGCTGCTGCGCAACCTGGGCCCCGACGCCGCCGGCCGCTACCGTTTCCGGGACGTCTCGTCGCGGGCGGGGGCGGCCCTGCCCCGGGCGCGGGTCAGCCGCGGCTGCGCCGTGGGCGACTACGACGACGACGGCGACACGGACATCGTGGTCAGCAACAGCGGCCAGCCGGCCGCCCTGCTGCGCAACGAGGGGGGGAACTCGCGCCACTGGCTCACCATCGCCGCCCGGGGCGGGGCCGGCAACCGCGACGCCATCGGCGCGCGGATCGAGGTGTGGGCAGGGGATCTCTACCAGGTGCGGGAGGTCCGCGGCAGCTTCAGCTACCTGTCGCAGCGGGACCTGCGCGTGAGCTTCGGGCTGGGCTCCCGGGCGCGGGTCGACTCGCTGCGGGTCCACTGGCCCGGCGGCGGCGTCGAGGGCCTGGCCGATCTGCAGCCCGATCGCTTCGTCACGCTGGTCGAGGGCCGGGTGGGACACCCCGACCCGGGTCCCGGCCCCTGAAAGGTCATACAGGAGGAGCACACACACATGGCCGTCACCCTGGAAGCGCGCGAGTCCACCCGGACGCCACCGAAGTGGGCCGTGCTGCAGCGCCGGCTCTTCGACGCCATCGAGGACGCCGCTCCGCGGGCCCTCGAGAGGTACACCCATCCGGACGGCCGTCTGCTCTGGCCCCCGAGTCCCGACTTCCAGAGCATCGACGCCCTGGACGACTGCTACGAGAGCTTCCACAACTGGCCCCTGTTCTACCTGCTCGGCGGCAGCGATCGGTTCCTGGCCGACGGCCAGCGGGAGTTCGACGCCATCAACGAGCAGATGAGCCGGCACGGCACCGGACACGGCTACCCCATGGTGGTGGGGGAGTACCAGCCGGGCTACGACTGGTTCCACCAGGGCGAGGGCAACTACCTGTTCTACATGCTCTGCATGGCCGATCCGGCGAACGAGGCCAACATCGAGCGGGCCCGCCGCTTCGCCGGGCTGTTCCTCGGCGAGGACCCGGAGGCGCCCAACTACGACCCGGAGCACCGCATCATCCGCTGCGCGAGGAACGGCAGCAAGGGGCCGGCCTGGTGGGCCTTCGACGAAGGTCCGCACTGGCCCTACGAGGGCTACAACCTGCCGTTCTACGACGTGCCGGGGTGCACCGACCACGACACGGTGCGAGCCAACCCCGAGCTGGGCGAGCGGCTGGGCGAGGCCATGCGGGACCGCATGGGCCGCGGCGACGCCGTGGTCAACCTCCTGGCCACCACCCTGGCGGCCAACGCCTGGCTGCTGACGGGGGACGGGAAGTACCGCGACTGGGTCGTGGAGTACACCGAGGCCTGGATGGAGCGCGCCGCCGCCAACGGCGGCATCGTGCCGGACAACGTCGGCCTCTCTGGAGTGGTGGGGGAGCACACCGGCGGCAAGTGGTACGGGTCGATGTACGGCTGGGCCTGGCCCCACGGCTGGCACAGCGTCGGGCAGGCGGTGGGGGTGGCGGCCCAGAACTGCGCCCTGCTGACGCGCCGGCTTGAGTACATGGAGTTCCCCCGGTCGCAGATCGACGCCCTCGTCTCCCGGGGGATCGAGCGCGACGATCAGCTCTACGTGCCCCACAAGTACGACGATCCCGGGCGGGTCGACTTCAAGCCGGGCGAGTGGATGTGGTACGTGGTCCGCAAGGAGGACGGCACCGCCCTGCAGCAGGACGGCTGGTTCGAGTTCATGCCCATGTACCCCTCCGACATCGCCCACCTGTGGTGCATGTCGATGGCCCCGGCCGACTCGCGGCGGTTCGAGGGGACCCGCAAGCGGTCGGGCGATCCCTTCGCCGTCAACTCGTGGCACCACACCAAGGACCAGGGCGGCCACGACTGGGGCTGGATGGCCTTCCTCCACGGCGAGTTCCCCGAGTATCCCGAGCGGATCCTCGAGCACAATCTGGAGCAGGTGCAGGCGCGCCTCGACTTCATGGCCCAGGACGAGCAGGACCCCGCCACCTACAACGACGCCTACTTCCAGCAGCGGAATCCGGTCACCTGCGAAGGCCTGGTGCAGCTCACCATGGGCGCCCCTCTGCCGCACTACAACGGCGGACTGCTGGTCACGAGACTGCGCCACTTCGACATCCAGCGGCGCCGGCCGGGGCTGCCGCCCGACGTGGCCGCCCTGGTGTCGGGACTGAGCGGCGACCGGGCCGAGCTGACCGTGGTGAACACAAGCGCGGCGGAACACCGGGAGATGCTGATCCAGGCGGGAGGCATGGGCGAGCACGAGTTCACCGAGGTCGAGGTCGACGGGGGATCGCGGCGCGTACCGGTGAACGGCAAGACCTTCGCGCTGGCCCTGCCGCCGAGTACCTGCGTCCGGCTCGGGCTGGGCATGAAGCGCTTCGCCCACGACCCGAGCCTGGCTCCGCCGTGGTGAGGTCGAGGCGCTACAGTCCGGACGCCCACTCCTCGTACGCCCGCCGCACCGCTTCGCGGCCGGCGAAGGGTTGGTACAGGAGCCGCGCCCGGTAGCGGCAGGTCCGGCCGATCTCCGGGTTGCGGATCACGTACTGCCAGTCCCAGGCCGGGCTGCGCGGGTCCGGCCGTCCGCGCTCGTCCCGGATGAAGTTCCACAGGGCGAAGCGGATCGGCGCTTCCTGATCGAACATCATGGCGTAGACCATCCCGCTCTCCGTCAGGCCGTAGTAGAACGGCAGCAGGAAGCGCTTTCGGGGATCCTCGACAATGTTGAGGGTTTGGGCCCCCTCTTCGTACGGGAGGGGATCGACCGAGGCGTGGGCGACGGTGCCGGTCTCGAAGCCGTCCTGCGCGAGGTCCTCGCCGAAGCGGACCCAGCCTTCCTCCCCTTCGCAGGTCCCGTAGAAGTGAATCTCCCGGCCGCGGGTCCGGTTCATGTAGGAGGCCCACATGAAGGCCACGTACCCGAGGGGGGCGCAGCCCTCGTCGGTCAGGCGGGCGCTGAACTCCATGTCGACGCAGTCCGGGCCGAGGCGGTAGCGCATCCGGCTCTCGATCCCCCAGGAGGAGTCGGCCGCCGGGTGGCGGACCGAGGCTTCACCGGGGGAGTGGGAGACCAGGAGACAGCGGTCCTTCCGGGGGGTGAACATCGAGCGCTCGGCGTCGGCCGCGGCGCCGTTCATGACGTGCTCGAGGTTGAGGCCCACGGCGTCGTCCCGGAAGAGGTTGTGGTCCGGGCGGCCGCGGTGGCACAGGGGGGTGAAGCCGCTCCCCTGGCGGTCGGCGTTCGCCTCGTTGTCGAGGAGCAGGCCCCGGAAGGAGCCGCCTTCCAGTTCGACTGTCTCGGCCATGCTGAATCCCCTTGTCTGGCGGGCGCGGGCCGCAGCGGACACCGGCCTGGGACCGGTCTCCCAAGGCCCTGTGGGGCGGCTCCTCGTCCGAGCCTCGCCCGCGACGCTCTTGCCTATACTAGGAAGAACCCGACGTATCAGGGGAAGCCGGCGCTGGGCGCGCTGATCCGCCACGGGTACCGCCTCCCCGCGCCCCCGTGGGATAGCCGCCGCAGCGCCCTCGGGTCAAACCCAGGCGTGGCTGGATGCGAACACATGGACGGCGCGGAGGACGCCAGGACCAGTCGGAGCGCCTCGGCGCGGCTGACCCACTCGACCCGCTGCCCCATCCAGTCCATCGGGCCGCGGGAAGGGGGGACCTGAAGCCGTTGATCGAGTCGAAGCCCCGCGCGATTGCACCGGCGTTTGCAGCCCTGCTTCGCCCCACCGCCGCCGCTCTCCTGACGACATGGCTGGGCGCCTGCCAGGCACCCGAACCGCCGCCGCCGGATCCGGAGACAGAGCGGCTTCGCGCCCTCGGGAACAGCTTGTACCGCCAGGCCCGGTTCCGGGAGGCACTGGCCGCGTATCGACAGGCGCTGGCCCTGGACACCCTCACCGCCGAAGCCCACCACAATCTGGCCACGGCGTACATGAAGCTGGGACGCAGGGACACGGCCCCGACCGCGTACCTGGCCGCCCTTCGGCTGGATTCCACCTTCGTTCGCGCCAGCCACAATCTGGCCGTGGCCTACGGGGAGGAGGGACGCCACCCGGAAGCGGTGGCCCTGCTGGAAGAGGCCGTGCGCATCGATCCGGGAGCGGCTGCCTCGTACCGGCTCCTGGCGGGTCTGCACCAGGAGCGGGGGGCGTACGACCGGGCCGAGGCCGCCCTGGTGAGGGCCGTGGCCGTCGACTCGGCCGATGCCGCGGCGCTGTCGAGCCTGGGACGGCTCCTGCGGCTGCAGGGGCGCGCGACTGAATCCGAGGAGATGCTGAAGCGCGCCGTCCGGTTCGATCCCGGCAGCAGGGAGGCCCACCGGGAGCTGGGTGTGCTCTACACCTACGCGGAGCGCTACGCAGAGGCCGAAGGCATGCTGCGCCGGGCCCTGGAGATCGACCCGGACTGGCCCGAGGCGTACCACAGCCTGGCCAACCTCCACTCCGCCCGGGGCCGCGTGCAGGAGGCGCGGATCCTGCTGGACCGCTTCTCCGAGCTGAACCGGCGCGCCGCCCGGGTGCGGGCCCTCCAGATGCAGCTGAACCAGGCCGCCGGCGGCCTGGACTCCTACCTGGCGGCGGGGCGCTCCTACGGCGAGCTCGGGCGGTGGCAGGAGGCCGCCGGCATGTACCGGGCCGTCCTGGAGCGCGAGCCCGGGCACATCGGGGCCCTGGCGGGGTTGAGCCATGCCTGCCTGAACCGGGGCGACCTGGACGAGGCGGTGACCCTGGCCCGGCAGGTGATCTCCCTGGCCCCCGGTCGGCGCGAGGCCTGCGAAGCCCACTACACCATCGGCTACGCCGCCGCGCGGGACCGGCGCCTGCACCGGGCGCGGCAGGCCTTCGAGCAGGCCCTTCAGGTGGACACGACCTTTGCCAAGGCGCACCACGCCCTCGGCAACGTGGCCCTGCTCCAGGGGCGGCCGGCCGAGGCCGAGGAGGCCTACCGCGAAGCGATCCGCCATCGACCGGACTGGGTCGAGCCTCGCCTGAGCCTGGGAGGGCTGCACATCCGCCAGGGGGACCACCCGCAGGCGATCGAGGTGTTGCAGGCCGCACTCCGGCTGGACTCGACCAACGCGAAGGCCTACCTCGCCCTTGGCGGCACCTGGGAGAGGCTGGGGGAGGTGGAGGCAGCAGCGACTGCCTACCGGTCGGCGGCGGCCCACTGGCGGGGAGGCGCCGGCCAGCTCGCTGCCATCGAGGCGCGGATCGCGCGGCTTTCCCCATAGCCCCCGGGGGGGGGACTATACGTTAGGTTGTCTGTCTCCGGGGCTGGCCGTACCGTTGAGGGATGCAAGTTGGCTCCCCGCCGCGGCGGGCGCCCCTAGATTGCAACGGACACATGAAGTCGATACCCGACTACCGCATCTCAACCCGATTCCCACGGTCCCAGAAAGCCTGGGGCCGGGGAGTCAGCCTCATGGAGGTTCTGCAGCAATGAAGAAGATCTCACTCGCCCTCTGCCTGATCGCGGGCCTCGCCGTCTCGGCCCAGGCTCACGTGCCGGAGGGCCAGGTTCTGCTCGCCTTCCAGTTCCCGGCGGGCGCGGAGCCGACCCTGGACGGGGATCTGTCCGAGTGGGCCGTCGTTCCCTCGGACTACTGGATCGGACCGGAGCTCTACACGGCCCCGGACGGATCGCAGTGGACGGACCTGTCCGACATGAACAGCAAGGTCATCGTCGGTTACAGCGCCAGCACCGACCGTCTCTACATCCACCCCGAGTACTTCGACGACTTCCGCAAGCGGGACTTCGCCAATCTGCCGCCGGTGGCGGGCCTGTTCGGCGACGAGCAGAACCTGCCCGACACCTTCGAGATACAGGTCGACGGGGACCACGGCGGCGAGGACTCCTGGTTCGACCCGGCGGAAGTGCCGGAGGACGGCTCGCGCTGGGCCCAGAACATCCACTTCCGCATCCCGGATCTGGATCCGTCGGCGGAGAACGTGAACAATGAGAAGACGGCGTGGGCCTGGTACTGGCAGAGCCAGGCTACCTGGACCGGAAACCTGCCGTGGGCGACAAGCGGGTACACGTCGGA
>JAJDTN010000339.1 GCA_022827165.1 Candidatus Latescibacterota bacterium
ACCAGCACGATGTAGGAGACGGCGAGGTCGAACTCCCCGTCGCCGAGGCCGTCCAGGTCCTCGGCGTCGCCCACGAGGTAGGTCTCGCCGTCCGAACCTTCCGAGCGGGCCCGGTCGATGAGGCCCGGCGTCAGATCGAGGCCGGTGACCTCCGCCTCCCACTGGGCCTGCAGCCGCCGCCGGAGGCTCATGTCGTCGGACGCTGTCATGCGAAGAGCCGAGTGATCTCGTCGACCTCGAAGCGGGGCAGCTCGACGAGGCTGCCGTCGTCCTGCCGCAGCCGCAGGCCGAAGCCCGCCTCCCTCGCCGTGCCGATGCGGGCCCAGGCGATCCTCTTCCCTTCCAGGGCGGCGGCCACCGTCCCGGCCGCTTCCGGAGCGCAGCAGATGAGCACGGCGCCCGAGGAGATCACGCCGAAGGAATCCCGCCCCTACTCGGCGTACAGGCGCTGCGACGCACGCAAGATCCACTCCACAGGTGCCTCAAGAGGTGCCTCAAGACAGAGTTGCATCCTCCTCAGTACCATCCTCCTCTGGCTCCTCATACTCCTCCGTTTCGGCATTCCAATTCGCATAATCCCAAGCATCGGCTATGGCCGATGGCTCCAGCTTTGACGCACTAGTCCACATCTTGACTGGCTCCTGACCGGGCTTTCGAGGACACCTCACCTGATACATGAGTTCCCCATTCATGATCGTGGGTTGGATGATTTCAACATCGGTAGCCATTTGACCAGCCTCTTGGTAACACACTCGAGAGCCAGGAGTGAAGACTTGCATGTAACCAGCTGGAGGCAGCACCAAGGGTTGGCTATTGTCAGTCGAATCGCTGAAGCCGCAGACTTCCTCGCTTACACGCCTGATCAGACTCTCAAGCCCCTCTTCCCCCTCGCGTGGGTCCTGAACTACAGCAGCTGCCAACCGAGTCAGAAGTTGCTCAAATTCCAGGTACACTCGCTCAGTCAGACGCAGGCTCCCGTAGGTCTCATCGTATATCGCAATGCACCCGCTACGCAATCCACCTCCGTTTTGGCTGCGCACCGCAATGTTGGAGGCAGCGGACCCGATATCTTGGGGGGCAATGCTGTACTCACGGAGTATTACCTCTCTCAAACGATCACTGAAGGCTCGCCTAAGGGAGATCTCCTTGAACCACTCGGCCTCAATGCACAGGACGATCCCACTCGTGCGGAAATTCCTGGAACGAGCTCGCATGTTTGGGTTCTTGCCTTGGAGACTCTGGTAAGACAGATATATCCCTGTACGGCCATCGACGTATCCCTCAACTTTCTCAGTGATCTGCATCTGGCACTCGCCCAGAAACCCGTTTTGCCCTCGGATCAGATGACCCCCCAGTATGTCCCCAGGTGATACACTGGCATTAGTCCAGGTCCTAATCCTAGGGCGGGTTGATCGACCTGGATGAGTCGGCTTCACTCGGATGAAGGAATCAAAGGAGCTGGTATGCCAGGCAGCTACTTCGTAAGGTTTAGTCAAGTGGAAATACGTCGCCCCTGGGTAACACTCGCGAAGGGCTTGGATCTGATTCACTTCGCCAAAGCTATCCGCATTTGCCCCCCTCTTGATCCCAAAGCTCAACTCACACACATTGCGAAGCGGATAGCCATAGTGTGGAGTATCCCCTCCCAAGGCCGCTACGGCGTCGAACTCTGGGGCTCGGTTTCCTCCCGAACGCGCCATCGCATGCATGTCTTTGAAACCTTCCGGCCAATCAACATTGGATGGCGTTGCCGCAGAGGTGCCAATGGCCTCCAACTCCTCTGAGAGGCACCGCCCATGTGCAAAGTGCATGAAGCGATTATCCAGATAGAGATATGACGGCTCAACAGACATCTCATGATACTCAAGAAAGGAAGTCCCGTATCCGGAGAATGCGTTCTCCGGCGAAATCACGACAAATGCAGCTGGACCGTTCCGGCCAACACGTCCCAACCGTTGGCGGTACGCTTTGCGCGTACTGGGAACTCCGAGGTTGAGACCCACACGCAAGTGAGGGATGTCGATCCCAAGTTCCAGTGCGGATGTCGACACTACGCCCCTTAGATTACCCGATTTGAGCCTCTGTTCGATCACCTTTCGATCCTCGGGATCGTAGCCCGCGCGGTACGGCAAGACATCCGTATTCCGAAGGAGTTGCTCCAACTCCAGCTCGGAATGATCCTCACGCCCCATGGCCAAGCCCTCTACACCCATCCTTGAATCGCGAAAAGTGATGAAGCCACCCTCGCGGTCGCTCTCAAGAAGGCGCTCCTGTAGTGCCCTTGCGATCAGTGTCTCTTCTCCAAGCTCGCAGGCGATGTGTGCGACGATGCGCTCGTGCTGGCGAGCCCCATCGACTTGATGGTCCACGACCGCGAATTGAGAGCCTGTGAGTCGCTGCAGGTGTTCACCAGGGTTCTCAATCGTTGCGCTCGTCGCTACAAACTGCAGAGGAGAAGGCCGCTTGCCATCCTGGAGATTACGGGCTGCCCGCAGTCGGCGAAGTAGGAACGCGAAGTTGCTTCCGAAGACCCCTTCAAGAGTATGCGCCTCATCCATTACCACCATCGATAACGTCTTCAGGAAATTGCCGATCACCGGTGAAGACAGGTGGGACATCATCCACGCGTGACATACGTCGGGTGTCATCACAACGATGCGGGAGCGGTTCAGAATATCATCGCGTTCTCTATATGGCACTGAGCCATCGATCCGGCCAATGACTTCGCCGTCGAGCTTCAGGGCCCGCGCCATCTCCTTCCATCCCTTAACTTGATCTGCGGCCAGTGCCTTGAGGGGGTAGAACACAAGTACTCGACAGTCGGGCTGGAGGAAGGTCTTATGAAATGCAAGTGATCGGAAGATTAGGCTCTTCCCTGAGGCCGTTCCAGACGACACGACAACATTCTCTCCGACTCCAAGTTTCTCCAACGCGAGAGCCTGATGCGCCCACAGTGGTCCATCCCAACCATCTTGTGTGGCCTGCTTCTCGAGGTACCGCCCGACGGGAGAACTGAAGAGGAACTGTGGAATCGACGCGAAGCGCGCACCCCTCCCCGGCAGATCAAATCGCTCAACCACAGAGAATTCGGACCCACCGAGGATCCTTCGAATCTCTTCGTACATTGACCTCTCCTCACTCAAAGGCAGCGGGTCTCACTGCCTGTTAATCTTCTGTAGCCTTGTCGAAAAGTGTGTGCCTGAAGGGTATGCACGTCCTTCGCTCATGGCAACTCAGGGCCCGTGGTAACCGGAAGTGATGGGGCTGCCAGGCGTCCTCCCCCCATCACGAATCCCCCGCCTTCCCCAGCACGTACACGATGAAGTTCGGCGCCCGGAACTCGTCCTCCCAGGTCGGGTGCCGCTCCAGCTGCTCGGCCGTCGGCACCGGCTCGTGCAACCTCTCCAGAACGAACCCCGCCTCCAGGAAGGCGGAGACGTAGCTGGACAGGGTGCGGTGCATGTTCAGGAAGCCGGGGCGCCACCAGTGGAACTCCCGCGGGCCCTCGCGCATGTAGTCGTCCACGGGATAGAACAGCTTGCGCGGGCCCTGGCGGACCCAGCCGTCGGGCTGGGACGTGCTCATGGGGTGGATGTTGCAGACCACCAAGCGGCCCCCGGGGCGCAGGACGCGGAAGGCCGCCTCGATGCCGCGGCGGTGGTCGTGGACGTCCACCAGCACGATGTAGGAGACGGCGAGGTCGAACTCCCCGTCGCCGAGGCCGTCCAGGTCCTCGGCGTCGCCCACGAGGTAGGTCTCGCCGTCCGAGCCTTCCGAGCGGGCCCGGTCGATGAGGCCCGGCGTCAGGTCGAGGCCGGTGACCTCCGCCCCGAGGCCGGCGAGGACCCGGCAGAAGCGGCCCTCGCCGCAGCCGATGTCGAGGACGCGACGGCCGGCCACCTCGCCGAGAGCCTGGAGCACCCAGTCGTCGAGGAAGTCGGTGCGCACCGACTGGTCCTGGCCGATCCAGTCCTCCACCGCCTCCTGCCACTGGGCCTGCAGCCGCCGCCGGAGGTTCATGTCGTCGGAGGTTGTCATGGGAAGAGCGCGTGACCGACGGCGTCCGCGCCGAGCCTACGTTTCCTGCTCGCCCACCCGGGACCGTTCCTGCAGGTCGTACAGGGAGGCGACCTCGCCTTGGTATCGCGGGATCGGGAAGCTGTCCTGATCGAAGCGCGCCTCCCGCGCCGCCTCCCCTCGAACCAGGCGCACGTGGGCCTCCGCCTTGTGGGTCATGGGACCACAGTAGATGGGGAAGGCGTCGGCCGCCCGGTAGCTGAGGATCAGCGTCCGCCGCGGCCGTTGCGACTGGTTCGGCGCCGAGGCGTGCGGCGTCAGGCCGTGCATGAAGATGGCCGTGCCGGCGCGGCCTTCGACGGAGACCGCCTCCGCCTCGTCCACCGCCTCGGTGACGCGGCCCTGGAAGTACCCGTCCCTGGTGTGCTCCAGCAGCACCGAGTCGTGGCGGCCGGGCAGCAGCTGCAGGGCGCCGTTGTCGCGGTCGGTCTCGTCCAGGTAGAACAGCACCGCCAGACTGTCGCGGTTCGTCAGCGGGTAGTATGACAGGTCCTGGTGCCACTCGACCACGGAGCCGACCTCGGCCGGCTTCACGTTCAGCTTGCTGTAGTGGAATACCAGGTTCGGCCCGCACAGCTGCCCGACCGCGTCCAGCAGGCGGTCCAGCTCCGACAGGGCGCGGGCCACCGGATAGTAGGAGCACGGCTCGTACAGGCGGCGCACCGCCGTGCCCTCCGGCGGCTGGTCGGGCTCCATCTCCAGGCGCGTGGCGTCGTGGCACCGCCGGGTGCTGCCGGCGCAGACGGCGTCGGCCTCGCCCAGCAGGTCGTCCACCTCGGCCTGCGACAGGAATCCCTCGCACACCGTGAAGCCATCGCGGCGGTAGGCGGCGACTTGTGCTTCCGTCAACATCGGTCCGGCTCCGTTCGGCCGGCCTGGTAGGGGAAGCTCTCGGCCCCGATGATGGTGCCCTCCGGCCGGAAGGAGCGGGGCTCCACGGTCGGGCTCTCGCCGGCGATCATGCGGCGCAGGAGGCGCTCCAAGTGGGGCACGACGATCTCGATGGCCCGCTCCCCCTGCTCGCGCGTGGCGAGGCCGGCGCCCTCGTCTTCGATGGCTTCTTCGCGCACCCGCTCGGGGAAGGCAGCCAGGGCGAAGGCGGTCTCGAACTCGTTGGCGTGACCCGGCACCCGCTTGCTGCGCACCAGGGAGTAGACCTCGTCGTCGGAGTAGAGATCCCAGTACGTGGCGTAGACGATGCCGGGGCCGAGCAACTGGCGGTAGCGGGTCAGCTCCTTGCGCAACGGGTGCATGTGCCCCCCGTGGCCGTTGAGGATCAGCACGCGCTCGATGCCGGCGCGGGTGATGCTCTCGCAGATGTCGAAGACGTAGTCCAGGAAGGTGCCCACCCGCGTCGTCAGTGTGCCCGGGTGCATCATATGGTGCTCGGACACGCCCACCTGTACCGTGGGCGCCACGACCACGGCCGGGTGCAGGGCGGTGGCCGCCCGGTGCGCCACCAGCGTGACGCTGGCGCTGTCGTGACACATCTCCAAGTGCTCGAGGTGCTGCTCCGTGGTCCCCGTGGGCACGATGGCCGCCTTCAGGGTGCCGGCCTGGAGCATCTCCCGGAACTCCCTGCGTGTGAAGTCGCCGATCAGGATCCGCTGGTCACCCATCTGTCTCCGCCTCTCCATGGCCGCAGGATGGATCTGGGATTGTAGTCAGCCTGTCCCACGGGACAAAGCGTCCGGGTCTCCCGCTCCTCGACCGCCTCCTCCCACTGGGCCTGCAGACGCCGCCTGAGATCCATGTCGCCGGGGGCGCTCACGCGAAGAGCCGGGTGATCTCGTCGACCTCGAACCGGGGCAGCTTGACGAGGGCGCCGTCCGGCTGCCGCAGGCGCAGGCCGAAGCCCGCCTCCCTCGCCGTGCCGATGCGGGCGCAGCCGATGCCCTCCCCTTGCAGCGCGGAGATCACGTCCCCCGCCGCCTCCGCCGCGCAGCCGATGAGCAGGGCGCCGGAGGAGATCACGCCGAAGGGGTCCAGTTCGAACTCGGCGCACAGGCGCCGCGACTCGGCGCTCACCGGCAGGGCGCCGCCGTCGATCTCCAGGCCCACCTGCGAGGCCACGGCCATCTCGGCCAGACCCGTGGCCACGCCGCCCTCGGTGGGGTCGTGCAGGGCGTGGACGCCCCCCGCCGCCAGGGCCGTCCGGGCGTCGGCGACGACGCTGATGCCGGGGTCGTCCAGGTAGCCGGCGCAGCGGTCGAGGGCGGCCTCCGGCCAGCCGCGGGACCGCAGCTCGTCCCCCTTCTCGGCGGCGATGATCGCCGTGGCCTCGATGGCCATGCCCTTGGTCAGCAGCAGCGCGTCCCCCGGCCGCAGTCCGGAGGAGCGGACCACGCCGCCCCGGGGCACCTCGCCGAGCATCTGGCCCACCACGAGGGGCCGGTCCATCCCGAAGGAGACCTCGGTGTGGCCGCCGGCCACGGTCACGCCCAGCTCCCCGCAGGCCTGGTGGATCTGCCCCAGGATCTGCTCGAAGAGAGCGCGGGTGGCCAGCTCTTCGGGGACGATGACCGAGGCCAGGAACCACTTCGGCTCCGCGCCCATGGCGGCGATGTCGTTGGCGTTGACGTGGACGGCGTACCAGCCGATGCGGTCGGTGGCGAAGGTGATGGGATCGGTCTTGGCCACCAGGCAGCGGTCGCCGAAGTCGATGACGGCGGCGTCCTCGCCGACGCCGGGGGGCACCAGGAGACGCGGGTCGCCGGCGGCGGCGTAGCGGCCG
>JAJDTN010000305.1 GCA_022827165.1 Candidatus Latescibacterota bacterium
CCCGGCCTCTTCCCGCCCCACCACGTAGGTGGTCCCGCGGCGCAGCCACTCCCCCAGCAGGGTGGCGCCGACAACGGTGGCGGTGGACCACAGGGCCAGCTTCCCGTAGCCGTTCTTGCCGAGATGGTTGGCCAGCAGCCACTGGTTTGCCAGTCCGAGAGTGTATACCAGTCCGGTCGAGACGGCGGTGAGCGAGAAACCGCGGAGGAAGTTCATCCGCCAGGGCTCCGCATCTCCTCCCGACGAACCCCGGTGGAGCCGGGCTCTCCGCCTTCGGGGTGGGGCGCTCCTCCCGCGGGGTGCCTGGGAGATGTCCCGGAAGGTCCGTGACGACGGACCGCGTTCGTCACAGATGCGCCGCCGGGGGGCGAATTCGGGGGATCACGGGTTCCGGTGATGGCTGAAGAGGAATATCACCTCGACCCTGCATGGGGACAAACCTCCGGGTCGGGTCCCCCCTGGTCCGGCCGGGCTCGAGGGTTGCCCGTTCACGGAGTGCCGCGAGCGTCCACTGGATCATCGGAGAACCGCACGACGCCGAAGCCCTCCGGCGCGTGGAACTGGGGCTTCTCGGTGCCCGTGTCCGACCAGGTGATGTACTGCAGGTTCACGGCGCCGCCCGTGCGGTAGAGGTTCAGGCGCCACACGTCGCCGTCCTCGGGGGGCAGCCTCGGCGCGAATCCCTCGAAGGTGTCGAAGGGGATGGCGATCTCGGTGGTCCACAGGCTGTCGACGTCGTCCTCCTGGTTCAGGGTGCCGTCGATCCGGATGGCGACCTGGAGGCCTTCGGCATTCCACTCGGAGCTGCGCCCGTCCCGCGGCGAGCGGTCGAGGATCGTGCCCAGGGCGTTGAACTCGAAGTTGTAGTAGATGCTCACGTCGGCCGTGTCGGGGGCGATGAAGACCTCGACGCAGTCGTCCCTGGAGACCGGGTCGTCGCGCTCGGTGTGGACGGCGGAGATGTGGGGGTCGAAGGCGCGGAAGGCGACGTAGAGAGCCTCGTCGTTCCACAGCAGGTGGGCCTCGGTGCGGTCCTTGGCCCCGGAGGTGTACCAGGGAAAGACGAAGCTGTCGATCATCGGCGCCGCGGCCCACGAGGGCTCGTCGAGGACGCCGTCCACGGCGATCGGACCGGCCGTGCGCTGCACCACGGCTCGCGGCACGTGGTCGGGGATCGGCTCGGCCGGAAGCGGCAGGGGGCTGCAGGCCAGGACCAGCAACGGGACGAGGAGTCTCTCAGGGCGAGTCATTCAGGCGCTCCTGGGCAGGGATGTGGAGGACCATGCAGGCGGGATGGCCGAAGGCGCTCTCGGGCGGCCGCGCATCCGGCTCGAGCAGCTGTCCGTTCATGCCGATGAACAGACGCTCGCCGCCGGCGTCCAGCTCCAGGCAGTAGGAGCCGCCCACGCGGTAGCCGAAGCGGCTCTCGAAGAGGGGGCCGAGGAAGGCCAGGACCTTGCGCTGACGCGTCTTCAGGTCGAACTGCACCACCGGGGCGCCGTGGCTCCAGGCCTGGCCGTGGGCCCACGGCACGGCGTAGAGATAGCGGCCCCCGGGGCTGATCTCGAGGGCCGTCGTGTAGGCGCCGCGGTGCGCGCCTTCCTCGCGGAGCCCCCCTCGGTCCGGCCAGACCGCGCCCAGGGGCTCGGAGCTTCGCCCCTCCGGGTCGATGCGCACCAGGCGGCCTTCGCAGACGCCGTAGAACAAGCCGCGGCCGTCGCGCTTCTCGGTGCCGGCGCGCATGGGGCCGTAGCCCTCGGGCAGGGGCAGGGCGCGCTCCTCCACGGTGTTGGTGGCCGCGTCGTAGCGCGCCAGCCACACCTGCCGTGACGTGTCGGGGCGCACCGAGAACCAGGCGCCGCCGCCGGCCTCGTCGACCAGGACGAAGCGCCGGCTGGCCTCGGTCTCCGCATGTCCGTAGTAGATCGTGCGCCCCTGGCGCAGGTCGAAGACGGCGAACCCCTGCCCCTGCCAGTTGCGGTCGCAGGGCAGGGCGTAGAACAGGCCGCGGCGGGTGTCGGCCATGGCCGCCGGGATCACGTACGGCCGCCTGAGGATCCCGAGGACGTCGAGGCGGCGGGAGACGGGATCGGCGGCGACCACCATGCCGTGGTGCTCGTTCTCCTGCTCCCAGTCCTCGGGGGGCGCGTTGCCCCAGTAGGTACCCCAGCAGATGCGGCCGTCCTCGAGCTCCTCCAGGCGGCAGTGGATCTTGCCGAACCCCCAGTCCCCCTGCCGCTGCCCGAGCAGTTGCTGCTGGTCGAAGACCAGCTCCAGGCGGCGGTCCTCCGGGTCGTAGGCGTAGACGTAGCTGCGGCCCCCGGGGCCGCCGTGGTCGCCGATGGCGGACCAGAACCGCCCGTCGCTGGCGATCAGGCCGTCGCCCCACTGGGACCAGAGGTTGCCCTCCTCCCGCAGCGGGACCGGGTAGAGGACGGCGTCGACCCGCGGCGCCTCTGCAGCCGGGACGTATCCGAAGTCGGCGGCCGACACCGAGTCCGGGGCCTGCAGCAGGGCGGGACCGCCCAGTGCGACGACGTCTCCGCCGCGGAACCGCTCGCGGTCGTCTTCCGCGGCCAGCGCGGCGGCCCACAGGCACCACGGGGCCGTCCACCGCCAGAGCCGGATCAGCTCAGGACCAGGCTTCACGGGCTCCCCGGATCCAGTGGAGGTGATGCTCGCGCAGCTGCCCGTAGGTGTAGAAGGCGAATCCGTCCACCCCGGCCTCGGCCTGGGCCTGGATCAGCCGCCGGGTGTACGACTCGCTCTCGAAGCCGCCCGGACGCACGATGGAGACCAGGCGCACCTCCGGCGTCAGCTCGTCCCGCCGCTGCTGCACCCCCTGGGCGGCCTCCTCCGGCGGGCCGGGCACGGAGGTGCACACGGCGTCGAC
>JAJDTN010000363.1 GCA_022827165.1 Candidatus Latescibacterota bacterium
CGCATCTTCCAGTAGTTGGTGATCTGGCCGTTGTGGACGATGGCCACGTCGGCGAACCCGGTGGCCCAGAAGGGGTGGGAGGCCTCGGGCTTGACGTCGCTCTCGGTGGCCAGGCGCACGTGGCCGAGGCCGTGGCTGCCCTCGAACTGCTGCACGCCGTAGCGCCCGTCCACGTCGCGGGCGCCGCCCACGTCCTTGACGATCTCCAGGCTCGAGCCGATGGAGACGACCTTGGCGGCGTGCTCCACGGCGTAGGCGAAGCGCTGCAGGTCGCCGTCGAACTCGACGGTGACGCGGTAGTCGCCGCCGACGCGCTCCTCGCTCACCACCGAGGCCCCCTGCTGCTTCAGGGCCTCGCCGATGCGCGCGCAGGCCGCCTCGGCGCCGCCGTCCTCGCCGACGATGAAGCGCAGCCGCAGGCGCCCGGGCTCGTCCTCGCCGTAGAGGGCGAACCCGGTGGAGTCGGGGCCGCGGTGCTGGCAGCCGTCGAGCATCTCCACCAGGGCGCGGCCGGCGCTCAGGTGCTCCGGCGGACGCTTGAACAGGATTCCGGCGATGCCGCACATGTCAGCTCTCCCTCGGCTCGATCAGGACGGACAGGAAACGGATGGGCAGCTCGGTGAGCTCCTCGGGGCCGTGGGGGGCCTCGGCGTCGAAGAACAGGGAGTCGCCCGGGCCCATGGCCCAGGTGCGGTCCCCGTGCCTGTAGGTGATGCGCCCCTCCAGGATGTAGATGAACTCGACGCCGCCGTGCTGGAAGACCGGGAAGACGTCCGACTCGCCGGTCAGGTGGATCAGGTAGGGCTCGACGAACATGCGCCGGCTCACCGTGTGCCCGAGGAGCTGGTACTGGTGGCCGGCGCGGGTGCCGCGGCGCTCGATGTCGAGGCCGGTGCCGGCGCGCACGAAGGAGACGTCGCGGGCCTCCTCGTACTTGCGGAAGAGGGCGGTCACCGGGACGTTGAGGGCTCCCGCCAGGGCGCTCAGGGTCGCCAGGGAGGGCGAGGTGAGGCCGTTCTCGATCTTGGAGAGCATCCCCGCCGACAGACCCGCCTCGCGCGACAGGTCGGCGGCGGTCATGTCCAGCTGCTGGCGGAAACTGCGGATCTGCCGGCCGATGGAGCGCTCCAGGCGGTTCTCGGGGGCCCCCGTGGTCGCCGGATCGGCGACGGCGTTGCGATGATTCGACTCGGCCATCTCCGGGAGTATACCTCTCACCGCCATGAGATGCAATCTTCTTTCCCTTCATTCAACCCTTGAGCCCTGCCGTAGCTTGTCGCCTTTCGGGAGGTGAACCGTGAACGGCGATCCCATCGACCGCAGCGCCTTCCAGGCCATCGGCGACTCCGTCGACTTCGGGCCGCTCACCTCGATCCGGCGGCCCGAGAACATCCGCCTCGGCGACCACGTGAGCTTCATCCACGGGGCCTTCGTCAACCCCGGCGCCACCTGGATCGAGATCGGAAGTCACACCCACTTCGCTCCGTACTGCATCCTCTACGGGCCCCTCACCATCGGCTCCCGGGTCGCGGTGGCGGCCCACGTCGTCTTCGCCAGCATCGGCCACGGCCACGACCGCATCGACCAGCCGATGGTCGATCAGCCCGTCACGCGGCGGGAGATCGTGATCGAGGACGATGTCTGGATCGGGGCCAACGCGGTGATCATCGGGGGCGTGCGGGTCGGGGCCCACAGCATCGTCGGCGCAGGCGCGGTGGTCACCCGCGACGTCGAGCCGTACTCGGTCGTCGGCGGCGTTCCCGCCAGGCTCATCCGGCGCCGAGAGTAACTCCCTCAGGGTCCGTTGGGGCGGCGGACGACCAGCAGGGGGCCGTCTTCCGGCGTCAGCTCGCTTCGCGGATCGAAGGCGGTGACCGCGCCCGCGGCGAGCCGGCACGACCACAGGGGCCCGGGGGGCGGCTGCTCCACCGCCTCACCCGGACGGACGGACCCGGCCTCGACGATCACCAGGCAGGCCTGGTCTCCGAGGGAGGCGATCTCGCAGGACCCGCGCCGGGAGACGGAGACCGCACGGCCGGCTCCCCGGCGCAGCAGGGCGCCGAGGCAGCGGGCGACCTCGAAGGGAGGCCGCGGGTTGCAGCGCGTGTCCAGCAGGCCCCAGGCCGCGTCCATGGTGCGGTCCAGGTCGACCAGCGGCTCCAGGAAGAGCGGTACGTCGAGACTCGCCGCCGCCAGCAGGGAGCGGGCCACGGCCTCCGCGTTGGTCCCGTCGTCCACGGCGGGCAGCTCGACAAGCAGCTGCAGCTGCCACGACCTCCGGCGGCGGGCCTGCTCCAGGCGCCTCGCCGTCTCCCAGGGGTCGGCCGGGTCCAGCCGGCAGGCAGCGGCGGCCGTCAGGCGCGACGCCTCGAGGGCCTCGCCGAGGTCGTCCAGCTCTTCGGGCGAGAACCCGATCCGCGTGCGGTGGTGCTGCTTGCCCGGCACCGGCTGGCCCGGCAGCACGGGGGCCAGCACCAGGGGCGGCGCGGCCTTCTCCAGCGCCGACAGGGATCGGGTATCCGGCAGGACGCGCCCGGGCAACTGCACCTCCAGGGCATCCGCACCCGCGAGATCGCCGGCGTGGGCGAGGGCCTCCTCCTCGCCGAGGGCGACGGCCTGTACGCGGACCCCCTCGGCGCGCAGCACATCGAGGCGCCGGGACTGCACCGGATCCGCCAGGTCAGCCAGGGGCGCGCGCACCCACGAAGCGCCCATCTCCAGGCAGGCGAGCAGCGGGTAGTCGTTGCGCACCGGCTGACGGATCACCGACGGCCAGGCCAGGGGCACGTCGGCCCGGGGGGCCAGGGCGTGGCGCAGGGTGAGACCGGTGCCGAAGCGAGATCCGTCCCGGGTTGGCTTCTCGGACGCGGCCGGCAGCGGAGTGATCAGGCAGGACCCGTCGCCGGCGGCCGCCAGCGCCGCCATGCGCACGCGGTGAACGTCGAGCCGGCCGCCGGCCATCCGGCACAGGAAGAACCCCAGCTTCTCCGCGTCGTCCCGGCCCTGCTCCGGAGGCGGGGCCGAGGTGAAGAGGTGCGAAAACCCGGGCCTGGTGAACGACGGGGAGGGGGTGACGTAGTAGCGGCAGAGGCCGGCCTCGCCGGCGACGTGGTCGAAGAACTGGAAGTGCACGTGTCCGGCGAACATGGCGAGCACCCGGTGCCGGCGCACCAGGCCGAGGAGCCAGCCGCGGTCCGGCTCGCCGAGGTTGTCGTAGTGGCCGAGCCAGGGCTCGCCGGGGTCCCCGAGGTACGGCGGCATGTGCAGGAACAGGACGCACGGCTCGGAACCCGCCGCCGCCAGCTGCGCCTCGAACCAGGCCCGCTGCCGGGCGGCCGACTCCAGGCCGGTGTTGAACAGCTGCGAGTTGAGCACCAGGAAGCGGATCCCCGCCGCGTCCCAGGAGCGCCAGGACGGTCCGTGCCTCTCCTCCCAGGTGCCGAGGCTCTCCTCGGTCGCCTCGCCGGTGGGCATGGTCGGGTCGGGGCGATCGCCGATGTCGTGGTTGCCGGCCGCGAAGCGGCAGCGCTCCCACAGCCCTGCGGCGCGGATCTGGTCGAGTGCCTCGCCCACGGCGCGGTCGTAGTCGGGCCGGCCCGGGAACTCCTGCACCATGTCGCCGAGATGCACGACGAAGGCCGGGTCGAGGCCGGCGACGGCGCGCCAGGCGGCCCCGGCCCGCTGGCCCTGGCGGCGGCGCGACTCGAACTCCAGGGGAGCGTCGCCGACGTCGATCATGTAGTGGGTGTCGGAGACGACGACGAACTCGAGGTCCGCCGGCGGCAGCAGGCTGCGGTCGAAGGGGGGTGAGGGCATCTCGGCGTCTTCCGGGAGGCGCGGCTCGACGTGCCTTTGGTGCCTGCGCCCAGTCGCTCGCCGCTGCATCCCGGCGCGCGCAAGCACCAGGTCGCTGATGTTGCACAAGAGGGGTGGGGCCGGCAAGCTCGGGCGATGCCCGGGCCGCGGGTGAGGTGGCGAGCCTCCCCCTTGCGGCACATCTTTCCGCCTTCTCCCGTGCGTATCCGCGGAGCGCCTTCCGAATGCCCTTCAAGCTGCTGGCCCACGGCCTGGGCGCCAGGCCCCGGCGCATGTGGCACGACCGCCCCCTGAAGGACCGCTACGACGTCGTCATCATCGGCGGCGGCGCCCACGGTCTGGCCTGCGCCTACTACCTGGCGCGGGACCACGGCGTCACCGACGTGGCCGTCCTCGAGAAGAGCTACATCGGCTCCGGGGGCTCGGGCCGCAACACCGCCATCCTGCGCTCCAACTACCTCACCCCCGAGGGGGTGCGGTTCTACGACGCCAGCCTCGATCTCTACGGGGACCTGTCCGAGGACCTCGACTTCAACGTCATGTTCAGCCGCCGCGGTCACCTCACCCTGGCCCACGACGACGGCTCGGTGCGGACCATGCGCCGCCGCGCCGAGGTCAACCGCCTGCAGGGCGTCGACTCGCGCCTCGTCTTCCCCGACGAGCTGGCCGGGATCTGCCCGCAACTCGACCTCTCGGACCGCCCCCGCTTCCCCATCCACGCGGCCCTCTACCATCCGCCGGGAGGCATCATCCGCCACGACGCCGTCGTCTGGGGGTACGCCCGCGGCGCCGACGAGCGCGGCGTCGATATCCATCAGTACACCGAGGTCACCGGCATCGACGTCTCCGGCGGCGGCGTCACCGGCGTGCGGACCACCCGGGGGCCGGTGGCGGCCGGGACCGTGCTTTCCGCCACCGCGGGCTGGGCCTCGAACCTGGCCGCCATGGCCGGCCTGCGCCTGCCCCTGGACACGTTCCCCCTGCAGGCCTGCGTCACCGAGCCCCTCAAGCCCTTCCTCGACGTGGTCGTCGTCTCCGGCTCCCTGCACGTCTACATCAGCCAGTCCGGCCGCGGCGAGCTGGTCATGGGCGCCAGCGTCGATCCCTTCACCTCCTACTCGGTGGCCGGCTCCCTCGACTTCCTCGAGGGCCTCTCGGGGCACGTGCTGGAGCTGTTCCCCTTCCTGTCGCAGGTCCGCATCCTGCGCCAGTGGGCGGGCCTGTGCGAGATGCCCCCCGACTACAGCCCCCTCATGGGGGTGACGCCGGTGAAGGGCTTCTACCTCGACGCCGGCTGGGGCACCTACGGCTTCAAGGCCTCGCCCATCTGCGGCAAGACCCTGGCCGAGCTGATCGCCACGGGGCGGTCTCCGGACCTCATCCATCCCTTCCGCCTCTCCCGCTTCGCCGAGTTCGACCCGGTGGGCGAGAAGGGCGCCGCCGCGGTGGGCCACTGATGCTGCTGCTGGCCTGCCCCCACTGCGGCGAGCGCAACGTCTCCGAGTTCCACTACGGCGGCGAGTACAGCCCGCGGCCCTCGCCCTCGACGGCGGCGGACGACGAGGAGTGGCACGACTACCTCTACCTGCGCGACAACCCCATGGGGACCCGCCGCGAGTGGTGGCTCCACCGCGCCGGCTGCGGCCTGTGGTTCCTGGTCGAGCGCGACCGGCGCACGAACGCCGTCTCCCGGACCTTCCGGTGGTCCCCGGACGGCGCCGGGGCGGAGGGCCCGAGCGGAGCCCGGGAGGACCGGCCGTGAGCGGACCCGGCGGCACCCGGGTGTGTTGGGCGGACCTCCTCCAGCTGCGACGCGGCGTCCGGGAGGACCGGCCGTGAGCGGACCCTCGCACCGCATCGACCCGCGGCCGGGGGAGGTCCTGGACCGCGGGCGCAGCCTGCGCTTCCGCTTCGGCGGCCGCCAGTACAGCGGCTGCGCCGGCGACACGATCGCCTCGGCCCTGGCCGCCGCCGGGGTCTCCCTCTTCAGCCGCTCCTTCAAGTACCACCGGCCTCGCGGCCTGCTGTGCTGCGCCGGCCACTGCCCCAACTGCCTCGTGCAGGTCGACTCCGAGCCGAACGTGCGCGCCTGCACCCGCCCCCTTGAGCAGGACATGGCGGTCTGGCCGCAAAACGTCTGGCCCTCCCTCAAGCTCGATCTCATGGCCCTGACGGAGCGGCTCTCGCGCTTCCTGCCCGCCGGCTTCTACTACAAGACCTTCATCCGGCCGAAACGGCTGTGGCCCCTGTACGACCGGGTGCTGCGCACCGCCGCCGGCCTCGGCACCGTGGACGAGCGCACGCCGGAGGGGGAGTACGACAAGCAGTACCTGCACGCCGACGTGGTCGTCGCCGGGGGCGGGCCCGCCGGCCTGAGCGCCGCCCTCGCCGCCCGCGAGAGCGGCGCCCGGGTGCTGCTGCTCGACGAGAACCCCGCCGTCGGCGGCCACCTGCGCTACAGCGGCCGGACGCCGCGGGCAGAGCTCGACGCCGCCGGGGAGCGGCTGGACCAGGCCGGGGTGGAGGTGCTCACCGGCACCTCGGCCACCGGCTGGTACCAGGACCACTGGCTGTCGGCGGCGCTCGGCCAGCGGCTGTTCAAGATCCGCGCCCGCGCCGTGGTGGTCGCCACCGGCAGCCACGAGATCCCGCCGCTCTTCGACGGCAACGACCGCCCGGGGGTCATGCTCGGCACGGCGGCGCAACGGCTGCTGCGCCTCTACGGGGTGGCCCCGGGCCGGCGGGCGGTGGTGGTCACCGCCGGCGACGGCGGCTGGGAGGTGGCCGCCGACCTGCTGGCCGCCGGCGTCGAGGTCGCCGCCGTGGCCGACGAGCGGCCGGGAGCGGAGCCGCGCGCGGCGGCGGACCTGGCCGCTTCCGGGACCGAGGTGCTCAGCGGCTACACGATCGGCGCGGCCCGGGGCCGCCGCCGCGTACGCGAGGCCGTGCTCGTGCCGGTCTCCGGCGCCGGGGACGGGCGCCGGGTGCGCTGCGATCTCGTCGCCGTCAGCACCGGGCGGCAGCCCTCGGCCGAGCTCGCCTGGATGGCGGGAGCGGGCAGCCGCTACGACGAGGATCACGCCGAGATGCGGGTGGTGGACCTGCCGGAGGGGGTGTTCCTCGCGGGACGGGTTTCCGGCCTGCAGGGGCCGGTGGAGGCCGAGGAGGAGCACGGCCGCCGGGCGGGCGCTGCCGCGGCTGACCATGCGCTGGGCGCTGGGACGGCGGAGGCCGCGGGGGACGGCCTGGGTCTGGCCACGGGGACACCGGAGGCCCCCCACACCCTGGACGCGGGGACACCGACAGCGGTGGCCGCTGGAACGGGGACGGCGGTGGCCGCGGAGGCCGGGCAGGCCCTGGGCGCGGGGATACCCGAGGCCAGGGAGTCCGGCCAGGCCCTGGGCACGGGGATACCGGAGGCCGCGGGGGCCGCCCACGCCCCGGGGGACGACCCCGCGGTAACCGGAGACTCCCCGGGTGAGCCGCACCCTGCCGCGGCGGCGCACGCCCTCGGCGCGGGGACACCGGAGGCCGGGCAGGCCCCGGAGGCCGTCGCCGCCCGGCCCCTGGCCGCGGACTCCGCCGATGCCGCTGCGGACCCACCGGGAGCAGAGCCCTCCCGCTCCTCGGCGCTGGTCACTGCTCCCGCCTGCGCCGGCGGCAAGCGCTTCGTCTGCCTGTGCGAGGACGTGACCGACACCGATGTGGAGACCTCCCTGGCCGAAGGCTACGACCACCTGGAGTTGCTCAAGCGCTACACCACCATCGGCATGGGTCCCTGCCAGGGGCGCATGTGCAACCTCCACGGCATCCGCCTGTGCGCCGCCGGCACCGGCCGCTCGGTGCAGGAGACGGGGCGCACCACGGCGCGCCCCCCGGTGACGCCGCTGTCCCTGGGAACCCTCGCCGGCCAGAAGATGGAGCCGGTGCAGGTCTCGGCGATGCACGACTGGCACGTGGCCCGCGGCGCCCGCCTGATGACCGCCGGCACCTGGCTGCGGCCGGAGCGCTACGGGGACCCGGCCGAGGAGGTGGCGGCGGTGCGCAACGCCGTCGGCCTCATCGACGTCAGCCCCCTCGGCAAGCTGCGCCTCACCGGCCCGGGCGTGCCCGACCTGCTGGAGCGCCTCTACGTCAACTCCTGGCGGGACCTGCGCCGGGGCCGGGTGCGCTACGGCATGATGTGCAACGACGAGGGCGTCATCCTCGACGACGGCGTCTGCGCCCGGCTGGCCGACGACGACTGGTACGTGAGCACCACCTCCACCGGCGCCGCCGGCGCCCTGGAGTGGGTGGAGTGGTGGCGCCAGTCGGGCTGGGGCGACGGCGTCCACGTCACCGACCTCACCGAGGCCCGGGCCGCCGTCAACCTGGCGGGTCCCGCCTCGCGCGAGGTCCTGCAGAAGCTCACCTCCCGCGACCTGTCGAAGGCGAAGTTCCCCTACATGCGCGCCCGGCGGACCCGCATCGCCGGCCTCTCCTGCCTGGTGCTGCGCATCGGCTTCACGGGGGAGCTGTCGTACGAGATCCACGGCCCGGCGGGCGGCGGACAGTATCTCTGGGAGGCGCTCATGGAGGCCGGGGCCGACCACGGCATCCGCCCCTTCGGCGTCGAGGCGCAGCGCATCCTGCGCCTGGAGAAGGGCCACCTGATCGTCGGCCAGGACACGGACGCGCTGTCCGACGCCATCTCCGCCGACTCCGGCTGGGCCGTCAAGCTGGAGAAGGACGACTTCCTCGGGAAGCGGGCCCTGACCCGGGTGGCGGAGACCGGCCCGAAGCAGCGCCTCGTCGGGTTCCGCATGACCCGCGACGACGCCGCCGTGGAGGAGGGCCTGCAGATCGTCACCCGCCGGTCCCGCCGCGGCTTCGACATCATCGGCTGGATCACCTCCTGCCGGCGCTCGCCCACCCTCGGCGGCACCATCGGCCTGTGCTGGCTGCCGGCCGACATCGCCGCGGAGGAGGGGGCCTCCTTCTCCGTGTACGCCGGGGGCCGCCTGGAGGAGGGGCGCGTCCACCACGGGGCGTTCTACGATCCCGGCGGCGAGAGGCTGCGCGGCTGATGGCCGGGCCCTGGTACGCGACCCCCCTCGACGGCGGCTGGGAGGCCCTGGGCGCGGAGCTGACCGAGGTGGCCGGGTGGCGTGTCCCCGAGCGCTTCGGCGACGGCGCCGCGGAGGCGCGGGCGGCGCTCGAAGGGGTGGCTCTCGGCGACGAGACGCCGCGGGCGAAGCTGCTGGTGCAGGGAGACGAGGCCGCCGCGGTGATCGCCGCGGCCACCGGCCTGGCGGCGCCCGGGATGGGAGAGGTGAGCGGGGGCCGGGTGACCGCCTGCGGGCTGCGGCCCGACCTCCTGCTGGTGGCCGCCGGCCCCGGCGAGGGAGAAGCGGTCCTGGCGGCCCTGGAGAGATCCGCAGACGCGGCCCCCGGCCTGGTGACCGTCACCGACGTGACCCACGGCCGCTTCGAGTACCGCATCGTCGGGCCGCGGGCGCCCCGGCTGCTGAGCAAGGTCTGCGGCCTCGACTTCGACGACTCCGTCTTCCCCGACCGCCGCGCCCGCCAGACCAGCGTCGCCCGCGTCAAGGCCCTGGTGGTGCGCGCCGACGCCGGAGATCTGCCCGCCTACCGCGTCCTCGGCGGGCGCGCCCCGGGCGCCTACGTTTGGGACATCCTCATGGAGGCCGGCGCCGAGCTCGGCATCGCCCCCATCGGCGCCGCCGCCCTGCGGTCACTGCAAGCCTGAGCATACTTCAACGCATCCCCGAGGAGAGGGTCATGGAACTGAGAGACGTGCAGAAATGGGTGAAGGACGACGGCATCGAGTACTTCCTGTGCTCCTTCGTCGAGATGGGCGGCATGCCCAAGGCCAAGCTGGTGCCGGCCACCAACCTTCAGGACATGGCCGCCGAGGGCGCCGGCTTCGCCGGCTTCGCCGCCGGCAACATGGGCCAGGGACCCCACAGCCCCGAGCTGGCCAACATGCCCGACTTCGGCCAGGGGATGATCGTGCCCTGGCGGCCCAACATGGCCTGGGTCCCCGGCAACCTCGAGGTCGAGGGCGAGCCCTTCGACTACTGCCCGCGCACCATCCTCAACCGGCAACTCGAGCGCGCCCGCGGTCTCGGCTACCGCTTCAACGTCGGCGTCGAGGCCGAGTTCATCCTCCTCGAGCGCGACGAGGACGGCCACTTCACCACCAGCGATCCCTTCGACACCCTCGACAAGCCCTGCTACGACCTGGTCACCCTCAACCGCAACTTCGACCTCATGACCACCCTCATCGGCCACCTGCAGGCCCTCGGCTGGGGTCCCTACGCCAACGACCACGAGGACGCCAACTGCCAGTTCGAGATCAACTGGGAGTACTCCGACGCCCTCACCACCGCCGACCGCCACACCTTCTACCGCTGGATGGTCAAGACCATGGCCGAGGAGCGCGGCCTCCACGCCACCTTCATGCCCAAGCCCTTCGGCGACCTCACCGGCTCGGGCGCCCACTTCCACATGAGCCTGTGGGACACCGACAACGAGACCAACCTGTTCCTCGACGAGAGCGACCCCAGCGGCCTGACCCAGATGGCCTACCACTTCATGGGCGGCGTCCTGGCCCACGCCAAGGCCCTGGTGGCGGTCACCGGCCCGCTGGTCAACAGCTACAAGCGCCTCACCCGCGGCGCCCCCCGCTCCGGCGCCAGCTGGGCCCCGGTGTACGTCACCTACGGCGGCTCCAACCGCACCCAGATGATCCGCATCCCGGCCCCCGGCCGCATCGAGAACCGCTGCGTCGACGGCGCCGCCAACCCCTACCTGGCCAGCGCCGTGCTGCTGGCCGCCGGCCTCGACGGCATCGAGAAGCAGACCGACCCCGGCCGCCGCAACAACGAGAACCTCTACGAGCTGACCGAGGCGGAGCTGGCCGAGCGCGGCATCGACTACCTGCCCGCCACCCTGCGCGACGCCTGCGACGCCCTGGAGGCGGACGAGGTCGTGCGCGAGGCCCTCGGCCAGGAGTACTCCGGCTACTACCTGGAGTGCAAGCGCGAGGAGTGGGGGGACTACCACCAGGCGGTCAGCGACTGGGAGCGGGAGACCTACCTGTCGGTGTTCTGAGGTGTCAGGATGACCCGTCCCGGACGAACTCCGCCTGGGGCTGGTCGTCGTACGCGGCCGTCAGGGAACCGGGGCCGGGCCCGTCCTCAACCGACAGAAGATCGTTGAGTAGCAGATCCCGCTCCTGGGAGGTCACCACGGGGAAGCCGTAGTTCCGGTTGACGTGCCTGAGGGCGCCTCCCTCGGCGAGCCTCCTCTCGGCGAACTCCACGTGGCGCTGCAGCCGCTGCCGGAGATGGCGGTTGGCGAACTCCGGCAGCGACAGCAGCAGACGCCGGGCCACCGGAAGCAGGGCCGGGTCCAGTTCCACCGAGACGGCGTTCCGCCCCGTGGCGAGGGCCGCCGCCGCGGTGATCCCGGTGCCCGCGAAGGGATCCAGCACCGTGTCTCCCTTCACCGAGTGCATGCACACCAGCCGGTAGGCCAGCTCGAAGGGGAAGGCCGCGCTCCGGCGGCGGGACGCCTCGTCGACCAGCTCCTGCCCGGCCCCCGGGATGTCGAGCCAGACGTCGGAGAACCAGAGGTTCCTCTCCTCCCAGAAGAAGGCGCTCTCCCGCCGCCGGCTCTTCGCCGCGGCCGTGCCGAACTCCCGGCGCGGCCCCTTGCGGGCGATGAGGATGTACTCGTGCTCGTAGGTCACGTAGGCGCCGGCGGGCAGCATCCCCGAGCCCAGGAACTTGCTCGGCGAGTTGTTCGGCTTGCGCCAGAGGATGTCGGGGAGGAGGACGAAGCCGGCGCCCAGCAGGCCGGTCAGCACCCGTGAGTGGTTGGACCAGAGGCGGAAGTTCCCGCTCAGGGTGCGGGTGGCGTCGCCGATGTTGATGCAGGCGATCCCCCCCGGCCGCAGGACGCGGTGGACCTCGGCCCAGGCGGCGTCGAGCAGCCCGTGCATCAGCTCGAAGGCGCGGGAGCCGTCACCGGCGGCCAGGGCCTCCTCGACGCCGGGCCTCTGGCGGCCAAAGGCCTCGTCCCACATCTCGATCATGGGATACGGCGGCGAGGTGATCACCAGGTCCACCGATCCCTCGTCGAGGAAGCCGAGGTCGGCGGCGTCGCCGGAACCTATTGTCGCGCTTGCACGCACTCGGCCTCCCTCATGGAGGGTTCGAAGGAACCTCCACCACCAGGCCGACGGCCAGCGCGACTTCGTCCATCAGGTCACCTGCCAAACGCCCGATTCGCTTCTCGAACCGGCTCAGATCAAGACCTCTCAACTGCAGGGCATCGACGGCGCTCTTCTTCGCCATGCCGTTCGACGGGTCCGGCTCCACGGGTACCAGCCAGTGGTTACGCTCGAATCGTGGCTTCCAGGCCGTGATTGGCGCCACGAGCTTGATGGGCAGTTTCCCCAGGGCGTCGGAACTGAGGACGAGTGCCGGACGTTCCTTCCGCATCTCCGCCCCCCGGGTCGGGTTCAGCTGAACTCGCCATATCTCGCCGCGCCTGGGAGCCTGCTCAGTATTCAACGAACCGCTCCCCTGCGAGGGCCTGCCAATCGGAATCAGGCTGGTAGTCCTCCGCGATGCGATCGGCCTGCTCCTTGAGATGTCGCCGTCTCTCCTCGGCGGACATGGCGATCAGGACCCTGCGTTCAACGAGAGAGGGAGCAGGCTTCTTCGACACCGCCTCACCGAGCATCTCCTCTCCCTCTCTCGTACTCAGCACCCCCTCCGACACCGCCCGAAGGACGTTCTGCCGAAGCCACATCGGCTGCTCCGGCTCGAGTGCCATCGGCTCCGCGCGTCGCCATCCCATCTTGTTGATGTCTACGCAGCCGGACTTGTACTGGCCTTCGCTGATGATGCCCAGATCCCTCAGTCTGTACAGAAGGGCCTGGACGCTCATCCCGTAGCGTCTCTTCAGCAACAGCAGCTCCTGCAGGTCCACGTGTCTTCGATGTGACCCCACGTCCCGTCGAACCGCTTCGGCCGGGGCCAGCATGGCGGCACCGAAGCGAAAGGCTGTCTTCTCCTCTTCGACTCCCTCGGCCAGTCGCAACACCAGATGACCGAGCTCATGGGTCAGGCTCAAGCGCTGCCGCTCACCTGGCAGCCCCTTCCGGATCACCACGGCTGCACCGAGCACACGCGCCCTGCGACCGCGGGCCACGGCGGAGATCCCATCGAAGGCGTCCGACGCCTCCACCTCGATCACGTGGATGTGATGCTCTTCGAAGGTGTCGATCACATTGGCGATGGGATCCTCGCCAAGACCCCATGCGGATCGCACCTTCGCTGCGGCATCCTCGGCGTCCACGACACGCTCCACGGGGATCCGTGGCACAGAGCGCGCCGGGGCCGGCGTCAGGCCCAGCACGTCCTCCAGCCTCACCCGGTCTTCCAGATGGACGGTGGTGAGGTTTTCGATCCGCTCCATCTCTCTCCGGCCCATCCGCGCCTTTCGGCGGTAGGCCCGGATGTCGACCTGGATGGGATCGGCCTCGATCAGGCGCGCGGTGGTTACCTCCAGCGCCTTCGCCATGCTGCGGAGCACGCCCTGGCTCGGACGGCTCAGGTCGCGCTCGTACTTGGACAGAGCCTGCTTCGTGACGACCCCCCCCATCTCAGCCACGCACTGGTCCATCGACAGCCCTCGGGCCAACCGCAGTTGACGGAGCCGACTTCCAAGCATCCGAACCTCTTCCTGACGATGGGTGTGTGAATCCTCGCGATGGGGGGCGGTTGACAACTCTACCGAGAAACGTGAGTTGCGTCAACCGCACTGTGGGGGTCCGACGAGGATCTGTGCCTCAGAAGGGCAGCACCGGCAGGACCAGCCGCGAGGGACGCCGGGCCGAGTGGTGCACGGCGTTGGCCGCCACCGCCAGCTCCGTGTCGGCCAGGTCGTTCTTCCCGGTGTTGTGGTTGCGGTCGTGGTTGGGGAAGTCGCTCGAGGTGATCTCGAGGCGGATGCGGTGGCCGGGCTCGAAGCGGCAGGCCGTCGGCCCGAGCTGAATCCGCACCTCCACCACCTGCCCCGGTGACAGCAGCTCCTCCACGTCGAGGGAGTTGCGGTGGCGGAGGCGCACCATGCCGTAGCAGACCTCCGGGGCCCGCCCGGGGGCGGGATGCTCGTCCACCAGGCGGGCGAAGAAGTCCGTGTCCGGCGCCGAGGAGCTGACGAAGAGCACGGCCTCCGGGTAGCCGGCAATCTCCACCGGCTCGGCCAGGGGCTCCGTGCGGTAGCAGAGGATGTCCGGGCGGTCCTCCACCCGGCGGCGGTCGGAGGGCCCGGTGAACCAGTCCTTCGTCCACAGGGTCGGCACCGGGTCTCGGGGATCGTAGTCGAAGCGGTCGGCGTCGGCGCCCTCGCTGCCGTCGCCCATGAACAGCCGCCCCGAGCCGCCGAAACCTGCATCGCCGCCGCTGCCCAAGCGGTATTCCCGGGGAGTCGCTTCGGCCGGGGGCCAGGTGTCCGCCGAGCGCCAGCGGCCCCGCTTCCCCGCCATCACGAAGTAGCGCACCGCTGGCTCGCGGTCGACGCCGTTGTCGATACCCTTGAGCCAGCGGTCGAACCAGCGGATGATCAGATCGGGCAGGTTGAGCCCGGCCTGGGGGCCGAAGTCGACGCCGGCCACGGCGCGGCTGCCGAGGCCCGGGTGGTTCCAGGGGCCGGCGATCAGCTTTGTCTGCGACCGCGCCTTCTCGCTGCGGCCGTGACGCTGCATGAGCTGCAGGTGCCGCATGGAGCCGTTGCAGTGGTCGTACCAGCCGCTGAAGTCGAGGTTCGGCACCTCCACCTCGCCGTGGACTTCGCCGAGCCGCCAGGGCCGCCGGTTGGGGTGCTCGAGCCAGTCCCGGGCGTACTCCGCCAGACCCGGCGGCAGGTGCCGCGGGAAGTCGAGCCAGGGCAGGTGTTCGACCCAGGGGTTGTCGCTATCGGCGGCGTCCCAGTCCCGCCGGGCCTCGGCCGGCGTGTGGGGCGGCGGCAGTCCCCGCCGGCGGCGCAGGTCCGGCGCCATGGAGGTGAGCCACCACTTGATCCGCCGCCCCGGCCGGAACCCGCCCGGCCAGTCGACCTCGGTCAGCTCCAGGGGGATGGTGTAGGCGCACATCGCCGCCAGGTGCGGCGGCCGCAGGCGCGCCAGCTGCCACTGCATCCAGGCGTCGTACGAGGCCCCGAGGGTTCCCACGCGGCCGTCGCACCAGGGCTGCGCCGCCAGCCACTCCACCGAGTCGTAGCCGTCCTCGGCGTCGCCCGTGCGCTCCACGGTGAAGGGCACCCAGTCGCCCTCGGAGCCGTAGCGACCGCGCGAGTCCATGGAGACCACGGCATACCCGGCGCGTACGTAGCGCTCGTAGCCGCCCTTCGAGCGGCCGTACGGCGTGCGGTGCAGGATCGCCGGGAAGGGCCCCCCGGCGTCGGGGCGGAAGAGGTGGGCCTCCAGGCGGACCCCGTCGCGCATGGGGACGCGCACATCGGCCTCGGTGTGGATCCCGAGGGCACCGCTCATCGCATCGGCTCCGTGCTCGGATGGCTGGTCAACCGCGGTGAATGACGCGGCTTCCGCTCGATCGCCCGGGCGGCAGCCGAGGCCCGCACGCCAAGGCGTTGCCGCGCAGCCGGTCAAATCACCTCTCAGGCCGGCCGCTGCCCGCACGCTAGGGCGGTTCCTCGCGCCGGGTCAAATCCCAAGGAGTCACTTTCACGGGCGCCTGGGCGCCGCCGCTACTCGCGGTTGGACGGCCGGATGGAGCGGCCTCGGGGGGCCAGAGGTGGGGCCGCCGCTGCTCGCGCGTGGGCGGCCCTCTGGCCCTGGCAGATGACGGGCGGCCTGAGTTGGTTCTTGGTGTGGTACCGCATGGCGCTCAACCCTTCCGCCCCTGGCAGATGACGGGCGGCCTGAGTTAGTTCTTGGTGTCCGCGCCCTGGCACCCCCTCCTCCGAAGAGACCCGCTATGCGCCCCTTCCCGACCCGCCGGATCTCCACCCTCCTGAGCCTGCTCGCCGCCGGTGCCGTGTCCTCCCAGGACTACGACGCCGACTATCCGCCCGGCACCTTGACCCCCAAAGTCGACCTGGGTCTGCAGAAGGTCGAGATCGAGGTGCCGGAGAAGTACCGCGACCGTGTCCCCGCGGGCCTGAGCGTCAACCTGCCGCCGGGCTTCCGCGCCCGGCTCTTCGCCGTGGTTCCGGGAGGTCCGCGGGACCTGCAGTTCAGCCCCGACGGCGTGCTCCACGCCGTCACCC
>JAJDTN010000441.1 GCA_022827165.1 Candidatus Latescibacterota bacterium
GTACTGGCAGGCGATGCGCAAGCATCGCCTCACTCCCCACCGCATACCCGGACAGACCTTTCCCGCCATGCCTACCTCCCGTCTGGGGAGGTCTCTCGGCGACCGGTTCACCGCCCTCGTGTGCCGCAACGACTACACGGCCCTCTGCGCCTGTCGAGCGCTCCGGGAAGCGGGGTTCGGCATTCCCGAGGATGTAGCCGTCATCGGGAGCGGGGATATCGGGGCGGCGGCGTATCTCAAACCGGCGCTGACGACGATCGAGATCCCCCATGAGGAACTGGCCGAGGCGGCGATGGAACTGATGCTGGCCAAGCTCCGGGGAGAGGAGACGCGCCGTGAGACCGTCCTCAAGTCCCGCCTGATCGTGCGCGAATCCTGCGGGGGGAGCGTCCACAAGCCCCCGCCCTGAGGCATCGCACCGTCGGCTGCCGGGTTGTTCCCGCGGGCCGGCGCACCTATCTCTTCGGGAAACCCGAAGGGATGATGCCGATGACCACCCTCTCCGCCGACGTCCTCGGCCGGGCCGCCGGCCTGCTCTCCGACAGTGTCGCCGCCGGCCGCGTCACCGCCGCCAGCCTCACCGTCGCCCGCCACGGACGCCTCGTGCTCTCCCGCGGCTTCGGCACCCTGCGTCCGGAGCCGGGCGCCCCTGCCGTGGAGGCGGACTCCACCTTCCTCCTGGCTTCCATCACCAAGCCGGTCACCGCTTGCGCCGTCATGCTTCTCGTCGACCGCGGGCGGCTCTCCCTCGACGACCCCGTGCAGCTCCACGTCCCCGAGTTCCGCGGCTGGGACAAGGCCCGCATCCGCGTGCGCGACGTCCTCTCCCACGTCTCCGGCCTGCCCGACATGCTGCCGCAGAACACGCTGCGGCGCCGCCGCCACGCGACCATGGCCGTGTTCGTGGACGGCGCCGTCCACGCCGGGCTGCTCTTCCGGCCGCGCACCGCCTTCCGCTACCAGAGCAAGGGCATCCTGCTGGCCGCCGAGATCGTCGAGCGCGTCACCGGCGAAGGCCTGCGCGACTTCGAGCGCCGGGAGATCTTCGAGCCCCTGGGCATGGGGCGCAGCTGCCTCGGCCTGGGGGACTACGCCATCGAGGATACGGTCTGGTGCGGCACCTCCATGGAGCTCGACGCCGACGGCCGCCGCTTCGGGCCGAACTCCCCGTACTGGCGTGACTTCGGCTGTCCCTGGGGCGGCATGCACTCCACCGGGCCCGATCTCGCGGCGCTGCTGCAGTGTATGCTCGACGGCGGGGCGCACGGGGGCGCCCGCGTGTTCAGCCGCGCCGCCGCCGCGGCCATGGTCCGCGACCAGAACCCGCCCCATCTCGAGTCGCCCTGGGGCCTGGGCTGGGCCCTGCGCGACTCGAAGTCGTGGGCCTACTTCGGCGAGCAGGTCTCGGCGCGCACCTTCGGCCACGTGGGCGCCACCGGCACCGTCGCCTGGGCCGACCCCGACTCGGGGCTGATCTGCGTCTGCCTGACCAACCAGATGGTCGACGGCGGCGCCCTGCTGCGCCGGGTCTCCAACATCGTCGCCGCCTCCGTCGAGCAGGACTGATCCCGTGCTGCCCAGGAAGACTCTGGGCCGCACCGGCATCGAGGTCACCCACCTCGGCGTGGGCGGCTTCCTCGGCCTGCTCCTGGACCCGGAGGCGACACCGGCGCAGCGCGAGGAGGCCGGCGTCGAGGCGGTGAGGCGCGCCGTCGAGTTGGGGGTGCGCTACTTCGACACCTCGCCGGCCTACGGCGACGGCTTCTCCGAGCGCCATCTCGCCGCCGGGCTGGCGGCCCTCGACCCGGGGGTGCGCGCAGGCCTCACCGTGTCGACCAAGGTGGGCACCCATCCCGAGCGCCGCTACGCCTACGGGGCCGACGACGTGCGCTGGTGCTTCGAGGGCAGCCGCGAGCTGCTCGGCGCCGTCGACGTGGTCCTGGTCCACGACCCCGCCAGCGACGAGCACATCGACACCATCCTCGGCCCCGGGGGCGCCTTCGACGCCCTGGAGGAACTGAAGGCGGCCGGCGAGATCCGCGCCATCGGCCTCGGCGTCCGCCCGCACCGCTTCCTGCGGCGGGCCATGGAGTCGGGCCGCGCCGACGTGATCCTGCCCTCGTACGACTACCACCTCATCCGGAGGTCGGCGGCGCCGCTGCTGGCCGAGGCCGCCGAGGCCGGAGTCGGGGTGATCAACGGCTCCCCCTACCAGTCGGGCCTGCTCGCCGGCGTCGACCTGGTCCGGGAGGCGCGCCGGTGGAGGCCGGAGCACGCGGACGTGGCACGGGCCCGGCAGATCGCCGCATGGTGCGCGGAGAGGGATCTCGACGTGGGCGCCGCGGCCGTGCAGTTCAGCCTGCGGGAGCCGCGCATCGACGCCACCCTGGTGGGACCGCGGACGGCGGCCGAGGTGGAGTCCTGCCTGGGCCACGCCACCGCGGAACTGCCCGGGGGGATCTGGGAGGAGCTGGAGGGGTTCCTCGCGGGGCTGCAGCCGCCCCCGGAGCCGGGGGGTGAGGTGCGCTGAGGCAGCCTCAGGCCAGGCCGAGCTCGGCCCGCACTTCGGAGACGGTCTGGCGCAGGGCGTCGTGGATCAACTCGTCGTAGCCGTCGCGGGAGTGCTCGCCCACCCGCGTCCGCGGGCCGATGGGCAGACCCTCGCGGGCCAGGTAGTGCTTGGCCGACTGCGGGTACTTCAGTTTCACCACCGAGTCCAACAGCGTCAGCCACCGCTGCAGCCAGGCCGCTTTCTCGTGGCCGGGGTTGTCGCACAGCCACGCGAACAGATCCGGGTAGACGTTGGCGGCCACCGGCGACAGGCCGGCGGCGCCGAGCCGCAGCGACGCCAGGGCCGAGGCGGCGGCGGCGTTGAACATGGCGAACCCCGGGTCGGCGGCGGCGGCCTCGGCCTTGGGACCGAAGAGGGCGGGGTCGCGCGAGGTGTCCTTCATGTAGCGGAAGCGGCCGCTGGCCGCCGCCCGGGCCACGAAGCCCGGCGAGGTCACGCGGTGGCAGGGCTCCGGGCACTCGTAGAGGCCGAGGGGGAGCGGATCGGTGGCCTCGACGAGCCGCTCCAGCGCGGCCAGCAGCACCGGCTCGCCGGCCTCTTGCGGGCAGAGCTGGTTCGTCAGCACCACCACCGCGTCGACGCCGGTCCCCGCCATGCGGCGCACGAATTCGGCCTGGGCAGCCACGGGTCCGCCGAAGGTGCCGGTGGCGACCACGGGCACCCGGCCGCCGGCGCGCGCCACCACCCGCGCCGCCAGGGCCAGCCGCTCGTCGTCGGAGAGGCGGTACATCTCGCTCGACTGGCAGACCGCGAAGAGGCCCTTCGAGCCGCCGTCGATGTAGAAGTCGACGAGGGCGTCGACCCCGTCGTCGTCGACGGAGCCGTCGTCGCGGAAGGCGGTGAGCATCACCGGCCACAGCCCCTGGAAGCGCGCCATCAGACGACCTCCACGCCCACGCCGACGCCCTCCTCGAGCTCGGCGACGCTGGCGAAGGCGACGAGGACGCAGGTCACGGCGGGGTGCTGCTGGACCCAGCCGATGGCGCGGTTCGTGGGCGGCGCCACCTCGCCCGGCTCGCACAACTCGTGCCAGGGCCCGTTGACGATGGGGTAGATCAGGTCGAGGTCGGCCCGCGTCGGCTCGCCCCGCGGCGCCAGGCGGATCACCTCCTCGCGGTCGGCGGCGGACCAGTCGGTGCGCGTCTGGGCCTCCCAGGGCAGCCACTGGCCGCCCAGGGCCTTCATGATCAGCACGCCCTTGCCCGCCGCCTGGGAGAGCGCCAGGCCGGGCTCCTGGGTGCGGCGGACGTAGTTGTAGATCACCAGGTCGCCCTCGGTCTCGGGCTCGGGCCCGCGCTCCGCATAGGCCTCCTGGTCGGCCTCGTGGTGGCGGATCAGGCAGAGGGCCCGCACCTTGCCGGCCTGTCTCAGGGCGTCGGTCGCCTCGCGCACGGCGGGGTTCGTCACCCAGGAGCGGCAATGGACGCGCAGGATGTCGATCGCCTCGCGGCGCACGTTGCCCAGGTGGCCCTCCACAACCCGGGCCAGGGTCGCCGGGTCGGGGTCGCCCACCTTGAGCGAGAAGTGGTGGTCGCCGCCGGGGCCTTTCAGCTCGTCGGGGATGTGGACCTCGTCGCCGTAGCCCATGTCGAAGAGGTTGACGCCCAGCTCGGCGGCCCTCAGGTAGATGGCGCGCTTCTCCTCCGGGGGCGGGTGGCCCTCGGCGCCCTCGAAGCGGGCCAGCAGCCCGCCGAGGCCCATGACGCTCAGCTCCAGCTCGGTGCTTCCGAATCGCCTCCGTTCCATCCTCTCTCTACCTTTCGCAAGCCGAGAACATACTCGCCATGACCGACCGTCCCAACATCCTCCTGTTCTTCACCGACGACCAGCGCTTCGACACGATCGGCGCCCTCGGCGGTCCCGTCATCACCCCCCATCTCGACCGTCTCTGCGCCTCGGGCACCGCCTTCACCGACGCCTACATCATGGGCGGCTCCCGCCAGGCCGTGTGCATGCCCAGCCGCGCCATGCTGCACACGGGTCGGTCCCTCTACCGCATCCAGGGCGAGGGCCAGACGATCCCCTCCGATCACGCCATGCTCGGCGAGAGCCTGCGTCGGGCCGGGTACGACACCTTCGGGACCGGGAAGTGGCACAACTCGACGGAGCCCTTCGTGCGCTCCTTCTCCCACGGGGCCGAGATCTACTTCGGCGGCATGGGCGACCACTGGAACGTGCCGGTCTTCCAGTTCGATCCCTCCGGCCGCTACGAGGGGCACATGCCCCAGACCACGGACTTCCGGGCCCAGTCCGTCTCGCGGCGCCGGGGGGACCACATGCGCCCCGGCGTCCACTCCACCGAGCTGTTCTCCGACGCCGTGATCCACTTCCTGCGCAGCCGGCGCCCGGGGGACGCCCCGTTCTTCGCCTACCTCTCCTTCCTGGCGCCCCACGACCCGCGCACCATGCCGCCGGAGTTCCTCGAGATGTACCCGCCCGGCGAGGTCGAGCTGCCGCCCAGCTTTCGGCCGGAGCACCCCTTCGACAACGGCGAGCTGCGCGTCCGCGACGAGCTGCTGGCGGGTTTCCCGCGCGGCGAGGACGAGGTCCGCGGGCACCTGGCCGCCTACTACGCCATGATCAGCCACATCGACGCGCACGTGGGCCGCGTCCTCCATCAGCTCGAGCGCGCCGGCCTGGCCGAGGACACGGTGGTCGTCTTCGCCGGCGACAACGGCCTCGCCGTGGGCCAGCACGGGCTCATGGGCAAGCAGAGCCTCTACGAGCACTCGGTGCGGGTGCCCCTGATCTTCGCCGGCCCCGGCGTTCCCGCGGGGGAGCGGCGCCAGGCCCTGGCCTGCCTCACCGACATCTTCCCGACCCTGTGCGACCTGACCGGCGTCGACAGGCCCGGCTCGGTGGAGGCCCCCAGCCTGGCGCCCTGTCTGGCCGACGGCAGCGCCGCCGTGCGCGATCACGCCCTCTTCGCCTACCGCCACTTCATGCGGGGAGTCCGCGACGCGGCGGGGAACAAGCTCATCGAGACCGCCGCCGCGGGGCAGCGGCATACGCAACTCTTCGACGTGGCGGACGATCCCTTCGAGACCCGGGACCTGTCCGGCGATCCCGCCCGGGCGGAGGTGCTGTCCGGTCTCAGGCGGGAGTTGACGGCGTGGCGGGACCTCGGCGACGACCAGGAGGGGCAGGGCGTCGAGTTCTGGCAGCAGATGGAGTGGGCCGGCTGAACCCATACCGGAATAGAAGGAAGACATGGATACCCTGCTGAGGGAACTGCGGCGATCCGATGCTCTCCGCGACGGCGATGCCGGCGGCGACGAGTTGCTGGTTGAGACAGTTGAGAGAATTCCTCCTGTCTACGCAGACGACCGAGTGTTTGAGTCCCTGTCTCCGGAGATCGGGGAGCGCTTGAGCAGTAGGGATATCTCCCTGTACCAACATCAAGCCGACGCCATCTCGAAGGCGATGTCGGGCGCCAACGTGGTATTGCAGGCGCCTACCGCGAGCGGCAAGACTCTTGCGTTCCAGATCCCCATGATGGAGCGATTGGTGGCCGAGTCCGGCCACGCCTTGATGATCTATCCCACGAAAGCGCTGGCCAATGACCAACGCGATCAACTCCTCCGCATCTTCGGGGAGTTAGGCGATGCCAATGGACGCACCATTGAGTCGTGGTGGTACGACGGTGACGTGGAACGGGAAGACAGGGGTGTGCTTCGATCCAGTCCACCTCACATCCTGATCACGAATCCCGAGATGGTACACAACAGCTTCCTGGCACACTCGGACAAATGGGCTGGCTTTCTCAGGAATCTGAAATACGTGGTTGTTGACGAGATTCACGAGTACCGAGGATACTTCGGCTCCAACGTGGCGCTCGTCTTTCACCGACTCTCACACCACCTCAATCACCAGGGCGTCCACCCGCAGTTCTTCCTTGCCTCGGCGACCTGCGCGAACGCAAAGGAGCACGCCGTGAATCTGACAGGCCTGGCTTTCGATGAGGTCAACGCCAGCGACCGGTTCAGGCCGCGCCGTTCCTTCTACTTTGTCAAGCCGGACATCCCGCAGCATCGGTACTGGCCCATTCTCCAGTTGCGGGCGGTCAATGCGGGCTTGGCGAGTATGGCAATGGGGAAGTCCGCACTGGTGTTCTGTCCCACCCGCAAGTTCGCTGAAGAGTGCTACCGGAAGGCTCGGGAGGAGGCTATACGGCTTTCCGAGGAAGGGGACGCCAATCTAGACACGCATGCGATTCGGGTATTCAGGGGTGGATTGGCCAGTGAGGAACGGCACGAGATACAGGACGGGCTTCGGCAAGGCGTCATACGGCTTGTCTTCGCTACGAATGCACTGGAACTCGGGATCGACATTGGGAGCCTCGACGGCGTCATCCTCGCTGGTTTCCCCGACAGCATCATGTCGGCTTGGCAGCGCATCGGCCGCGCGGGACGGAGCTGGGACGCTGACGCGTTCGTGCTGTACTACGCCCGCAACAACCCACTGGACCAGTTCTACGCCTCGAATCTGCGCATGTTCCTTAAGAAGCCGCTAGACGAATTGGTGGTTAATGCCGCCAACGAGGAGTTGGTGAACCGACATCTTCCATGCCTCCTGTACGAGACGCCGGAGGTCGAAGGTGGCGAAGCCGTACTGGGCTCAGGACTGTACAAGGCCGCCCAAGAAAAGGTCAAGAGCGGAGCTCAGGCGCCGCGGATAGGCAATTGGCGTCCGCACTTTGGTGTGGACATCCGCGGTACGGGCGGCGGCATGTACACGCTAAAGGTCGGCGCAACAGAGATCGGCACCCTCTCGGGGCACCAGCAGTTCCGAGAGGCCTACCAGCGGGCGATCTACATGCACAGTGGTGTGAACTATCGTGTGGAGTCCGTAGAGATCTCGAGCGACGGAGGCACGATCCACCTAATCGAAGCGCACGACCACCTTCGCACCCACGCCTTTCTGCTCACGACCATCAACGTGCAGAATCTGTTTGCCGGTCAACAGTGGGAGGACGGCATTCACGCGATGTACGGCAATGTCACGGTGATGGAGTCGATTCTGTCTATTCGGGAGTTCGATGGACGGTCCGACGAAACCATCGACACATGGACACCGGAGTCCAACAATGCGACCTACGCGAATGCCCATGCTTTCTGGCTCCAGACTGGAAGTGCTGATGACCAGGCCGGGGTAATGGAACTGCAGTACCTGCTGAGGCTGGGGACGCTGT